>CAXTNN010000107.1:0-11023 GCA_964245545.1 uncultured Acetobacteraceae bacterium | reverse complement strand
CGGGTCAAATCTCGACGAAAACGCCGGGTCAGATCTCAGCGAACATCAACAGTCCGCCTTCGGATAGGTACGCCGCCTCCCGTTGTTCCTGACGTTGATCACCTTATCGCCGTACAGCAGTCCCTGCGGCCCAGCGGGGCGAGGTATCTTGACGTGCCAGCCGCTCTCCTCCGCGTACTCCCTGGTCGAGGCACGGAAGGTCCGTTGGATTGCGAGATTCAGGGCGTCGACGCCCGCGAGGGACGCGCGGACGGGCGAGAGCACCTGCCAGTCGTGGCTGGCGGCCGCCGCCCCGGGGTCGTCGCGATTTGGTTTCTTCGGCCAGTAGAAAACACGGCCCTCGTGCCCGGTGCCGCCAACGCTGACGCCGAAGCCTATCTCGTCGTCGGGACCTAAAAGGCCGAGGCTCCTGACTAGCTCGTCGGTCAGGACCTGCCCGACGGCCGGGAGGCCCGACCAAGCGGCCGTGCAGACGTGATCGAGGGAGCCCGCCTTCAGCCGGTCCCACACCTCGTCAGAACCGGCATCCAGCGCCTCTCCGCTGAACTGGCGTGCAAGCAGGACATCCCCACGCCCAGCGCCGCGCTGGCGGCCGATGATGGTGAGCTCCGCATAGCCGGACGCCACGCGCGGGAAGACCGGCGGCGAGTCGGCAGGGGCGAGGTGCCTGCATATGTCCACAAACGGGCGCCCGGCTCCGATTGGAGGGAGCTGGCGGGGGTCACCCACGAGCACAAGACGCTCGACACCCTCCAGGGAGTCGAGCAGGGCGGCAAGCTGGTCCTCAGTGAGCATGGAGCACTCGTCGACCACGACAGTCCGATAACCCTTCTCGCGGGGCTCCTGCGGGTTGACGTAATAGCGGCCGCACCTTCCGTCGTAGCGTCGCAGTCGGGAGAGGAATTGGGCCAGGGTCTTGCCCTCACCGAGCCGTCCTGCCGCCTCTTCCAGCCGCACCCGAGCCTTTCCCGTCGGTGCGAGGAGCAGGACGCCCCGTGAAGATACCTCGGGGAGGTCGCAGAGGATCCGCAGCAGCGTCGTCTTCCCAGATCCGGCCGGACCGACGAGAATCGTAAGGCGGCCCGCGGCGATCTGGGCAAGCGCGGCCTCCTTTTCCGACCTAGCACGGGCCTCTTCCGCCCACTCGGCCTCTCCGGGGCTCTCCTCCTGCCCCAGGATTTGGTCGATTAGTTTGCGCCAGGGGTGCTGCAGGTCGTGTGGCCTGGCCGCCGCGCGCCGGCGTACCTCACGCGCGATCAGGGCTTTGGCGTCGCGGTAGCGAGCGAGTTTGTAGGCCTGGCCGTTCTCGGTCGTGGCGGCCTCAAGAGCCTCGGAGAGACGTGCCGCGTTGATGTGGAGCACGTCCTCGTCGATGTGGCACGGCGGGTCGAGAGGTGTTGACCTCGACAGCCTGGCGATCCAGCTGAGCGGCAGGAGGGTGTGGCCGCCCTGGGACGCTGCGGTCTCCAGCAGGCGGGTCACTAGGCCGCGCACCCGGCGCGGATCGATGCCGTCCGCTATGGCGGTCCCCGGCGGGAGCGGACGGACCGCCCGGATTGCATCCGGCGGAAACACGCCGCGGTCGATCACCGCGAAATCGATCCGGTCGGGGGAGGCCTCGTCACGCTCGAAGAGGACGTAGGGGTTGGCGAGAATCTCAGCATCCGGGGTGATCGGGTAGAGGGTCCTCTCCTCGGGCTGGTAGGCACGGACGGCCTGTTCCTCGGTAAGGCAGCACCGGGCGATGAGGTCGAGGAGCAGTCTCCTCCCTGGCGGCAGCAGCCGCCATTTCTCCCGAAAGCTGCTACCAAATCCGAGTCCGTCCGCGCTTGGCAGCAGCGACGGGTCGGCGACAAACGCATCGATGAACGCGAAAGCGTCAAAGGGCGCGCCCTCTTTCGCTCCCACGCGGACGATCTCGTACGCGAGCAGGCCCCCGTGCGGCAGCCCAAAGGCTGCGAGGGCACTGCCGAGTCCGGGGTGGATCCCCCGGGCGCGCCAGAGACGCGCGAGCTCGCGGTCAATCCACGCCAGCGGCCCCGATACGTCGAGCTCCACCCGTTCCGCGGCGGCCTTTAGGCTCACGGCGCAGGACAGCAGGGACGCGATGGCCTCGTCGTCCGACAGGTGCTCCGCCCCGTAGGAGTAGGCAGAGAACTGGTCATCGGGTGCGAAGCTGACGCAGGCCTCCAGGTCAAGAGATGGGTCCTGGCCTGCCAACTTCAGCAATTCTTGGTAGGGCATGAGGAAGCCATCGCCGCCCTTCGGCCGCAGCGAGTGCCGCACCGTCCGCTCCCAGAGCACGCCGCTGAGTGGGCCGGGCCGCTCGTAGTTGTAGTCGATCAGGCAGCCCACGCCCGTCACCCGGCCGACGCCAACGATGACCCTCCGGCTGTCCTCGGAGAGCGGTGTGCGCTTGGCGTAGAAGAAGCAAAGCGAGTCCTTCTCCTTCAGCGCGCCGAAGAAGGTGTCGAGCATGACCACTTGGTTGTCGCGGTCCTGGATCCAGCTCGTGTCGAATGGCAGGTTGGGCTCGCGGGACGGGTCGTAACCCAGGCGAAGGGCCTCGGCCTTGCCCTTCACCCGCTCCTTCGGGCTGCCCTCCACCGCCTGCCGGAGCATCCACCCGAACGGGACGCACGCCGCCGAGTAGGGCTCCAAGCGCAGCGGCGTAACCCCGAAGTGTCCGTGCGTCGCCTCGCTCATCTGCTTGTAAGGGTGCTGCTTTCGCAGGGTCACGTCATGGGCCGAGAGGAACCCCGCGCGCTCCTCGATGCAGGGCGGCAGATCTTGCTCATCCAGGCTCTCGAACGCCCGGCCAGCCAGTGCGCCGTCGGCCCGTCCGTCCTTCGCGATGCGCGACAGGACTACGCACGAGGTGTTCGCCGCAGGATCGTCGCAGACGTGGCCATCCCAGCGGCGGTCGTGCCAAGGCACACGGATACTGATGTGCTGCCTGGATAGCTGCCGTGCGCCCTCGATCAAGCTGATGTCCCGCCCACTTTATGCCGACGGCAGACTAGGTCGGGATTTTCACCAAGGGCAATGCGTGGGCAGGCGCCCAGCGAGCACGGACGGGGCAGCGCCTCGCACGACAAGGCCACCTCTCCTGCCGGAGATGGTGGAGCGAACATCCTTGCGGCTGTAGGGTCCTGAGACAGCTCCAAGGATTCGCTGGCGAAGCCCTACTATCGAGGTATTTTCCTTTGCAAGCTCGTGCGTTCTCGCGTACCAGAGCCGTGGAAGCGACCGTTGCTGGGCTGTCCGTCACCTGAGAAACTGGTGAGCATGTATGTCTTCGAAGGTGTGGTGCTGAGCGTCTCTCCTTCGGGGCCGCTACGTCGGGCTTCGCCCAGAGCCACGCAAGCGGCGTAGCTCGTCCCTGCGGGCTTCCATCGCTGACGCAAGCGCGTGTGCCGGAATGCTCGCTCCGGGCAAGGGGTAGGTCCTCGCCATGCTCGCCCCAAGCGGGGCTGCGCGTGGCTCCGGTCCCGGCTGCGCCGCCCTTGCCCTGCGCTGCGCTTCCAGCGGTTCTGGACCTGTCGGGACGAGGAGCGTCCCGCCAACACCGACGCTCAAGATGGCCTGCCGGCCAGGCGCCGAACAAGGCGCGCTAGTAATCAAGAAGCAAGCAATAGTCAATACTTACATTAATGGACAAAAAAAAACTAATTTCATTGGCTATGCTGTTGACCAAACGGCAGTAACGACCTAGATATAATCCATCAGCAGGGGATAAGCCCCAGCAGATAAGAGGGAAAGACCCTATGGACATCGCCTCCATCCTTGCTCCCGTGCCGTTCGCCCCGGCTGCCAACAGCAACACGGTTCCGGCCCCGGCCCGCGTCATCGTTCGCCGCTTCTCCGCCTATGGCCCGTGCCTGACCGAGGGCGAGTTCGTGCGGCAGACCGCCCGGTTCGTGGTGTTCAACACCTGGAAGGGCGGCGACGACTACACCGGCAAGCATCGCCGCATCGCCTGCGATGCCGTCCACCTTGAGCCCTGCCCGAGCTGCCGGGATCACAGCCGGACCCATTACCCGAACGGTTACATGGATTAGCGCCACGCGGACCAGCCCACGCAGCGCCACCCGGCCGGGGATCAGCCCCGGCCCCTTCCAGGGAATGACCCTATGCACACGACCTCCGGCAACAGCTTCCTCGTGTACTGGCAGCAGACAGGCGCGCAGCTCTTCGCCTTCACTGTCCGCGTGCAGGCCGACACGCCCCGCGCCGCCCGTTCCAACGCCGCCCGCGCCATCGCCCGGAAGGGCCGGGTTCTCGGAGTGAAGCAGTCTGCCGGGACCGGGCTGCACACCCTGAACCGGGGCCGCTGGATCGGCTGACGGTCCAGCCACGCCACCAGATCACTGCAACCAGGCTGGGGACCGCCCCAGCCTTCCAAAGGGAATGACCCTATGACCAGCACCAACATGACCGGCAGCACCGAGCGGGCCGACATCCACCAGCGCATCACCGACCAGATCGTCGCCGCCATCGAGGCCGGGGCGGGCACGTACGAAATGCCGTGGCACCGCGCCGCAGGCGTGCCGATGAACGCCAGCAGCCGCAAGCCGTATCGCGGGATCAACACCATCATGCTTTGGGCCGCCGCCCAGGCAAAGGGCTACCCGTCTGATATCTGGGCAACCTTCAAGCAGTGGAAGGAAATAGGCGCCAGCGTCCGCAAGGGCGAGACGGCGACCAGCATCGTGTTCTGGAAGATCACCGACCCGAAGGACTTGGAGGGCGAGGACGGGACGGATGAGGCGACCGGCCGCCGCTCCCGCGTGCTGGCGCGCGGCTACGCCGTGTTCAACGCCGACCAGGTCGACGGCTACGAGGCCCCGGCCATGCCGGTCCTGCCCCCGGCCGAGCGCGTGGACGGCGCCGAGCGGTTCTTTGCCGGACTAGGTGCCGACATCCGCCACGGGGGCGCGCGGGCCTACTACGCCCCGGGCCTCGACCGCATCCAGATACCACCCTTCGAGGCCTTCCGCAGCGGCGCTACCTATTACGGGACGTTGGCCCACGAGGCCACGCATTGGACCTCGCACGCCAGCCAGTGCGCCCGCGACCTGAAGGGGCGGTTTGGCGACGAAGCCTATGCGGCCGAGAAGCTGGTGGCCGAGCTTGGCGCCGCCTTCCTCGCGGCTGATCTCGAGATCGAGCCCGAGCCCCGGCCGGACCATGCCGCCTACATCGCAAGCTGGCTAAAGGCGTTGAAGAACGACAAGCGGGCGATCTTTACCGCGGCCGGCAAGGCGCAGGCCGCAGTGGATTGGATGCACGCCCACCAGGGCAAGCCGGCCGCGACGGGGGAGGACGAGCAGATCGCCGCGTAGGCCGCCGACGCGGCCAACACCGTGGCGCACGCGCCTACGGAATAGGAATAGCAGGGGCTTGCGCCCCTGCCCTTCCCCCTCGACGTTGTGCAACATGGCTATGGAGATGGAACCCGTCCTGATGACGCCGGAGCGGTACAAGCACTGTCTCGACGTGCTGGGCTGGTCCCCGGCCGTCATGTCGGATCGCGCGCGGGTTGACCTACGCCAGGTGCGCCGTTGGGGATCAACCGCGGCCGTGCCAGCCGGCATTGCCGGTTGGCTGGAGAGCATTGTGCGGCTGGTTGAGGACGGGCCGCCTCCGCCGCCGCGCCGGGAGAACTAGTGGTTCCTGTCTGAGGCGGCTGCCTTCTGGCGGACTAGGTCACTTAATCCGTGCTCCACCATGATCGTTGATCACAGGTCCCTTGGATGGCTCCCCTGGCGACCCAACCCCGAGCCAGCGCATAGTCGGTCGGGTGGACACCCTCGAACGGCTCCTCAAAGCTCTCGCCATACGCCTTCACGCATTTTCTGTGTGTGAAATCCAACAAGGCTGGCAACTTGCCTTTCCGGCTTTCGAGGCAATCACGATCCACTACGTCCTGAAAGGTTCAGGAGAGTTCCGCGTCGGCAACGGTGCGTGCCAGGCCTTCGCCCCGAGAAGCATTGTCGTGGTGCCGGCACGCCAACCGCATGTGCTTGGGGTGGCGGAGGTGCAGCAGGTTGGCCGTGCCGAGGATCACTGCTCGATGCTGGGCGACGGTTTGGTGACGTTCACTGCAGGTGACGGCAGCCGCGACATTCTCCTGCTCTGCGGGGCAATCCCGGCAACCTACGGGGATGCATTCGCCCTTTTCGACCTGCTTCGCCAGCCATTGGAGGAAGGTGCGTCGATGGCTGGCATCCTCCACCAAACGTTCGACCTCATGCTCGCGGAAGTCACAAACCCTGGTCTCGGCACACAGGCGATGGCCGAACTTCTCATGAAGCAATGCTTGCTCGCGCTGTTGCGCCACCGCATGCGGGAGGATGCCGCAGCCGCGCCGTTGCACGCAGCACTTCGGGAGCCCCGCCTGGGGCGCGCCGTGCTGGCCGTGATTGAGGATCCGGCGGCACCTCATACCGTCGAGAGCCTTGCGGACTTGGCGGGGATGAGCCGTGCATCGTTTGCGGCGCATTTCGCGCGCGCCCTTCAGCAGGGACCGATCGAGTTCGTGCAAAGCAACCGTCTCCGTGTCGGCGCGCGCCTTCTCGCGACCACGGACCTACCCATCAAGGTCATCGCGCAAAGCTCCGGATACTCCGGGGCAACGCCGTTCTCGCGCGCATTTCAGGCGGCTCACGGCATGGACCCTACCACCTACCGCAGCCTAGCAGCTCACGAGGAACGCGGCCCGGAGCGGCATTCCTCGCCCGAACGCATTCTCCCCCGCGTCCGGATCGCGCCCAATCGCGCCTAGGCGTCTAATTCAGGCGACATCGCGTCCAAATGCCCGGGTGTAGCCGCGATGTGAATTGCTTGGAGCTTGGGTTGCTGTGGTTCTCGGGTCTGAACCATCACTTAACGGAGGCACGATGTCGGCTCATAACGAAACTTCGCCCACGGCCCTGCGATACACGGCGTCGATGGAAGTCCCCGAGGACAGCGAGGCCGAGACCAACGACGGCCTGATCGAGACAATGGGCAAGATCAGCCAGGCAACGTTCGAGCATTCAGGCCACGCCAGCCGCAGCGTCCATGCCAAGGCCCACGGCGTCATGCGCGGCACCATGACCGTGCTGGACGGGCTACCGCCCCAGCTGGCACAGGGCCTGTTCGCCAAGCCCGGCAAGTACGACGTTGCGTTGCGCTTTTCCACCCTGCCCGGCGACATACTGGACGATAGCGTGTCGACGCCACGCGGCCTGGCGGTGAAGGTGATCGGGGTGCAAGGCCCACGCCTGCCCGGCAGCGAAAGCGAATCGACCCAGGATTTCGTGATGGTCAACGGCCCGGCCTTCGCCGCGCCCACTCCAGCCAAGTTCCTGGCCAACCTCAAGCTGCTTGCCGCCACCACCGACAAGGCAGAAGGCGCCAAGAAGGTGCTTTCTACCGTCGCGCGCGGGGCGGAGACGATGATCGAGGCTTTTGGCGGCAAGAGCGCCATGATCACCACCATGGGCGGCCAGCCGGAAACCAACATCCTGGGCGAGACATTCTACTCGCAGACGCCGTTCCTCTACGGCGACTATGTCGCCAAGTTCTCCGTCGCTCCGGTGTTCGATCTATCGAAGCTGACAGGAGTCGCAATCGACACGGGTGCTTCCCCCAATGCCTTGCGAGAGGCTGTCAGCGCGCATTTTGCGGCGCATGGCGGCGAGTGGGACTTCGGCGTACAGCTCTGCACAGACCTTGAGTCCATGCCGATCGAGGACGCCTCGGTAGCCTGGCCCGAGGACGCCAGTCCTTACGTGCCAGTCGCAAGGCTGGCCGTTGGGCCGCAGGACACATGGAGCACGGACGGCGTCGCAGCGATCGATGAGGGCCTGGCATTCAGTCCCTGGCACGGTCTAGCAGCTCACCGCCCCTTGGGCGGGGTAAACCGGGCAAGGAACACGACATACACCCGCTCCGCGGAGTTCCGCAGCCAGCACAATGGCTGTCCGATCCACGAGCCGAAATCCTCCGTCCGCGTCGGCTAAGGCTTCGATCATGCAGGCGGCGGTTCCGGCTCGATGCGAGCCGGCCCGCCGCCATCTTGAGCCGGAGCGCCGGGCAATAGCGACTGGGAACCCGGTATGGAGCACGTGATAATCCGGTTTATCACGTGCCGGAGCATGCTTTGAAGGTCAGCTCAAAAGGGCTGGTCCAGGTTTTCTAGGTCAGATGCTTTTAAGATACTGCTCACTTCTGGGCCGGTAGTAATGCTGTAATCCAGACTGGCCCGGCGTCGGCGTAAGACGTTCATGCGATCGGCCAATTTGCGTCCTTCGGGTGACTTCGCGCCGACCAAATACCGGTGAGTGCCGAGGTGGCTTAGAAGCCGATCGATTGCATCGCATCGTTCGAGGTCTGTCTCCGATCCGTAAAGCACCTCGTAAGCAGCTTTGATGCGATCATGGAGTGCCCGTGGCGCTAGAATTGATGTGTGGATGGGTATGCCCGTGATTGTAACGGGGCGACCTCCAAAACGATATTCGACCTTGTGGGAGCGAAGTCCATTGCGGCTGATGATACCCCGGACTTGTTCAACAATCCTGCCGGGAACGACGGAACCAGAAATTGCCAAGTCATCTACCCAGAGCGACATTTTCAACCCCTCGGTCTCACAGGCTGCATTGATCGCATCGAACATGGGGCGGTGAACATGGGTCATAAGAACCGGACTGACAGGCGAACCGAAGGGCATCTTGTCGTCGATGGCAACCAAGTGCTTCAGCAAGCCCGCAACATCAGATCGTAGCCCTGCAACACGATGTGCCCAACGGAAAATATGTTCCCCGATAGTCGATGGATAAAACTGCCGTATGTCAATTTTCAGAAACTGATGCTGGCCAAGATGAAGAAGAGCATTGTCCCGTTGAGAGAAACCCTTTCGCGGGCTGGATAAATAAGCGGGCTGCTTAATCTTATTAAGATGGAACTTAAGACGTTCGTGAACAGACCGCAACCTGCCGCGTGGAATAGCAAGACTTCGCTTCTTCCCACTTATTTCCTGCTCTTTGCGTAAGGTCCATACTTCCTTATCACGCACGAGCGCTTCTAGCTGATCTTTGGTCATGCCAAGTAGTGTGGCGAGATCGCGCTGGGTCGGATTTTGCGTCCAAGGAGAGTGTTCAAACTCGTAGCGTTCATAACGTGGCGGCTTACGCTGCATTACGCTCGCCCGGTTTCAGCTTGTCGAGAATTTTGAGCACTTTATCGGCGACGATCAGTTGGCCGCGGCGTGCAATCGGCTGGCCGTCGATTTCCTCAGCAAAAAATAACAGCTTGGACATCGGGATTTTGACGGCCTCACTATACTTTTGAAGCAAGTCCATTGAAACGGACTTTCTCGCCCCTTCAATGTCTGAGACAAGAGACTGAGCCACCGACAGTCGTTCGGCCATTTCCGACTGTGAAAACCGGCAGTATAGGCGTAAAAGCCGAAGCGCTTCGTTGATGCTCGGACGCTTGGTCATGTGAGGGCTGTCCCGAGGTCACCGGTCAGTCGCATAAGTGAAAGTAGCATTTCACGAACGATACAATCTGCCCCACTGCGATGATCAGCTTCATAAGAAGAAGCCACCGCGAGGGAGAAGGTGAACGATGCCGCTGCTTGCGAGGGTGAGGGCTCATTGGGTGCATTCCTTTCGGCCAGACCGGCAACATCGCCGGCCCCCGTAGGCACAGTCGGATGCACAGAAAAGGAGCGTTTATACCTCGGGTCTGCCGCGCCCGGTCCCGGGCGGGCGCGGCACGCCGCTCCCCTCCGCGACACAGGAAGTAATCGGAGAGCGAACTCTCCACAGGGCTTTTGGCCCCAGCTTAGGACGGGTTCAGTGTGAGCAACCATCGCCCCACGCTGCTACGTGAGAGAGCCCCGATTCGCAAGATAGAAAATCGCTCCAGGTGATAATCGTCGTTAGCCAAGCTTGTTGCGGCCGGCAACGAGGGCACGCCGGACGGATCGACACCGTTGGCACCTATGCCGGTGGGATGGACGCCGCAGTAGCGGTTCCGAGCGGCGGCAGGCTGTCGAGCCAACCTCGAGCCAGTCATGGCAGGCCTTCTAACGCATGGTAATGCGCGCCGGGAGAAGCCTGATACACTATGGGTAATAGTGTTTCAGACGCGCGGTTCAGTGCACGTGGCAGCGAGGCCCCGCCCTGTCCCGAGTGACCCAGATGCCGGGTAAAACTGGCCAGTTTGAGCGCGGCCTGATCGCAACCCGCTACCGCCAGAGTGATGGCGCTGGACCGGCACAGGGCGATTGTGAAACAAGAGTCGTGGGATTGCTCGATATACCCTGTCTGGAGGCTCCCCATGACCGTCATTACCACCCGCCTCACCATCAGCTCCGACGGCGCCATCTCAAGCGCCACACCGCTGCCCGCCGGCGAGTATATGGCCCAGATCGAGATCTCGGATCGGCCGGTACGGCAGCTGCCCACCCTGCCCTTCGACCTCGACGCCCTGCCCGTCCATGACTTGGGTCCCTGGCCCGAAGGGCTCAGCCTGCGCCGCGAGGATCTCTACGGCGACGACGGACGGTAAGTGCCGCGCCATGATGTCGATCCACGACCAGCAGGGCGGCCGCAAATACCTTACCGGTGCCGAGCACACTTGCTTCCTCGCCGCCGCCGACCAGGCGCCGCGCGACGTGCGGGCCTTCTGCCACACCCTGGCCTGGACCGGCTGCCGCATCAGCGAGGCGCTCGCCCTCAACGGCACACAGGTCGACGTCGTGGCCGGGACCGTGACCTTCGAGACGCTCAAGAAGCGCCGGCGCGGGCTGTTCCGCACGGTGCCAATCCCACCGGAGCTGGCCACCATGCTCGACTTGGTGTTTGGCATCCGCGGGCTGCGCGGTGCGGCCGCCAAAGCCCCGCTCTGGCCCTTCTCGCGGGCGACCGCCTGGCGCCGGGTCAAGGAGGTGCTGGCCGCCGCCGGGACCGAGGGTGCGCAGGCTAGCCCCAAGGGGCTGCGGCACGCGCTGGGGGTGGCCGCCGTGGGC
>CAXTNN010000106.1:0-11050 GCA_964245545.1 uncultured Acetobacteraceae bacterium | reverse complement strand
TTCCCGGTTCACCCCGCCTACCGTGCTATCCTGCCCGTTCCATGGCGTGACCCCGGTTAGCGCCAGGGTGTCCGGTCCTGAGCCGATGTCCGTCGTGCTGGCTGCCGCGGTGTCCGTCGACAGGAACGTGAAATCCTCTGAGCCAATGTTAGTCAAGCCCAGGGCGCTACTCGGCACTGCGGCGCCGTCGATGCTGGCGCTGTTCAAGACCAGCACGCTGTTGCTGGCATTCAGGTAGTGGACAGCAACCGTGTTGCTGCCGGCGGGGAAGTTGCCCAGCACGTTGAACGTCTGCGCGAGCGCGGCGGCATAGTCGGCGACGGTAGTCTGCACGCCGCCGATCTGTGCCCCGTCGACATCAACGGTGAACTCTGCGCCGGTTGGCTGGCCTCGTTCGGAGACGCTCAGCGCCAGGGTGTCCGCCCCCTCGCCGACCGTTACCGGGGCATTGGCTGCAGGCCCGGTAAAGCCGACCCCCGCTGATCCGTCGTTGCTGAGCGAGATGGCGCTATTAGGGACGGCCGAGCCGTTGATCGCCGCGTTTTCCACATTCAGCACGCTGTCGGCGGCGTTCAGATAGTCGATGGAGACCGTGTTCAAACCGGGTGCGAAGCTGCCTTCCACGTCGAATGTTTAAGATTGCCCCAAGGTCACGTCGGCTGCTGTGGTTTGCACGCCGCCGATCTGAGTTCCATCCACGCTGATGGTGAACTGTGCTCCTGCCGGTTCCCCGCGCTCGGACATGGTCAACGCAAGCGTGTCAAAGCCAGAGCCAACAGCGACCGGCGTCAGGTCGGGGGTGTCGATGAAGTTGAAGGTGGCAGCCGCATCATTGCTGAGGGTGACAGCGCTGTTTGGAACGGGCGTCCCGTCAATGACGGCGCTCTCGACATTGAGTAAGCTATCGTTGGCGTTTAGGTATTCGATTGAAACGGTATCGGTGCCGTCCGGGTAAGTGCCAGCGATATCGAACTCTTGCAACTGGCCACTGGAGCTGTCGGCCGTTGTTGTCTGCACGCCGCCGATCTGGCTGCCATTGACACTGACAGTAAATTCCGCGCCTGCGGGTGCGGCCCGCTCGGAGACAAACAGTGCAAGCGTACTGATGCCCGAGCCGAGCTTAACCGTCGATGGCGTGGTGACCGTCATCAGACTGCTCCTGCGGGCAGTAGTGCTGCCGTGCTGCCAGTCGCTATAACCATACTCAGGATGTTATCGAACCCGGCGGTGTGATCGTGCCGAAAGCGGTGCTTTCTCCACGTTCGGCGAGCGTCCAATAGTTTTAATTGCCAGAATGGCCGCTACACAATGCAGTCTCACGAAAAGAAGTCCTACTCAGGTCAGGTCAGGTATGGCAAAGTTATAAACTTGAGATTTTAACTGCCGCAAGCTCACACCTGAGCTCCCCCGAAAATATTTTTCGGTTTGCCGTTTCGGTATGAACCTAGAGTACACCGGCATTCTGATTATCTATAGTTCACGTTGCATCCAGTAACGATGCTGATCCTGAGCAACGGTCCAACCGCCTACTCGGCGGCATCCTATAGGCGCGAGCTAACGGGAGCCTGTGGAACAGAATGGAACCTGACCTCCTAATGGAGTGCGCCCCTGGGGATGGACAGATTGGTCGATTTGGATTGACCCCCGCCGGGCGTGTTGGTCCTCGACTGCACAGGGCTGAGATACCGCATGGCTGAGTCCAGGCGTCGTATGTCGCAAACATCGTCGATGAAACGTTGAAGGTCCGCGGTGACATTCTTGAAGGTCTCGTGGGCGGCCAGATAGACGGCTTCAACCTTCAGCGTCTTCATGAAGCTCTCGGCCTCGGCGCCGTTGTGACAGCCTGCCGCCTATTGAACATCCAGCGCAGGCACGTAGGCGTATAGGAGCTTTCCCAGACGCGGAACACGTCACCTCCGGTCCGCGTAGAGCGTGGCGGGCCAGCTTGGGGCTATGCCGAGTCCCGCGGACGATCTCCTTGATTGAGTGCTCAGCCTCCTTGAGGGCCAGGATCTGCCGTGTGGTGTCCTCCCGGCGCAGAAAGCCCTCGTGTTGGAGTTGCTCGGCGGCGGTCAGCAGCGCCGGGTCGATCGTGGCCGCCCCCATGGCGTTGCGGATGGCCCGCATTGACAGCCGCACGGTGTCGAGGAACGCGGCGCTGGCGTTCTCCATCAAGTGCCAGCGGTCCGCGACCTGAGTGGCATCGGGAGCGCCCGGGCGATGGCCTCACCATAGCCGCCTCCCCGGTCACACGACACGATGCCGATCCCGGGATGCTGGCGCAGCCACGCCTCGACGGTCGCCTGCTTGCGGTCGGGCAGCAAGGCCACCACGCAGCGACGCTCCAGGTCGTACACGATGGTGCCGTAGCGGTGGTTGCGGCGGAATGCCCAGTCGTCGTTGCCGACCACGGCCAATGGCTCGGCTTGAGGCTGAACGCGCCGACGCACAACGCGGAGCAGCGTGTCGTTGCTGACCGGCAGCATGAGCCGTTGGGCGAACCCGGCACCGGGTCTACCGCCAAGCGCCAAGCCGAGATGACGGACGACATCGTCGAGGCGCCCGGTGCGCCGAAGCCGCTAGGCCGGCACCCTTCGTGCCAAACCGTTCGGCGAACACTTGGCGCTGACAGCCGGGCTCCACACCGAAACCGCCGCCCAAATGCCTATTTACATGTGTGGGTATTTGCTAGCAGAGAAGGTGTGATTGACCCGAGCTCTGTTATATTTCGTCGGTTGTTGATTTAGACAGACGCCACAGTCTGCGGCTCAGCGCGACACGAACACGATGACGTCGCAGACGCCTTGGCCCGTGGTGGCGTCATGCAGGCAGCCAGGGATAGCGCCTATTGGTTTGGGCACCCTCCGTAACCTTGCCGCCAATCCAACCATTGGGGCCAACTTCGTGGACGCCCTCACACGTCGCGGTTGCCGCCTATTCGGAACGGCACAGGTCGTTCAGCAAGGTGAATCGGGGTTCGACAAGTTGCTCCCTTTGCTCGCCGACTATGGCGTCTTATGCGCCGCATCCGGGTGGTCGTCTTGAACACCATGACCCAAGCGCTGCCGCTGTCCTCGCTCGCGTGCAAAGATGGAACATCATACGACTAATTGCATAACCGCAGTTCCGCACTCGAAGTGTTAGGTGCGTCTGGAGGCACTCGAACAACTATCAGCCAGGCTTCCAGCCAGGCGAGGATTACACCACCCTTGATGATTGTTCAGTGCTGCTGATACCTTGGACCACTCCGCCTATCCGGTTTGTGCCAAACCCTATTCTTCGATTTGGGCACTGGTGAAAACGTTCCACCCGAGTTGGCTTCGCGCCTCCAGCTAGTCGGCGGCCCCGTATGATCTCCACCCGGTGCAGCAGACGCCGCCATACCCGAGCCGTGATGAATCCACTTCGTCATCTGCGTGCGAGGCGCGGAAGCTTCTCCAGCGCCGGGCCAGCGAGCCGGGCACCCTGCCACGGCGGCCGTCAAGAGCCGCTGGGGAAACCGGGGTGTCCACGACTCTCACCACAACGCCACACTTGCGATTCGTGCAGCGCTCGGCCGTGCCGTGATATGGGCGCGGGCGGCTTTGATCGTGCCGGGTGCGACGGTCAAGGCTGGGCGTTGCAGTATAGCCAAGGCGTCGGCCGCGGTGGTGCGACGGATGCGATGTGCGTCGAGCACTCGGGCGACCTTCTTTCAGTCAGCCGGCGAGCATCGGCCGGTGTTGGCGCCTTAGCCCGTTGCTTGGGGTTGATGGCGAACACGGCGATGCCGCGATCCATCAGCGCCTCGACGATCGGCCCATGCGGCGTCTCGATCGCAGCAACGACTTGGATTGGCTGCTCAGCCTTCGCACACAGCCAATCGACCCTGGCACCGATACCGTGGGCATCGTGTGCAAACGACCGCTGCACGGGATCGCCGGTGCCCGCCAGGCAGACTTGATGTTCGGTGCTCGCACAGTTGACGCCGACGAAGACGAGCGGTTCAGTGTCCATGGTCATCTCCCGCTTGCTGTCCTGCCCAGCCGTCGCATTGCTTCGCCGTTCCCTGTACTGGCGCTCGGGGCTGCAACAACCAAGGCGCGACTCCCCCTGAGGCGCGCGTCCCCCCCCCCCGGGGTGCTCGGAGGCACAGGGGGTGAAAGGCTGCTCTCAACCAGTCGGCCCGATACGGCTAGGATGCATCATAAACCGCAGTCGAAAAGGTACAAGGGGGCAGGAGCATGACCGGTCGCATCATTACTACCAGGACTTGCGCGGGGACACCCTCTTCGCAATTGAGCGTGGCAACGAGGCGTCCTTGCCGGTCAGGCCCATCAGCCTGTTGCCGAAGAGTAGTGGGCTGCGATACTGCGGCGTAAGTTGGAGAGGCGCTGGTGTGTCGGTTGGTCGGGGTCGTCGATGGTGTCGTAAACGGCGAGTTGTGCGGCTGGCTGGCAAACCAGGACGAAGGCAGCCGGCTCGAGCACGTCATTTGCCGTGGCGAGAGCGGACAGCGTGCCTTCGCCCCGTTTACCTTCCGCGAGGACGTAGTGGCTGCGCTGGGTAGGGCCGGGGTTTATGGCTTTGCCATCCCGTTGGAGCTTTTGGCCTCCTTAGGTTCGCATGTCACGGTCGCTGACCGGTTTGGCAACGTGCTGACCCATGGCGAGGCCATTGCTTTGCCCGCAGCTGAGCAGAGCCCGGCTCGTCGGCCGCCAACGCGAATTTTCTTGCATATTCCAAAGACAGCAGGCACCAGCCTCCGCAACACCTTGCTGCGCGACGTGCCGGCTGGCGAATACTTGCTGCTCTATCCCGGTCCTATGCCTGGGCTGTCGCTTCAGCGCGCTCTGAAAATCCCGCTTAGCCAGCGGGACTGCCTGAGCTGGGTTTATGGCCATTTCGGATTTGGGTTCCACCGTTATCTCACGCGACCCTCTCGCTACATCAGCTTCGTTCGCGAGCCGCTGGCGCGATTGCGGTCCAACTTTAATCATCATGCAGCCGCCGGGACGGAATTCGACATTCAGGGCGTGGCCGTGCGGCCGTCCGTCATGATCAACGAGGGACTGACTGAAGAATTCGACAACCTCATGACCCGCTTCCTTGCCGGGCTTGGCACCGATGTCATTCCGCTAGGCCAAATGGGGGTAGACGAGGTGGAGCTCGCGCTTCACAACGTACGCGAGCAGTTCGATTTCGTGGGTCTGCAGTCCCAAGCTGTGGCGGATACTGATACGCTGCAGCGAGCGTTTGGGCTGCCTCTGGTGCCACTTTCCCTTGACAATGTGACACCGCCTGAAAGTCGGTATAGTCCCGAGGAGCTTGCGCGAGTAGATTGGCAAGCCGTGTCCAAGCACAACTCTGCCGACTGCTTGCTTTATCTGCGCCTGCAACGCGAGCGCCTAGTTTCCCGTGCGCTCGGCTGATTCGTTTATGCGCCCTGTTTCGGGATTACAACTGGGCAGTAGGACGCCGGCGGCCGCATCGCATTAGACGAAGGCAAAGAGGCTGCGGTTAGTGGCCGAGGCCTGGCATACGTTCGCGATGGAGGCGGCGCGCCAGCTCTGGTTCAAGCTTGAACTGCCAGGTGTGCCGGCGATGGAGGCGGAGCCGGCTGAGGAGCTCGACGGGTAGGAGCGTCCCGGCGCCGTGACGTTCTGCAGCCACCTCGCCTTCAAGGGTGAGTTTTTTGAAGAAAAGCCGGCCAGTAAATCGCTAGGGACGTGAGGTCGTCGGCCAGCAACGGCCACTGCCTCACGACGGCGTCCCAGATTTCCTGGCCCGATCGTGGCGCCAAGCTGTTGAGCAGGCCCATCTTCTGGTCCAATAAAGCTCGCATTAGGTCGGCCAGCCTGTAAATTCTTCCATTATGCTCCACCATGATGGGCGAGACAACCAGCGGCTCTTGCACCGCGTCTTCGACAAGTGGAACGACGCGCAGTTGACGCGGAAACGGAACCACGTTGCCGTCAATTGGCATCGTCTTCTCCTATAGCTCGATGCATGCTTGCGTAGGTATTGTCTCACGTCAATCCTGCACCGTGGCGATCTCACGGGTGGGGCAGTTTGCTTTCCACCTCTTGACTCGTGGTCTTTGTTCTGCTTATGTTCTATTAGTCCTGCTTCGCCGTTTAACCGTGCCAGTGTCTGCGGATGATTTCAGTCTTCCGGGTCAATCGGGTCTGCACTGGCGAGGCTTCGCAGACCCTCCACGCAGAGCCCCACGAACACCGCGTGCAGCAATGCAAGCGGAAGATTCTGCATCCAACACTGTGCCAGCAGCGCCCCGGCGTTAAGGGCCAATAGGCATAGGCCGGAGAAGTAGATCATTCCAACGTCTTTCCCTCCATCTTAGCCTGCATTTGCCGCATTTCTGCCGCGCACCTCCGGCCTTGTGCCGATCAGATCAGCCCGCCTCCCGCTCTTGCACCATTTGAATCATTTCCCGCACGCCCGTCTGATCTACCGTAAGCAGCCCGTCCGCCGACGCCCGCACCACATTGGCCACGTGCGTATCGGCGAGCCCGGCGCGGTGCATGAGCTTCACCACGTTGGCCTTGCGCACGGAGCACGGGGCAGTCCCGCTGCGGATGAGTGTCAGGTCGAGGGAGCCGTCTTGCACAGTCCATACTACCGTAATCAGTGGGTGGCGGAAAGTCGAGGCGTCCGCACCTCACGCGCCCGCCGGCTTTTCAGGCATCTGTTTAGTCATCTGGTACCGTCGCTTCGCCCCGCGGCCGTCCCGCACCACCAGCGGCATGGTCCATACCAAGTCTCCGCCCCCGACGCTGGGCGCAATCCGTGCACTGTGGCTGCCAAGTGCACCTCATCGGGACCATCGTGGCAGCCCTCGCAGCGCAGCGTCATTGCGACATGGGCCAGCGTGTAGTCCGCCAATCGGCTGTTATCGGCCATGCGGGCAATGGCAATCACGCGCTCGGCACCGCAGCCGCAGCGCACGGCGAGATAATGGTCGCGCATGGTGCGAACGAGGCTGGCGAGGGCCAGCGGGCGGTCGTAGGGCGGCTCGGGCATAGCGAGAACGTAAACGGAACATCGGGATGGAGTCGATATCACGGATCGGCCCGCTAAGCCGGGTTCGCTCCAGCCGGCACATACTATACACTCACACCTTGCTCCATGATCATGGCCCAGCAGGTGCGGGTGCGTCGCTAGACCAGGTTCGGCGATGCGGTTTGGGTCTATACCGCAGAACATATGAGCTAAGTCTGTCGGAACTGGAGCCGCTCAGTCAGCAATGAGCAGTGACCGAATGACTTAGTGATGTGTGATTTGCCGCCGCAGCACTGGATCATCCAAAACCATCTCGAACCCCGTTGCCCAGGCGATCGCGCCGAGAACTGAAATCGTACTGAGGAAAATCGCTGTACCCTGTGGTAGGACGTTTCTCTAGCGTAAAGCTGACCCAGATTAGTCGGCGAGCGAAGCGTGGCCAGGGTTCCTTGCTGATATAGACGCCAAACGCCATCCTCGAGAACACGCGCACTGAGTCGCAGTTGATCCCAATGCCGCTCGACCTCCTCGAAGGGCCATAAGTCGCGACTAATCGGTTTTGCGCACATGTGCTTGGACCAAGTCGCCCCCGCCGCTTCTGCTTGGCGGTCGGTGTGATCGGACCCGATGCCGACCCACATGCCTGACGATAAGGACAACAACACCGCCTCAGCCTCGCCCGTCGAGCCCTCCCCGGCGACGTCGATCGTGTCGGCCGTAATCAACAGGCTCGCTGCCAAACGATAGAAAAGGACCCGCAGGCCGACAGCGACACAAACTTCAGCAACATCCCGTCATGGGGCAACACGCTGGATGGATTCGTGATGTCGCTTGATACCGGCCCCAAACCCGCCTGGCTGTCTCCCCAAGCGGGCGGCGGTAGAGCCGAGATAGCAGGGGTGGGCCATTCGACCACCCCCTTTCACGCATCTTCCAATGCCCGTTGCACGGCTTCTGGCTCGCGCTCGATTACGCGGAGAAGCGTCTGCGCAGGCCGGTCCGGTAGACTGCGACCCTGCTCCCAGTCGCGCAGCGTGCCCACCGATAGACCGAACCGAGCCGCGAACTCCGGCTGATTGAGGCCCAATCGCTTCCGTAGAGCTCGCACGTCCACCGGCTTGTGAACCACGAACCCTTTGGAGGTTTCGCCCTGGGCATAGGCCAGCGCTTCCTTGGCGGACTGGATCATGCGGCTGCCCAGCTTGCTCATGCTTTCACTCCCTCTCGATAGGTTTGGGCCATCTTGGCGAGGATGGCCCGTAGCTCGTTGCACTCGGCCTTGGACAGGTTGGCCCGATCGCCTTTGGTAAAGACGTTCAGCAGGAATAGCGGCACGTCATCCCCACCGTAGTAGAACACTACGCGATAGCCGCCGCTCTTGCCCGTGCCGGGCCGCTTGAACCGGAACTTCCTCGCTCCGCCCGTTCCCGCCATCATGTCGCCGGCCTGCGGGTTGACCGCCACGTAAGTGATAACGGCCGCCCGCTCGTCGGCATCCATCCCGGCCTGCTTGGCGTCGGCAAGGTAGGTCGGGGTTTCAATGACCGAGTGCATGCGACTTTATACGGGCAATCCGTAGAGCACGTCAACGGGTATCCCGTAGTTAAACGGTCAAACCCGAGTGCAAGAGAAATGATCTTAGACCGGTTTCACGCGGTTCGGAATCGGGCTTCCGGCGCGGGGGTTGAGTGTGATTCATAGGTCTCCGACATGGTTCGGAGGCGGAGATGGCGTGGCAGCGTGGTCGTTCTTACTCGCAGGATCTGCGGGAGCGGGTTTTGGCAGCCGACGAGTTAAGCGCGCGGCAGGCAGCGGCGCGGTTCGCGGTCAGCGTTTCCTACGTGATCAAGGCGCGTCAGCGGCGTAACCGGACCGGCTTGCTGACGAGCAAGACCCGGGGTTACCGCAGGCCGCCGCGCGTGGCCGGGTTTGAACCGCTGATCCGGCTGGAAGTGGAGCGTCGGCCTTCGGCGACGCTGAACGATCTACGAGCCTGGTTGCTGGGCGAGCACGGCGTCTCGGTCAGCATCGGCACAATGTGGAAGGTCCTGCGCAAGCTCGGCCTGACGCTCAAAAAAAGTCGCTCCGGGCCGCCGAACAGGCGCGAGCCGACATCGCCGCCGCACGCGACGCCTGGGTCCGTCTGCAAGCTCGGCTGAACCCCGAGCGCCTGGTTTTTCTCGATGAAACCTGGACCAAGACCAATATGACGCCGTTGCGCGGCCGCTGCCCGCGTGGGCGCCGCTTGGTTGGGCGCGCGCCGTTTGGGCACTGGAACACCAGCACGTTCTTGGCTGGCTTGCGCCATGACGGCATCGTCGCCCCGCTGGTGCTCAACCGCCCCATCAACGGGCGCAGCTTCCGCGCCTATGTCGAGCAAATGCTGGCGCCAACGCTCACCCCTGGCGACATCGTCATCGCCGACAATTTGGCCAGCCACAAGGTCACCGGCGTTCGCGCCGCGATCGAGGCGCGCGGCGCCAGCCTGTTGTTCCTGCCGCCTTACTCGCCCGACCTGAACCCAATCGAGCAGGTCTTTGCCAAGCTCAAGGCGCTCATCCGAAAGGAGGAGCCACGAAGTCGAGAGCGCCTATGGTCCACCATCGGCACCAGCCTCGACCGCTTCACCCCAGCCGAATGCAGCAACTACCTTGCAAACGCAGGCTACAGACAAACCAGGTGAAAACGCTCTAGCTTGCACCGATCCTCGATGGCGGCGTGCGTCACGATCGCCAAACGATGGCCATGCCATGCCATGTCATGAGATGTATAGCCGACTGAAGCGGCTCCGAGTCACTCGAACGGGTTGGCCACCGTCTTCGGCTTGGCTGCAGCAGACACGGCGGCCGGCAGGCCCTGCTCTCCCTCGAGCCGCTGCACCACGGCTTGCACGATGGTCAGCAGCGCCCGTGCATGGGCAAGCCCCTGCTGATCCCGCGTGATGTCGAGCGAGCCATAGAGCGCCACCCGGTCCGTCCCGTTCTCGACGGTCAGCTTGCCGATGGACACCGAGGCGGCATCGTCGGCGAAGGGCGTCAGCGTTGTCATGGCGTCTCCGTTTGCCCGGCCATGCCGTCGAGCATGGGCGCATACCGTCGAGGGTGCTCGCGGCGCCGGGCAGCATAGCCGCTGTCCTCCGGGGCCGGCAGGGTCATCGCAACCGACTTGGTGGCCGCCGGCAAGGCCGGAAACGGATCGATCCCGACCGTTTGGGCCAAGGCCGCCACCGAGACCACCGCACAGCGCGGCCGGGCCGTGTTCTGGCACACATAGACCCCCGTTGTGCCCCTTTGCGGATCATAGACTGCCTTCCAGGTTGATGTCGGGACCAGCACGCCATCAGGGCCGATGGATCGCAGCTGGCTGCCGACGAAGGCCGGGCCCGTCACCAGGTAGAGCTCCCCTTCGGCAACCGCGAGGTTGCGAACAGCACTTTCGATCCCCTCCCATATGCCACGGTTGAGTTGTGCGGTCTGCGGCACGATGTTGGCCAAGGAGAAGCTTTGTTCCTGGGCCGCCCCGTCCGGCATGTCCCCAGACGGCGTCATATGCCCGCGATCGTAGCCGGACGCGCGATAGTCCCCGAGCTGCGCTTGGTCCTGGTATGGGAGCCGCTCATCGGCGTGGAACGTGCCGGCCCGGGGCGTGTCCCGAGCCGAGGCGACGTTGGCCGCCATCAGGTGTTCAGCCGACCAGAGCGCTCCGTGCGTGACACCGGATGCCGCCACCGCATAGCCGGTGTTGCACAGCGTCGTCGTCCGCTGCGCAAGCTTGGGGTTCAGCAAGGCCGGGAGCTGGCCGCCCGGCGAAAATTGCGGGCAGGAGGCAGGCTGGGCTGCGGCGGCGACGCCTGATGCTGCAAAAGCAAGAACTAGAGCGAGCACCGCGCTGGCCAGCGCTTGGCCAGGCTGTTCAACCTTCGCCGGTCTCTCCCGGCGGCCACGGCGTGCGGCATCCTGCCGCCGATGCTGGTTACCGTCCCAGCCACAGGTCTGATGATTTGGGCGGGGCAACCTCGTCTACACCCCTGATATGTGGGCTTGCGCCGTCG
>CAXTNN010000105.1:0-11119 GCA_964245545.1 uncultured Acetobacteraceae bacterium | reverse complement strand
TGCGTCAGCAGCGCCGCGTTGGGCCAGGCGGGGTTGTCGGCGAGAAACCCGGCGATCTCGCTGGCGCTGCCGCCCCCCGGGGTAAGCAGGCGCTGGTACAGCACCAGCCTGGCCGCCACCGGGTCGGGCAGGGCGGCGGCCAGGCTGGCCGCGTCGGCCCAGCGCCGGGCGTGCAGCGCGTCGGCCATCTCGCCGGCTTGGGCAAGCCCGGGCAGCAGCAGGAGGCAGGCAAGGGGGCGCAGCATCGCGGAGCAAACTAGCCCATCTGCCGCGTCCTTGCAGCAGGGGGCGCGCGCTCCTACCCTAGTCGTTCCCGCTGCTGGATCGCTCCCCATGTTCACAGGCTCGTTGGTCGCCCTCGTCACCCCCATGCGCGCCGATGGCGCCGTGGACGAAGCCGCGCTCGCCGCGTTCGTCGACTGGCAGATCGGGCAGGGCACCCAGGGGCTGATCCCCGTGGGCACCAGGGGGGAAAGCCGGACGTTCAGCCAGGCCGAGCACCGCGGGGTTGTGGAGACCACGATTGCCACGGCGGCCGGCCGCGTCCCGGTGATGGCCGGCGCCGGCTCCAACAGCACGGCGGAAGCCATTGAGCTGGTGCACCACGCCAAAACCGCAGGCGCGGACGCCGCCCTGGTGGTGACGCCCTACTACAACAAGCCGACGCAAGAGGGCCTGGCGCTGCATTTCACCGCCATTGCCGACGCGGTGGACCTGCCGATCTACATCTACAACATCCCGTCGCGCTCGGTGGTCGACATGTCGGTCGAGACCATGGCGCGGCTGGCCAAGCACCCGAACATCGCCGGCGTGAAGGACGCGACCGCGAACCTGACCCGGCCGCAACACACCACCCGCGCCTGCGGCGAAGGCTTCGTGCAGCTCTCCGGCGAGGACCATACCGCGCTTTCCTTCCTAGCCGCCGGCGGTCACGGCTGCATCAGCGTGACGGCCAACATCGCGCCCGCCTTGTGCCGGGCGATGCACGACGCCTGGGCGGACGGCCGGATGGGCGAGGCGATGGCGCTGCAGCAGCGCCTGCTGCCGCTGCATGACGCGATGTTCGCCGAGACCAGCCCCGGCCCGGTGAAATACGCCGCCAGCCTGCTCGGCCACGGCAGCGCCCATTGCCGGTTGCCGCTGGCCCCCGTGGCCGCGGCAACGCAAGAGCGGGTGCGCTCGGCGATGACGGGGGCAGGGTTGCTGAACTGAGGTGGCCCAAAGCGCAGCACAGAAGAAGTCCACGCTGATCAGCCACGGCTTGGCGGCCCAGAACCGTAAGGCCCGCTTCGACTACACCATCAAGCAGACGGTGGAGGCGGGGATCGTGTTGAGGGGCCCCGAGGTGAAGAGCCTGCGCCATGGCCGCGCCACCATCACCGAAGCCTGGGCCGGCGAGCGCGACGGCGAGCTGTGGCTGTTCAACTGCTACATCCCAGAATACCAGGGCGGCGTGCTGTCCAAGTTCGAACCGCGCGCGCCGCGCAAGCTGTTGGTGAAGAAGAAGCAGCGCGACGGCCTGTTGGGCTCGGTCAGCAAGGACGGCGTAACCCTGGTGCCGCTCGACATCCACTTTAACGAGCGCGGCATGGCCAAGGTGCTGCTGGGGTTGGGGCAAGGCAAGCAGAAGGCGGACAAGCGGCAGGCGGCGGCGGCCAAGGATTGGGCGCGTGACAAGGCGCGGCTGATGCGCAACCGCGGCTAGCGGTGGACGAGGCCGCACTCCGCCGCGCCATAGTGGCGGCCGCGCGATCGATGAACGCGTTGGGAATCAACCAGGGCACGTCGGGCAACATCTCGGTGCGCTGCGGCGAGACGATGCTGATCACGCCCTCGGCCACGCCCTACGAAACCATGGCACCGGAGCAGATCGCGGCCATGCCCCTGGAGGGGGCGCCTGGTGCTTGGCAGGGCCCACTGAAGCCCTCGACGGAGTGGCGGTTCCATCAGGCAATCCTGCGCGCCCGGCCGGAAACGGCGGCGGTGGTGCACACCCATGCCGCCTATTGCACCGCGCTGTCGATGCTGCGGCGGGACATCCCGGCGGTGCACTACATGATCGCGGCATTTGGCGGCTCGAGCGTACGGTGCGCGCCCTACGCCCCATTCGGCACGGCGGAGCTGGCGGCGCTGGCCCTGAGGGCACTGCAGGGGCGGACGGCCTGCCTGCTGGCCAACCACGGCATGATCGTCGCCGGGTCGACGTTGGAACGGGCGATGTGGCTTGCGGTGGAACTGGAGACGCTGGCCAAGCAATACGTGCTGAGCTTGCAGGCAGGCGTGCCGGCTGTGCTGACGGAGGCAGAGGTTGCGCAGGCGGCAGCGGGGTTCGCGGGCTACGGACTCGCATAACGCCCGACGCTGACCGGGGCGGCCGATGTCCGCACGGCCAATCTTGGAGGCGCCAGCGTTGGGAAGCCAACTTTGGAAGCCAGTGTCTGGAAGCCTATCGTAGCGGCCGATCTTGGCGAGCCACTCGTCGGGAGCCACTGATCGACAGCCGATCTTGGCGTGGCCAATCTCCGGACCGGCAGTCGCTGGGCAGCCACCGTGCTGCCCAAGTGCATGCGGCAAATCCGGCCGCCGCCAGTCACCCATCTGCCCGGCGGATCCACCCTGTGCAATCGGAGGTTTGACCGCGATCATCCCGAGTGGACCAGTCAGGACATGAATCGCCGTCTCAGCCAAACCAAGGCCGACCTCCGGCTCGCCACAGTCAGCGCGAGGTCGGTCAAGCGCCTGATCGGATCAGGTAGGCTCAACCTGATCCGTGAAGCAGTCGCGTAAACAACGCCTAACCGGCTGCTGAATAGCTGTGTAGTAGAACAGTAGTCCATTGTGTCACGCCCGCGCTTGACGCGGGCATCCACGACGACGTCCGCCCCGACCTAGCCACCAAGCGAGGTATGGCGCTTTCCCCAGAGGCTTCGCCAGTGTTGTGGGCGCTGCGTGGATGGCAGGCTCAAGCTCCGCCATGACGTGCTGGAACAGAAGTCCACGCCGCTAAACATCTTCAGCACCCTGCTAAAGCATGGCCGGTGAACGAAGTTGAACCGGTCACGCTTTAAGTCTCCGCCATAGCCAACTCAGTCAGCCTGCCCATGGCAGCGATTGATCGCTCGATTTCATCGATCAGCCCGGCCGTCAGCGCATCGGCATCATGGCAACCCGTCCCCACGCCACGTTCAAAGGCCAATGCGGCGGCGCCAAGACGGCGCAGCCCCAGCACACCGGCAGCCCCGCCCAGCGCATGAGCGGCTTCGGCCAGAGCTGATCGCTCGGCCGGTGAGCCCGCGACGCGGAGGTCTTCCAGCAGCGCTTCGCCCCGGTCGGTCAAGGAGGCAAGATGGCGCTGCAGGTCGGCAGGCTTGAACAGGTCGGCGACGCTTCGATAGACGTCCTGGTCTACCACCGGCAAATCGATGCTGGTCGACTCGGACGGGGGTTGCTGTTTCTGCTCGGGAGCGCGCTTGGCCGTCACGGCCTCGGTCACCGCCGCGAGCAACGTCGTGTGTTGGAAGGGCTTGGCGACATGGCCTGTCATGCCCGCCGCCTTGCATTTGGTCACCTGTTCGGAAAACGCTTGCGCCGTGATGGCGATGATTGGCACGCCAGCGCACGGGCCCGGCAAGGCGCGGATTTCCCGCGTGGCCTCAAGCCCATCCATTCCGGGCATCTGCACGTCCATGAGGACGACGTCAAACTTGCCCGCCGCGACCGCTTCGACGGCCGCCAAGCCGTTGTCGACGCATGTCACCTCGTGCCCGGCGAGGCGCAGAAAGGCGGCGGCGATGTCGCGGTTCATGGCAACATCATCCACCACCAGAACCTTGAGCTTGGCCTGCCGGGCGGTGGCGAGCGGCGCCGCTGTTTGGGTGCGCCGAACCTGCGTTTGGGCGGATTGCGGCAGCTCCAGCCAGAACACGCTGCCGCCGCCGCTATTGTCGGCATAGCCGATCTGCCCGGCCATGTGATGGACCAGCCGTGCCGTGATCGCCAGGCCGAGCCCAGATCCCTCAATCGTCCCCAAGCTCGCCACGTCCAAACGGTCGAATTCTTGGAACAGGCGCTGCTGATGGTGTGGTGCGACACCCGGGCCGGTGTCGGCGATCTCCATCCGGAAGGTAGCGGGAGCGGCGCCGGGCGCCACGCGCAAGGTCACCTTGCCGGCCGCGGTGAACTTGACCGCGTTGCCGAGCAAGTTCAGCACCACCTGCCGCAGCCGCGTCGGGTCGGCCACGATGGTGGGCGGAACCGCCGGGTCGATGCAGAGCGAGAGCGCCAGCCCTTTGCTTTGGGCGGCGGGGCTGACCACATCGACGCAGGCTCGGGCGAGTTGCGGCATGTCGATGGTGGTGGGATGCATCTCGACGCGCCCTGCCTCGATCTCGGACAGGTCGAGTACGGCATTGATCATCGCCAGCAGGTGCTCACCTGCAGTTTGCATGGCCTGCACGCGCGCGCTCTGAGTGGGGCTGAGGTCGCCATCCAAGCTCAGCAATTGCGCGTAGCCGAGAATACCGTTGAGCGGCGTGCGCAGCTCATGCGTGACGCCAGTGAGGAACCGCGACTTGGCCTCGTTGGCCCGGCGTTCCCGCTCGCAGCTCTTGGTAAGGTGCCGGCTGAGCTTTTCCAGCCGCGCATTGGCCTCCGCCACCACCGCACGCTCTCGCTCGCCAACGGCGGCCAGCTCGGCCGCCCGGCGCAGCCGCTGCGTCGAATCAAGGACGGAGACGACGACAATGCTGCCCCGCTCCGTCCTCACCCGCCGCAACGTCACTTCCACCATGACCTCGCTGCCGTCGCACCGCCGACCGCTGACTTGGCGATCGGGCGCCATCCCCTCGCGCGTGCCGTGGGAGAAGGCGGTGCGCAGGGCGGCGTGGGAGGCGCGAACGCCCTCCGGAACCAGCAGGTCGATCGGTTGGCCAAGCAAGGTGCCGGCGGGATAACCGAAGATCGAGTCGGCGGAGGAGTTGCTGAGGGTGATGATGCCGTCCTCGTCGACGATCAGCATTCCCGTCGCGGTGGACTCGATCATGATCGCGCGCTGTTCTTCCTCGATCTTCCGTCGGGACAGGTCGTGGGCCACCTTGGCGAAGCCGCGCAGCGCACCCGCAGCGTCATAAATGGCCGTAAGGGCGACGCGGGCCAGGAACTGGCTGCCGTCCTTGCGCACCCGAATGGCTTCCCCGCGGAAATGGCCATGCTCGCTGGCGAAGGCAAGCAGGCGCTGCGGCTCGCCGAGGCGCTGATCCTCCGCAGTGAAGAATTGGGCGTAGCTGCGCCCGATGATCTCGTCGCGCCGATAGCCCTTGATCTTCTCGGCGCCAGGGTTCCAGCTCTCGACGCGGCCTTCCGGGTCAAGCAGGTAGATGGCGTGGTCTTCGGCGTTCTCCAGCAGCAACTGCATGCGCTGCTCGCTGTAGCGCGCTTCCGCCTCGGCCACGCCGCGGCGCCGGTACTCCTGCCACAAGCGCCGCAGCAGATAGAAGGATATCACAACCAGAACGGCTTGCAGGGCCCACAAAGGAGCACTTTTTTCCAGCCATTCCCAGTAGACGTCAGCCATAGGGATGCCCACGGCAACCAGGAAGGGCAAGGCGGGCAGCTTGCCGTAGCTGTAAAGCCGCCGCACCCCATCCATGTGGGACACGCTTTCCAGAACACCGGACGGAGCCTGCGCCATCGCTTGCAGCAGATTGCTGTCCGACGCATCCAAACCGACATCTTGGTCGTGGAACGGCACACGGGCGACCAGCGGCCCGTCAGTGCTGATCAGGGTGATAAGGCCATCCGGGCCGGGCTTCAGCGCCTGGAATAGTTTGACGAAGTAGTTGAGGCCAATCCGGGAGAGAGCAACACCGGCAAATGAGCCGTCGGGATTGGTGATGCGACGGGAAAAGCTCAAAATCCAGTCGTGATCCATCCAGCTCCGTTCGGGCGGAGTGAAGAACAGGCCGAGATCGGCATGGTCCCGCTGCACAATGAAATCCGCCCGGTCGCTGACATTGGTCAGCAAGACAGGAGAATGGAAGCGATACCGGATGTTGCCTGCTGCGTCGGTAAGGATGAGGCGCTGGCTGGCATCTACCTGGCCGGCGCCGCCGAACAAGACTGCCTGCTGGCTTTGCTGGTCCATCGCCGCCAAGCCTGGCATGTTGAGCCCATGAATGGCGGCCAGCAACGACAGGTCAAGCGCCTGCAGCGAGCGGGACAGCTCATCCTGGATAGCGATGAGCACCACGCTTTCGCGTTGCGTGGCCGCGTCCCGCGTGGCTTGCCAGGAGTGAAACAGCAGCCAGCCGCTGAAAGCGATCACCGGACCAATGACGGTGACTGCTAAAAAGAGCCTAACCGCCGCTGCGGCCGGAGACGGCCGGGCCTCAGACGTTCGCCAAGCCACGGAAGTCCCCTCTGTTACAGCCCCAAGCTGCTTCAGAGTGGACCAGAGAGGTTAAGAGATTACTTGCAACACCGGGCGGTCAAAGCGACGGCCGCCCTCCCTCAGGTCCGGGGCAAAGCCCCGCCCGTCATCTCGCAAGGCTACCCAACCACCTCCAGCGCCGCCCGGGCCGGCAACCGGCTGGCATTGAACAGGGCTGCCTGCAGCGTGGCCGGGCAGGCCGCGCGCAGCTCCATGCCGAGTTCGACGCCGATGCGGGTGGCGTCCTCCGCGGCGCCGGCCAGGCTGCGGCGGGCAAGGAAGCGGCCGTCCGGGCTGGCGATGAGGCCGGTAAGGCGGAGTTTGCCGCCGGGCAGCAGCCGGGCATGGCTGCCGATCGGCGTCGAACAAGTGCCGTCCAGCACCGCAAGCAGGGCACGTTCGGCGCGGCCAGCGGCTTTCGCCTCCGGGTCGGCCATGGCGTCCAGCATGGTCATCAACTCGTGGTCGTCGGAGCGGACGGTGACGGCGATGATGCCCTGGCCGGCGGCGGGCAGCATTTCCTCCGGTTCGAACAGCACATGGGCGGTGCTCTCCAGGCCCAAACGCTTCAGGCCGGCGAAAGCCAGCGTGGTGCCGTCGCACTGGCCCTCGGCAAGCTTGCGCAGGCGGGTTTGCACGTTGCCGCGCATCGGCACAATGCGCAGGTCGGGCCGGGCATGCAGCAACTGCGCCTGGCGCCGGACCGAGCAGGTGCCGACGGCCGCACCTCGGGGCAGCGCGCCCAGGCCGAGCGCCGCACCGGGCTCATAAGGGCGGCCGAGCACCAGCGCGTCGCGCGCGTCCTCCCGCGCCAGCGTGCATGCGATGGTCACGCCAGGGGGGAGCGCGGTGTCCAGGTCCTTCAGGCTATGCACGGCAACGTCGATGCGGCCGTCCAGCAAGGCCTCGTGGATCTCCTTGGCGAACAGGCCCTTGCCGCCGATGGCAGCCAACGGACGATCCTGAATCGCGTCTCCGGTCACGCCGATGACGCATTCGGTCAGCGCGCCGGGCGCGCGCAGCGGCGGGCACACGGCCTCCAAGGCGCGCAGGAACGCCCTGGTCTGCCATAGCGCCAGCGCGGAGCCGCGGGTGCCGGCCCGCAGCGGCAGCGGGCGCTGCTGGATCGGGCCGCGACGGAGGGCATTGGTGTCTCTCATAGGCTTGTCCTTATTCCGCCGTTTGCTTGACGCCGCCGAGTTCCGGGAAGTCTTTCGCCATGCTTACACCGAACAGGGGCTTGTAGACACCCTGATGGCACGTCGCACAGTCCACCTTGGGCACGTCGCCGGCCGGGCCGAGGCGATTGGGGGGAAACACCGAATGCACGCTCTCTAGATAGTTGTTGTTGAGATCGCGCACCATGCGGATGCCATACCATGCGGTCACGCGTTGCGGCGTGCTTTGCGACCAATCGGCAAAGATGCGAGTGTTGTGGCAATACGTGCAATTCACCCCAAGTGACGTGGAAAAATGCATCATCAACGCGTACGTCCATTCGGTCTGCTTGATGGACTGCATGTCACCCGTCGGCAAGGCGGTGGTGGAGGCGACGCGGATGCTCGCATCGTGTTCCAAGAACGGCGTGAACGGGTCGTACGGCAGCGAGGCCAGCCCCGCCGTGGGCGCCGCGATGTTCTTGCCAGTGCCGGTTTCGACCATGTTGGGTGCATGCGCGGGCCCCGGATCATTGTAGAAGATGTAGGCCGGCACGTTGTTGCCACGGTGGCAGGTATAGCAGGTCACCCCCACGTTTTGCACATGGCTCTGCCAGTCGGTGTTGATGTGCTGCGTCATCTGCAGCATGCGGCGGGCCACCACCTTGGTGTATTTGTCATCGGCGGCAAAGTTGTTGCCGACGTGGCAGTAGTTGCAGCCGGCTTGCGGCGCCACCCACTGCGTGATGGAGGCCATGATGCGGGTGAACTGGCCCACGCTGAGGTTGCCGAGCACCTGCACGTTCTTGTAGGCGACGTTGGCCTTGAGCCCGGCGGCCGGCAGTTCCGGCAGGTAGGGCGGAATGGCATTCTGCTTGAGCTCGGCGGCGATCACGCCGGGCTGGAAGTTCTCCACCATGGCGGTGCCGCGATAGCCGCGCTGCACCTCGTCCAGCGGCCCGGCGCGGAACGTGGTCAGGATGATGGCGGCGCCGACGAGGCCAGCGAGCCCGGCAGCGATCCACAGCGGGAAATATCTCATTGCGGCGCTCCCGGCAGGCTTGCCGGGTCGACCACCCGGCCGAACACGGCGGGGTAGGCGGGAGCGATGCCGTGCTTGAGGCCCCATAGATACCAGTTGTCCACCACCGTGCCGGTGAGCAGGATGCCGATGCCGCCGCAGACCGGGCAAAGCACGGCAAACCACCACATCCAGCGATGCACGGATTCAAAGGTGGCGTTGAAGCCCATGGTCCAGCGCCAGAAGATGCCAGCGCGTTCGGCCGCCGTGCCGCGGTCAACAATCTGGTCGATCTCGCGCTCCCCACCGAACCGGCTGACCGCCAAAACCGTGGCGGCGTGCATGGCAAACAGCAGCGTCGACCCGTAGAGGAACACGATGGAAAGCATGTGGAACGGGTTGTAGAACAAGTTCCCGTATCGCAACGAGAACGCGGCCGTCCAGTCCAGGTGCGGGAAGATGCCGAACGGAACCGCCTCAGCCCAGCTCCCCATTAGCAGCGGCCGGATAAAGCCCAGCACCAGGTAGAGCCAGATCGCCCCGGCAAACCCCCAGGCGACGTGCGTGCCCATGCCGAGGGCGCGGGCCCGGCGATACACCCGCAACCACCAAAGCAGGAGGGAGGCGGTGAGAAAGAACCCGGCGAGCAGCCACCAGCCGCCTTGCGCCAGCGGCGGGAAGCGCAGGCCCCAGGCCGGCGCCGGCGGCTCCAGGGCCAGCCAGGGCAGCTCGCGCACGAACTGCACCGGGTCCCAGTTGACGGAGGCCCACATGTTCAGCCCGATGATCTCGAACGCGGTGAAGCCGCAGATGAGTGAGGCCACGCCTAAGGCGCCGAGATAGATCGGGCCCACCTGCGCGTCGCCGAAGATGCCGAGCAGGTGGGAGAACACCGGCTTGCCCTGGCGGAGGAAAGCACCGCGGGCGGTGACGACACCGGCATAGGCAGGGCCGCGAACCTGCACCCGGGTGAAGAGATTTTGGTATTCAGCCATGGTCGTGCGCCCCTACTTCCATATCGGCAGGTTCAGCCACCAGCCCCACCACTCCGGCCAGCCGCGGTCCCAGAACGGGCCGCTGATAACGATGCAGACCGCGCTCCAGAACCCGGCGGACAGGGCGAGGAACAGTCCCAGGCGATGGATGCCGAGGGTGCCGATCGACCAGCCGATGGTGTCGCGGAAGAAGCTGTTCTCGTGCTCGCCCGACTTCACCACTTGGCCCTTGGGCGGGTTGGCGGCGGACAGCACCAGCGAGCCATGCAGCGACAGCGCGAGCACGGTGGTGAAGAAGAACGTCACCGCCAGCATGTGCGCCGGGTTGTAATGGAAATGCAGGTACTGATAGCCGGTGTTGGACACCCAATCGAGATGGCTAAGAATGCCGTAGGGAAATCCATAGCCCCAAGCGCCCATCAGCACCGGGCGGATCACCACCAAAGTGAAGTAGGCAAAAATCGCCATGCCGTAAGCGACCGGGATATGCAGCCCCATGCCAAGCTTGCGCGCAATCTCAGCCTGGCGCAGCGCCCACGACACGAAGGCGCCCAATGCACAAACCGTGATCGCCTGCCACAGCCCGCCCTCTTTCAATGGCGCAAAGGCCAGGCCATAACTGATGTCAGGCGGCGCGATGTTGATGCGCCAAACGTTCCAGGTCCCGCCAATCGCCGCGCCATAGACGATGAGCAGCGTGCCGAGAATGGAAAAGAAGGCAGCCGTGACACCGAAGAAGCCGACATAGAACGGGCCAACCCAGAAGTCGAACAAGTCGCCGCCCACCAGCGTGCCGCCACGCACGCGGTATTTGCGCTCAAAAGTCAGCATCGCCACGATGAACGCTCCCCCGTCTACACCCTGGATGTAAGCTTTGGCAGCGGGCCCGGTCTTAGCGCCACCCCGCTGCCAAAGCGGTCGCTATTTTGCTGCGGGCGGCAGTGGTGCCATCTGCTGCGCCACGTCGTTGCCGCGGTGCGGCCCATCCAGCCAGTTGAAGCGATCGGTGCTCAACAGGATGAAGTGGATCAGGATGGCCAAGGTGAATAGGAAAATCCCAAGCGAGATCAGCGCCCGCCTCGGGTCAAACAGGGTCCATACGCGCCACATGGTGGGTCTCCTAACCAAGCATGGTGTATGCGTGTTGCAGGATCAGCATGCCGGTCTTGTAGCCATTGGGCCCAGGCAACCATGGCCGCCAAATCCACACCAGCATGTGCGCAATGATCGCCACCACGGTGAAGATGATGAAGCTGGTCATGAAGATGGTGTGGAACTCGCGCGCCTCCGGTTCGGTCAGGCCCGACAGCGTCGTCGGCCTCTCTCGTTCGATCATGCCACTCACGTCGTAACCCTCCAGGTCCTGGCCTCCCGGCCGCTGCCGCGCACATCCCGCGGCGGGGAACGATGGTCCGCGGTCACGCGGGCACCGTCTCGGTCTCCTGGGCCACCCGGCCCAGGGTATCGGTCTCCTGGGCCACCCGGCCCAGGGTATCGGTCTCCTGGGCCACCCGGCCCA
>CAXTNN010000104.1:0-11176 GCA_964245545.1 uncultured Acetobacteraceae bacterium | reverse complement strand
GCCCAGCACGCTGCCGAGCCCGGTGGCGGACAAGGTGCCGGTCGCCGGGTCCACGGCCAGGCCGCCATTGATGCCGGTGAGCGCCAGGCCGCCAATGTCGAGCGTGCTGTCCTCGATGGCGGCGTGCAGCCCGGCGGCGGGGCGGCCCTCGCGCAGGAATTGGGCGGAGAGCGGCCATGGCAGGTGCATGTGCGCGCCCTGCAGCACGAGGTCGCGCGGCTGCACCTGGCCGGCGAACAAGGAGCCGAGATTGATCCGCAGCCGCATTTCGGCCGCCGTGGCGCTGGCACCGTCCCCGGTGTCGGCGACCGTCACGTCCCCCGCGCTCAGCACCGTCTGCGGCAGCAGGGTGAGGCGGATGGCGCCACCGATCCGCACGGGGCGGCCGAGCCCCGACGAGACCACGGCGGCAATGGTCTGGCGGTAATCGTCCCAATCAAGCCAGCGCGGCAACAGCCACGCGGCCACCACCGCGGTCAGAAGCAGAGCGGCCAACGCTGCCGCGGCCAGGCGAAGGGCGCGCACCGCTCAGTCTGCGCCCTGGCGGGGGGCTCTCAGGCGGCGGGCGGCTTGGCGGTATGGGTGGCCAACACCGATTCGGTGTCGGCGTCGATCTCCTCCAGGCGCACCTCGTATCCCCATAGGCTGGCGACATAGCGCAAGGTGGCGTCGGCGTCGCGGGAGGCGAGCAGTTGGCCGGGGCGGGTGCGGTGCTGCATGATCAGCTTGCGGTCGCCGGCCAGGTCCACATCGACGATCTGGACGTCGGCATCGCCCTCGCCTGGGTCGTAGCTCTCGGCCAGGCTGCGGCGGATGGCGCGATAGCCGGCTTCGTCGTGGATGGCGTCCACCAGCAAGGTCGGCTCGGCCGTGTCGTCCAGCAGGCGAAACATGCGGAATTGCCGGATCACGCGCGGGGAGAGGAACTGCAGGATGAAGCTCTCGTCGCGGAAATTGGCCCAGGCGTAGCGCAGCGTGCCCAGCGGGTCGCCGTTGCCGGCGATGTCGGGGAACCACGTGCGGTCCTCCTCGGTGGGCTCGGTGCACACCCGCTCGATGTCGGACATGATGGCGTAGCCGAGCGCGTAGGGGTTGAAGCCGGGGCCGCCGGCCGGATGGTCGAAGCCCGGCTGCATGATGACGTTGCTGGTGGAGTGCAGCACTTCGAGGAAGGCGGCGTCGTCGATCTGCCCGGTTTCGTGCAACCGGGTCATGATGCGCTGGTGGGTCCAGGTGGCGCAGCCCTCGTTCATCACCTTGGCTTGCGGCTGCGGGTAGAAATACTGCGCGATCAGGCGGACGATGCGGATGATCTCCCGCTCCCAGGTGGCGAGCTTGGGGGAGACCTTCTCGATGAAATACAGCAGGTTCTCTTCCGGCAAGCCCAGCTTGCGGCGCCGCTCGGCGGTCTGGTCCACATCCGCCACCGCACGCTGGCCGGGCAGGGTGCGCCACAGGTCGTCGAACATGCGCTCGTCGTAGTCGCGGCGCTCTTTCTCACGCTTTTGGTCGGCGCGCAGGTTCAGCGGGCGGGCGCCGCCGTGGCGATGCACACCGTGGCGGGAGAGGGCGTGGGCGGCGTCCAGCACGCGTTCCACCGCGGCCACGCCAAAGCGGTCTTCGCACTCGCCCACGTATTTGCGGGCGAATTCAAGGTAGTCGAGGATGGCGGAGGCTTCCGTCCACTGGCGGAACAGGTGGTTGTTGCGGAAGAAGTGGTTGTGGCCGAACGCCGCGTGGGCAATCACCAGCGCCTGCATGGTGGCGCTGTTCTCCTCCATCAGGTAGCTGATGCAGGGGTTGGAGTTGATCACCACCTCGTAGGCGAGGCTGCTGTAGCCCTGCCGATAGCTGTTCTCGTGCTGCAGAAAGCGCTTGCCGTATGACCAATGGCGGTAGGTGAGCGGCATGCCGTGGGCGGTGTAGACGTCCAGCATCTGCTCGGAGGTGATGACCTCGATGCGGTTCGGGTAGACTTCGAGCCCCAATTCCTCGCAGGCGATGCGCTCGATGGCGTCATAGCTGCGCTGCAGGGTGCGGAAGTCCCAGTCGGTGCCGGTGTAGAGGAGGTCAGTCATCGGGGGGTCCTCGCCTCTCCTAAAAGCCCTGTCCCAGAGGGAGAGGGAGAACAGGGCAGTGAGGGTTCACGGTGCCTTCTCCGCTTTGCGGCCGAATAGGTCGCGGAAGACGGGGAAGATGTCGCGACGGTCGGAGACGCGGCGCATGGCGAGCTTGGGTGCCCGCTTGGACACGGGGTCGTAGCCGCGCCACAGGTCGGTCTCGCCACGTATGTGGGCGGCCGAGGCGGCTACCTCGATGTAGGCGAAATACTGCACCACCGGCAGGATCTCGGCCTCAAGCATGGCAATAGCCTTTTGGGTGTCGCTGCCGGAGTTGTCGCCGTCGGAGGCTTGCGCCACGTAGATGTTCCACGAGTCCTTCGGGTAGCGGTCCTTCTGGATGCGGGTGAACTCGTTCAGCGCGGTGGAGACCACCGTGCCGCCGGTGCGCAGGTCAGTGAAGAAGGTCTGCTCGTCCACTTCCTCGGCGGTTTCGGTGTGGCGGATAAAGACGACTTCCACGCGCTTGTACCGGCGCTCCAGGAACACGTGCAGCAGCAGGAAGAAGCGTTTGGCCAGGTCCTTCATCTGCTCGGACATGGAACCGGAAACGTCCATGAGGCAGAACATCACGGCGCGGGCGGTGGGCTTGGGGGCATGGACGAAGCGGCGGTAGCGCAGATCCACCGGGTCGATCCAGGGCACGCGGGCCATGCGGCGCAGCGTGATCTTCAGCTCTTCGCGCAGCAGGTCCAGCCGGTCCGGGTCGTCCCCGCTTTGCTCCAGCGCCTGGATGTCCGCCTCCAGCGCCAGCAGTTCGGGGGATTTCGGCCGCCGCAGCCCAATCCGCCGCGCCATCGACTGCCGCATGCTGCGCGACATGTCGATCTGCGAGGGTGAGCCGTCGGTCATCAGCCCGGCGCGTTGCGGCGCCATCGTCTCGGTGGCAACGATCTGGTTTTTCACCAGGTCGGGCAGTTCCAGGTCGCCGAAAAACAGGTCGAGGAACTCGTCGCGGGTGAGGACAAAGCGGAAGCCATCCTCACCTTCGCCGCCGCCCTTGCCGGCGCCGCTGCCATCGCCCTGGCCGCGGCCCCCAGGGGGGCGGGCCAGGCGGTCCCCGGTGGAGAACTCCTTGTTCCCCGACAGGATCACCTGGCGCTTGCCCGCCGAAAACACGCTGCGGAAGCTCGGCTCGTGCAGCGAGTCGGCCGGAATCGTCACCGCCTGGTCGCGGCCGACCTCGCGCAACGTGCCTTGGTCGACCGCCTCCCGCGCCGCACGGCCAATCGCGGCGCGTGCCCGCGTGATCACGCGTTGGCGGTTCTCCAGGTTCTTGCCATGCGGGTTCGGCCGGCGGTCGATTATGTCCAACGCATTTCCCTACGCAGACTGCTTCACACGCATATACCACTCTACCAGGCGTCGCACCTGCCGTTCGGTGTAGCCACGCGTAACCATGCGGTTGACGAAGTCATTGTGCTTCTTTTCGGTCTCGTTATCTTTCTTGGAGCCGAAGCTGATGACCGGCAGCAGGTCTTCCACCTGGCTGAACATCCGCTTCTCGATAACTTCGCGGATTTTCTCATAGCTCGTCCAGGACGGATTTTTACCGGCGTTGCTGGCGCGGGTGCGCAGGGCAAACTTCACCACCTCATTACGGAAGTCCTTCGGGTTGGCGATCCCCGCCGGCTTCTCGATCTTGGTGAGTTCCGCATTCAGCAGGTCCCGGTTCATCATCTGCCCGGTATCAGGGTCTTTGAAGTCCTGGTCCTCGATCCAGGCGTCGGCGTAGTCGAGGTAACGGTCGAACAGGTTCTGGCCGTAATCGCCATAGCTCTCCAGGTAAGCCTTCTGGATCTCGTTGCCGATGAACTCGGCGTAGCGGGAGGCCAGCTCGCTCTTGATGGTGGCGAGATAGGCGGCCTCGGTCTCGGGCGGGAACTGCTCGCGGCGGATGGCCTGCTCCAGCACATACATCAAGTGAACCGGGTCGGCGGCCACCTCGTTGGAGGAGTGGTTGAACGTGGCCGAAAGCACCTTGTAGGCGAACCGGGTGGACACCCCATCCATGCCCTCGTCAACGCCGGCGGCGTCGCGGTACTCCTGCATGGTTTTGACTTTGGGGTCGGTCTCGCGGATGTTCTCGCCGTCGTAAACACGCATCTTGGCGAACGGACGCGAGTTGGCGTGCGGCTTCAGGCGCGAGAGCACGGCGAAACGGGCGAGCATCTCCAGCGTATGCGGGGCGCAGGGCGCCTCCGCCAGGGCGGAGCCGCTGATCAGCTTCTCATAGATTTTCCGCTCTTCCGTCACCCGCAAGCAGTACGGCACCTTGATCACGCTCACGCGGTCCAGGAAGGCCTCGTTGGTGCGGTTGTTGCGGAAGCTCTGCCACTCCGCCTCGTTGGAGTGGGCGAGCAGGATGCCCTGGAACGGGATGGCGCCGATATTCTCCGTGCCGAGATAATTGCCCTCCTGCGTGGCGGTCAGCAACGGATGCAGCATCTTGATCGGCGCCTTGAACATCTCGACGAACTCGAGCAGGCCCTGGTTGGCGCGGTTCAGCCCGCCGGAGAAGCCATAGGCGTCCGGGTCGTTCTGGCTGAAGCTCTCGAGCTTGCGGATATCCACCTTGCCGACCAAGGCGGAGATGTCCTGGTTGTTGTCGTCGCCGGGTTCGGTCTTGGCGATCGCCCATTGCTTGCGGCGCGACGGGTAGAGCTTGACCACCCGGAAGCGCTGGATGTCGCCATCCCACTCATCGAGCCGCTTCAGCGCCCAAGGGCTGGCAATCCCGGTCAGCACCCGGCGCGGGATGCGGTATTGCTCTTCCAGCGTGGCGGCCATGGTTTCCGGCTCGAACAGGCCGAGGGGGCTTTCGAACACCGGGCTAAGCTCATTGCCAGCCTTGAGCACGTAGATCGCTTCCTGCTCCATCAGCGCCTTCAGCCGCTCGCCCAGCGAGGACTTGCCGCCGCCGACCGGGCCCAGCAGGTAGAGCACCTGCTTGCGCTCCTCCAGGCCCTGGGCGGCATGGCGGAAGAAGCCGACGATACGCTCGATGGTCTCCTCCATGCCGTGGAACTCGGAGAAGGCCGGATAGATGCGCACGGTCCGGTTCATGAAAAGGCGGCCGAGCCGCGGGTCCTTGGAGGTGTCGAGCACCTCGGCCTCACCAATGGCGCGGAGCATGCGCTCGGCTGGGCTGGCATAGCAGAGCGGGTCTTCACGGCACCGGTCGAGGTAGTCGGCCAGGCTCATCTCCTCCTGGCGCGATCGGTCACGCAGCGTGGCGTGGAGGGAGAAAACGTCATCGGATCGATACATCGCGGGTTCTCCGGTGTGTCGGGCGGCTGGTATAGGAACCAAGCTCCGCTTACGTCAGAAAGGGATTGCGATCGGTCGCTGTCTGGTTCCTCGGCTGTCGGAGATCTGCACGGACGGCGCACTCCTCACGACATTGAGAGAGATTAGCGTGACAGGCAGGCGGTGCGCATTAATTACCTCTTAAACTGGGCATTTTACCGAAGAATTGCCGATAGCTGTTGCTTGGTCTCACGGCTTTAACGAATGAGGACCCCGCCAAGGTTGAACAAACGGTCAACCGACTCGGCGTGGAGGTCGTGAGAAGCCCGGCGCCTCTTCTCTCAAGTCCTATACCTAATCGCGGGCGGGGAGTTGCCAACACTCCGCGAGATGAGTTTGTGCGGGGCGGGGAGGTGGCGAGCTTACCCGTGCAGTGTGGCGGGTTGCGGGCGAAGCTGGCTTTGGAAACGGCCGATCGCGAACGGTGCCAAGTCGTGCCCCGGGGGTTGGCCTTGCGCAAGCGCGGCGAGGATTTGCCCGGTCACGGGGCCGAGGCAAAACCCGTGGCCGGAAAAGCCCATGGCGACGGTGGCCCCCGCCACGCCGGGCACGGCGTCAAGCACGGGCAGCGCGTCCGGCGTCATATCCAGCAAGCCGGCCCAGCTTTGCTCAATCTGCACGTCGCGGAAGGCGGGCACCAGCTCGGCAAACAACCGGATGACGTCTGCGATGCTGCCGGCCGTCGGATAGACATGCGGCTGCGGCGCGCTTTCCTCCACCAGCATGCGGCCGTGCCATGGCAGGGCGCCGCTGGTGACGCGGAAGCGGCCGCCCGCCTCCTGCCGCCCGGCGCAGTCGGCGTTGGCGACGCCGATCACCTGGTCCAGCAGCGGCGGCAGCGCCTCGGAGCGCAGCACGGTCACCATCGGCACCCGCAGCGGAACGGTGATGCCGAGCGGCTCCAGCAGCTCGTTGCCAAAGATGCCCGCGGCGATGATGACGCGGCCGGCGGCGAGATGGCCGGCGTCCGTCTGCACCCCCGTCACGCGCCCCTCCGCGTGGGTGATGGCCAACACACGCTCGCCAAACCGGCAGGCAACGCCCAGCCGTTCGGCCGCTGCTAGGAAAGCGGCCACGGTGGCATGCGGGTCGGCACTGCCGTCGCTGGCGCACAGCGAGGCGGCGAGCACGCGCTCGGACAAAGCGGGGGCGGCGGCGCGGACATCGGCGTTGCTGGGCAGGTAAGTGATGTCGAGCCCCGTGGCGGCCTGCTCGCTGACCAGGGCCTCGATGGTGGCCGCCTCTGCCGGCGTGCGGGCGCAGCGGAGATTGCCGCGGCGGCGGTACTGGGTGGGGCTGCCCAGTTCCTCGGCCAGACCCTCCCAAATCCGCACCGCCGTCCGGGCGAGCGGCAGCTCCGCCGGGTGGCGGCCAGATTGGCGCACCCCCGCCAGGGTCCAGCCCGACGCCATGGCCGCCGGGCCGAAGCGGTCGACCACCACCACGCGCAGCCCGGCGCGGGCCAAATAGTAGGCGGCCGCCGCGCCGCTGATGCCGGCGCCGATGACGACGGCGTCGGGCGCGTTCAAGGGCAAGCGGTCAGGCCCAGTGCCATGTGTTGATGTTCCAGGTGTTGAGGCGGACGTTGATGTTCGGCTGGTAGCCCTTCAGGGTGGATTTCGTGCCCTCCACCTCGGCATATTGGAAGATCGGCAGGAAGGGCAGGTCGCCGCGCAGGGTCGCCTGCAGCTCATGGTAGATCGCAGTGCGGCCGGGCCGGTCCAGCGTGGTGGCGCCCTGCTGCAGCAGCGCGTCCACCTTGGGGTTGCTGTATTGCATTGTGTTCTGGCCGGAGCCGGTCTTGGCGGCAATGGACTGGCTGCTGAAGTAGTCGGTGGCGTCAGGGTCGGGGCCGACCATGAAGTCAATGCCAACGACGGCGGTCTCGAAATGGGACATGATCCAATAGTCGGCCCACATCACGGCGGGGGGCAGGTTCTTGATGGTCATGCTGACCCCAATATCCTGCCAATCCTGCTGCAGCAGTTGCTGCACCTGTTCGCGCAGGTGATTGCCGGCAGTGGTGGAGTTGATGAATTCGAGCTTTACGCCGTCCTTCTCGCGGATGCCGCCGGGCCCGGGCTTCCAGCCCGCTTGATCCAGCATCTCCTTGGCACGGTCGGGATCGTAGGATTGCTTTGGGAGGTCAGAACTGAACGCCCAGGATTGGGCGGGCAGGTAAGATTCGGACGGCTTGGGCAAGCCATAGTACAGCTCCTTGATGATGCTGCCTTTGTCCATGCTGGCGTACAATGCTTCCCGGACCACTTTGTCTTGAAATTGTGGCTTGCCAAGGTTGAAGTAGAAATTCTCGATGAAAGCCTGTGAGTTGACCACCACGTTGCGGTCGGGCAATTTCTCAGCCTCGGCATAGTGGTCGGCGGTGATGCCCTGCAGGCCGATATAGTCGATGTCGCCGGTGCGGAACTGGGTATAAAGCACGGTGAGGTCAGGGATGTACTTGTAGACCACGCGGTCGAGGTAGGGCCCGTCGCCGAAGTACTTATCGTTGGCGGTCAGCGTGATGTGGTCGCCGGGTACGCGGTCGCCAAACTTGAACGGCCCGGTGCCGATCGGGTGGGCGGCGAAGGCGGCGCCGGTCGGGTCGGGCTGGCTGCGGGCATGGGCGGGAACGATGTAGGTCCAGGCCAGGATGGAGGAGTAGGGCGCGAACGGCTTCTCCATTCGCCAGCTTACCTGCGTGGGGGAAACCACCTTGATGTCGCGCACCAGTTCATGGCCAACCCGGCTGTAGGCCGGGAAGTTCGGCTGCATGATGGTGTCGAGCGTGAACTTCACGTCGTCGGCGCTGAACGGCGCGCCGTCATGCCAGGTGACGCCGGGCCGCAGCTTGACCGTCCAGGTGAGGCCATCGGCGGACAGGCCGCCGTTCTCGACGGTGGGAACTCCGGCGGCGAGTTGCGGGATGAAGTTCCCTTTGGGGTCAACGCCCCAGAGTGGACTGTAGAGCGCCATGTAGACGCCCTCGTCCACCTCGATATGGGGGCGCAGCGGGTCCATGACCGTGGGTTCCTGCGAAAGGCCGACCACGGCTTGGCCGCCTTTCTTGGGCGTCTGCGCGCGGGCGCCAAAGGCGGGCAGGGCGGCTCCGGCGGCGGCCAGTTGCATCAGCGTGCGGCGCGGCAGGTGAAGCGGGGGCAAGTGCAGCCGGGACATGGGGTTTCTCCTGGATTTCAGATGCCAGCGTCGATGGTGATGGGGGAGCCGTCGGTGAAGCGGCTGTAGCGGAACGGCTTGGGATCCACGATGGGCGGGGCGCCGGTGGCGAGGTCGGCGGCCAGGCGTCCGGCGGCAGGGCCGATGCCGAAGCCGTGGCCGGAGAACCCGGTGGCGATCACCAGGCCCGGCACGCTCTCCACCGGGCTGATCACCGGCACCGCATCGGGCGTGACGTCGATCAGGCCGGCCCATTGCTGGGCGATTTTTGCGCGCTTGAATATAGGGAACGCGGCGGCGGCGGCGCTTAGGGCCTCCGTGTTGATGGCAGGCGCCGCGTCGGGGTCGAGCACGCGGGTGGTCTCGAATGGGCTCTGCTGGTCCAAAGCCCAGCGCTTCGGCATGCGTGCCTCGGTGAGGAAGCGGTCGTCCAGGCGCAGGCGCAGGCCGCGGCGGGTGGCGCGGGCGGCGGGCAGGAACTCGAAGAAGAAGCGGAAGGTGTCCGGCGTGATCGGCACGAGATTGCCGCGGCCGTTGGCCATCGTGTAGCCGCCGTCCAGCCGCTTGCGGTAGGCGAAGGCGCCGAGCCAGGCGGAGGTCTCGGGGCCGCCCTCGAGCGGTTCGGTGCGCACCACCGAGGCGCGCACCTTGAGCTGCGGCAGGCGGACACCAAGGCTGCCGCAGAACAGGCGGGACCAGGCGCCGCCGGCGAGGATGGCGCTGTCGCAGGCGATGCGCCCGCGTTCGGTGACCACGGCGCTCACCTTGCCGGCGGTGAGCTCCAACCCGCGCACGGCGCAGTGGGTAAGGACCGTGGCGCCAAGTCGGCGCGCAGCCTGGGCGATGGCGGGGGCGGCTTTCTGCGGCTCGGCGCGGCCGTCGGTGGCGGTATACATGGCGCTGCGGTACTGCTTGGCGGCGCCGGGAAGCTGGGCGGCCAGTTCCTCGCCCTCGATCACGCGGGTGCCGACCTGGTAAGGCCGGGCGCGCTCCACCCAGGCCTCGTGCCGCTCGCGGTCGGCCTCGGACTCGGCCACGTAGAGCACGCCGCACTGGCGGTAGCCGGTTTCGCCTTCCACGCGGTGGTTCATGTCCTCCCACATGCGCAGCGCCTCGATGATCAGCGGCATCTCGCGCTCGTCGCGGTTGGTCTTGCGGCACCAGCCCCAATTGCGGCTGGACTGCTCGCCGCCGATCTCGCCCTTTTCGCAGAGGGTGACGTCCACGCCGGCTTCGGCCAACGCCAAGGCCGCCGACACGCCGATGATGCCGCCGCCGATCACCACCACCCCGGTGCGGGCGGGAACGGTGGTGTCACTGGCGACCGGATCGAGGGTGGGGCCCAATTGGCAGTCTCCTAAGCGAAGGCCGGGGCATGGCCCGGCAAGGGGGAAGCAAGGGTGAGCTCGGGCCGGCGGCAGGCCGCGAAGTGACCCGGCGCCCGTTCCACAAGCTCCGGCACCGCAGCGGCGCATTCCGGCTCGGCATAGGGGCAGCGGGTGCGGAACGGGCAGCCGGAAGGCGGGGCGACCGGGCTCGGCATGTCCCCGCGCAGGATGATGCGCTCGCGGCGAGACGCCGGGTCAACATCCGGCACGGCGGAGAACAGCGCCTCGGTGTAAGGATGGCGCGGGCGGGTGAACAGGGACAGCGTGTCGGCCAGTTCCACAATGCGGCCAAGATACATCACTGCCACCCGGTCCGACACGGTGCCGACCACCGCCAGATCGTGCGCGATAAACACCATGGCGAGGCCGAGGCGCTCCCGCAGGTCCAGCAGCAGGTTGACCACCTGCGCCTGGACCGAAACGTCCAAGGCGGAGACGGGCTCGTCGGCCACCAGCAGTTGCGGGCCGGACATCAGGGCGCGGGCGATGCCGATGCGCTGGCGCTGGCCGCCGGAGAACTCATGCGGGTAGCGGTCGGCGGCGGCGGGAAACAGGCCCACCAGCTCAAGCGCTTGCTCCACCCGCTGGCGGCGCTGTGGGCGGGTGAGCCCCGGTTCGTGCACCAGCAAGGGCGTGGCAAGCAGGCGCTCCACCGTCATGCGCGGGTTGAGCGAGCTGTAGGGGTCCTGGAAGACAAGTTGCATGTGGCGCCGCATCGGCCGCAGGGCGCGGCGGGAGAGACGGGTGATATCTTGCCCGCGGAAGCGGATGGTGCCGGAGCTGGGCTCGGTGAGGCGGAGCAGGGTGCGGCCGACCGTGGTCTTGCCGGAGCCGGACTCGCCCACCAGGCCGAGCACCTCGCCAGGCTGCAAGGTGAACGACACCCCGTCCACGGCGCGCAGCGTGTCCCGGTTGCGGGAGAACAGGCTGGTGCCAAGCGGGTAGTGCTTGCGAACGTCGGTGAGTTCGAGGAGGGGCATCATGCTGCTCGCCGCGCAAGCCCTCTCCCGCTGGCGGGAGAGGGCTGGGTGAGGGTGGCGGTGCCAAGAAGGGGGTGCTGCGATGGTAAAGCGTGGCAGCCGCCCTCACCCCGACCCTCTCCCGCCAGCGGGAGAGGGAGAAGACAGGCGAGTCTCACGCCGCCAGCTCCCGCCAGCGCGCGCAGCGCACCCGGTGCGCGGG
>CAXTNN010000103.1:0-11184 GCA_964245545.1 uncultured Acetobacteraceae bacterium | reverse complement strand
GATTACGGCTGCGGCGCAGGCTGCCGCCGAGGCCGCCCGCGAGCGCGCCGAGGCGCGGCCGCCGGCGCGGCCCGAGACCGTCATCCGGCATGTTTTCGCCGAGGCTGGGGAGCGGCAGGCGATGGGCGGCCTGGCCAGCCACGGCATATCGGCGCCGGCGACCAGCGAGCAGCCCAAGCCGCAAGGGCAGCGCATCAACATGGTGACCGCGATTCGGCGCACCCTCGATCACGAGATGACGCTCAACGACCGCGTCGTCCTGTTCGGCGAGGACATCGGCCCCAAGGGGGGCGTCCACGCCGTGACCCTTGGGCTGCAGGAGAAGTTCGGCGACCGGCGCGTGTTCGACACCAGCCTGTCGGAGGAGGGAATTGTGGGGCGCGCGGTCGGCTTCGCACTGGCCGGCCTCATGCCCGTCCCCGAAATCCAGTTCCGCAAATACGCCGAGCCCGCGACCGAGCAGATCAACGATTGCGGCTCGATGCGGTGGCGCACCAACAACCGCTTCGCTGCGCCGATGGTGCTGCGCGTGCCCGGCGGCTACTTCAAATGCGGCGACCCCTGGCACAGCCAGACCAACGAGGTGGCATTCGTCCATACGCCCGGGTGGAAGGTTGCCGTGCCCTCGAATGCGGAGGACGCGGTTGGGCTGCTCCGCACCGCGCTGCGCGGCAACGACCCGGTGATCTTCTTCGAGCACCGGGCGATGCTGGATTACGCCTGGGCGCGCCGTCCCTACCCGGGCGACGACTTCGGCCTGCCGTTCGGCCGTGCCCGGACCACGGTCGCGGGCGACAGCGTTACGGTTGTGACCTGGGGCGCCATGGTCCCCCGCTGCGAGGAGGCGGCCGCTGGCCGGTCCGCCGACATCATCGACCTGCGCACGCTGATGCCATGGGACAAGCAGGCGGTGCTCGACTCGGTGCGCCGGACCCGCCGGTGCCTGATCGTCCACGAGGACCTGCAAACGGCCGGCTTCGGTGCCGAGATCGCCGCCGTGGTTGCGGACGAGGCGTTCATGGACCTGGACGCCCCCGTCTCCCGCTTGACGATGCCCGACATCCCCAGCCCGCATAACCCGGTGCTGCTGGAGTGGGCGCTGCCCTCCGTCGACCGCATCCGGGACAAGATCGACGAACTGCTGAGCTTTTGATGGACACCAGGGAGATGACCGACATCCTCGTGCCTGCCGAGCAGGAAGGCACCAAGGCAATCGTGCGAAGCTGGCTGAAGCAGGTCGGCGACACCGTGGCCCTGAACGACCCGCTGGTCGAGCTCGAGACCGACAAGGTGACGCAGGAGGTGCCCGCCCCGGCGGCCGGGATCCTGACGGAGATCGTGCTCGGCACCGATGCCGAAGCGGTGCCCGGCGCCATCCTCGGCCGGCTCAGCGAGGCTGGCAGCGCCGCTGCGGCCAAAGCCGGGCTCGCGGTCCCATCCCGGGCTGCCGAACCCGCGCCAATTGCAAACGCCCGCAGCCCCGAAGGGCGCAACCTCGCCCTCTCGCCGGCGGTGCGGCGCGCGGTCACGGAAAGCGGCATTGATCCGCTCACCGTCGCGGGGACCGGCCGCGACGGCCGCATCACCCGTGAGGACGTCGACAAGGCCATCGCCGGGCGTGTCGCGCCCATGCCGAAGGCGGCTGCCCCCGAAACCGCGGCCGCCCCCACGCCCGCAGCGGTGGGCGGCATGCGCAGCCTGCCGCACGACCGGATGCGGCTCGCGATTGCCGAGAACATGCTGAACTCGGTCACGGTCGCGCCCCACGTCACCGCGGTGTTCGAGGCCGATTTCAGCGCGATCATGGCCCATCGCCGGAAGCACAAGGCCGCGTTCGAGCGGGAGGGCGCCAACCTGACCTTCACCGCCTACTTCGTGGCCGCCTGCGTTGCGGCGATGCGGGCGTCCCCCACCGTCAACAGCCGCTGGCACGCCGACCACCTGGACGTCTACGACGACGTCAACGTGGGCGTCGGCACGGCGCTGGGCGACAAGGGCCTGGTGGTGCCGGTGGTCGCGCGCGCGCAGACGCTATCTCTGCTCGGCATTGCCGCCAAGCTGACCGAGCAGGTCGCCAAGGCGCGGGCGGGCAGGCTGTCGCCGGCCGACATGCGCGGCGGCACCTTCACCATCTCGAACCACGGGGTCTCGGGTTCGCTGTTCGCGTCTCCCATCATCATCGCCCAGCCGCAATCCGCGATCCTCGGCGTCGGCAAGCTGGAAAAGCGGGTGGTCGTCCGAACGGTGGGCGACGTCGACACCATCCAAATCCGCCCGATGTGCTACGTCTCCTTGACCATCGACCACCGGGTCCTGGACGGCCACCAGACCAACCTATGGCTCTCCCGCTTCGTCGCCACGCTCGAGGAGTGGCCCGTCGACGGCTGATGAGAGGCGCACGCCGGCATCTTCCGTTACCCCTGAGCGCATGTTAGCGACACCGCGGTCTCGGGTCGTCGCACCCATGGGGAGCCGGTAGTGGCGCGTACGCAGGCAGCGGATTACCAGGAGCGGCGGGAGGCGATTGTGGAGCAGGCGGCGGATTTGTTCGCCCGGCTCGGCTTCCAGGGCACCTCGGTGTCGAGCCTCGCTGAAGCGTGCAAGACCTCCAAGTCCTTATTCTACCATTATTATCCGTCGAAAGAGGACGTGCTTTACGCGGTCATGGCCTCCCACATCGACCAGCTCGTGGTCGATGTGGAGACAGTTGATGCCTCGGGAAAGCCGCCGAAGCGCAGGCTGGCCGACCTGGTACACAGCTTCATGCAGCACTATGTCGGGGCAGCCAACCGCCAGAAGGTGCTGCTCAATGAATTGGGCAGCCTGCCGGCCGACAAGCGCTCCATCATCGTGGGAAAGCAACGTTGGATCGTCGATGCCGTGCGCGACATGCTGATCGCCGTACGTCCACGATTGGCCGACGACATGGCCAGGGCCCGGGTGGAGGCCATGCTGCTGTTCGGCATGCTGAACTGGACCCATACCTGGTTCGACCCAAACGGACCGATCGATGCGAACACCGTCGCGAACATGATCCTCGAACGCATGGCAGCCCGGCCGGGAAAGTAGCTGGGGTGGCGTGCGGTCAGTTTTGATCAGCCCTTGCGATCAGTGTCTCCCGGAAGACTTCCGTCGCCGCGGACAGGCCCTCCCGGCGGCACGCCAAGTATAGCGCCGACCGCGCACCTGCGTCCTGGATGGCGATGAACCGCACCTGCTCCATGGCAATGCAGCGGAGCGCCGCCGGCACGATGGCAATTCCAAGTCCAGACGCGACCATGCCGATGATGGTGGACGATTCCCTCGCCTCCTGCCCGATCGTTGGAACGAACTTCCCGACGGTTGCCAAGGCCTGCAAGCTGTCCTGGTACAAGGTGGCGCCTCCCACCCGCGGGTAGGAGATGAATGGCTCATCCCGTAATTGCCGCATCCGCACGGTTTGCAGCGACGCGATCCAATGCTGCTCGTGAACCGCGACCACGAGAGTGTCCCGGCACAGCAGCCGCAACTCCATCTCGCCGCTGCGGGATCGATCCGGTTTACGGACGATGCCCAAGTCCAGTTCCCGTTGCTGCAGCGCTTCGATCTGGTCGAGCGAAGGCATCTCGCGCAACGCGAGCCTGACCCGCGGCGCCTGCTCGCGAAATTGGTAGAGCGCGCGATGGAGGAACGGCATCAGCCCGGAGGAGGCGGTGAAGCCGATGCGCAGGTCGCCGCCGCCGCCGCCAGCGGCCATGCGAAGCTCCAGCCGCGTGGTCTCGACATCGGTGAGGATCTGCCGCGCGCGGCCGAGCAACTGCCGTCCAGCCGCGGTCAGGAACACGCGCTGACGCCGCCGTTCGAACAGCTCAACCTCAAGGTCCTGCTCCAGGCTCTTGATCGACAAGCTCAACGGCGGCTGGCTCATCGCCAAGCGCTCGGCGGCACGGCGGAAATGCAGCTCCTCCGCGACCGCGACGAAGTGGCGCATGCGGCGCAGATCCAATACCGAACTCATATCGGTTAGGCCTCCAAGAACGTATTGGATTATATCGCCGCCGCCGCGCAGGATGACCCAATAAATTGACCGGCGACGATCCGGCGGAGGGAGGCCAACGTGCAAACAGACAGATCGGGCAGACCGCTATTGCCGGGGCGCGGCATGAACCGCCTCTCCTTGTATTGCGCCATCGCATTGTTGCTCGGCCTGATCGGCTTCGGGCTGCTGATCACGGTCGCCAAGCCGGCGCTCTCGACCTTCCTGTTCGGCGACGTGTCGGCCTACTTGGTCATCATCCTAGCCCTCCCGCTCGCCATCTGGGCGCTGACTTGGTTCTACATGGCCCGGCTCGGCGTGCAGGGGCCGGATCAGTGACGCCCGCTCCCCCAGCGGGGCTGGACGCGGCCCACCTGGTGCCGTTCGTCCTCGTCTTCGCCCTCACCCTGGGCATCATGGTCTGGGCGAGCCGCCGCACCCGCACCGTGTCCGACTTCCTGGTCGCCGGCGGACAGGTGCTGGCGTGGCAGAACGCCTTTGCCATGGCGGGGGATTTCGTGGCCGCCGCCGGGCTGCTCGGGATCACCGGGCTGATCGCGCTGTTCGGCGCCGATGGGATGGTGTTCGCCGTCGGCATCATCGCCGGCTGGCCGCTGATGCTGTTCCTGTTCGCAGCGCCGCTCAAGCGGTTGGGTCAATACACCCTGGGCGACGTGCTCGTGACCCGGCTCGGCGCCCCGCACCTGCGTTCGCTGGTCGCCGTCACCCAGTTGGTGGTGATCCTGACCTATCTCACCGCCCAGTTCGTCGGCGCTGGCGGCATCCTGCACCTGCTATTCGGCCTTAGCGGCACGGCGTCGCTGTTGATCGTGTTCGCCGGCATGCTGGCGATCACCCTGCTGGGCGGCATGCTGGCGGTCACGTGGCTGCAGATCGTCAAGGCGACGTTGATGATGGCGCTGGCCATCGGCGTGCTGGCCGCCTGCCTGGGACGGTTCGGCTATGATCCGGTGGCGATGCTGCATGCCGGCGCCGCCGCACGCGGCCCGGCGGTGTTCCAACCGGGGCGGCTGTTCTCGGGTTCTTGGGAAACGCTGTCGCTGCTGCTCGGCCTGGCCCTCGGCGGGGCCTCCTTGCCGCACGTCTTGATGCGGATGAACACGGTGACCGACCCGCGCGCGGCCCGGCGCTCCGCCTTCCTCGGCACCAGCCTGATCGTGGTGTTCCACTTGATCCTGCTATGCCTCGGCGTTGCCGCGCTGGCGCTGCTGCCGGCGGCCGCCATCCGCGCTGCCGACCCGGGCGGCAACATGGCGCTGCCGCTGCTGGCCCACCTGGTGGGCGGGGACGTGCTGCTCGGCTTTGTCGCCTCCATTGCCCTGGCAACCATCCTGGCGGTCGTTGCCGGGCTGGGCATTGCCGGCACCGCCACCCTCTCGCACGACCTTTGGGTCAACACGCTGCGGCGCGGACGCGTGGCTCCGGCGGAGCAGCTTCTGGTCGGCCGCCTCGCCAGTTTGCTGCTAAGCTTCGTGGCCCTTGGTCTCGGCTACCTGTTCCAGGGTCAGAACATCAGCTACGTTTCGGCCCTTGGCCTGGCGATCGCCGCGAGTGCCAATTTCCCTGCGTTGCTGCTGGCCATCTTCTGGCCGCGCTTTACCGCGGCGGGCGCCTTTGCCGGAATGTTCACCGGGCTGGTACTGAGCCTGGCGCTGATCTGGCTGTCCCCGCTGATCCAAGTCGCCGTGCTGCATCGGGCCTCGGCGATCTTCCCGTTGCAGAACCCTGGCATCGTCACCATTCCCGCGGCTTTTGCGGCCGCCATCCTGGTGTCATTGGTCACGGGGGCTCCCGCCGCCGCATCCCTGGAGGCCATCGCCCATGACTGAGCGCGCCAACCCCTTTCTCGACCGCATCCGCAGCGGCCAGCCAACGCTGATGATGAGCGTGCGCAGCGCCCGCACGCCCGACGCGGTCCGCATCGCCCACGCCACCGGCTACGGCAGCATCATGATCGACCTCGAGCATTCGGCGATCTCGCTCGACACGGCGGCGATGCTATGCGGCACGGCCAACGACCTCGGCATGACGCCGTTCATCCGCACGCCGGAGCGGGATTACGGGGTGCTCGGCCGGTTGCTGGATGGCGGGGCCGCCGGCATCATCGCCCCGCGGATCGAGACGGTGGCCGAGGCAGCCGCGATCGCCCGCGCCTGCCACTTCCCGCCGCGCGGCCAGCGATCCCAATTGCAGACCATGCCGCAATATGGCTACCGCCCGATGCCGGCGCGCACGCTCAACCCGCTGCTGGACGACGCGACGATCGTCCAGATCATGTTGGAAACGCCCGCCGGCATCGCCAATGCCGACGCCATCGCCGCGCTCGACGGCGTGGACCTGCTGACGATCGGCATCAATGACCTGTGCGCGGAGCTTGGCTGCCTCGGCCAGTTCGAGGACCCGCGACTGCGTGACGCGCTCGCGACCGCGGCCGACGCCTGCCGGGCCCATGGCAAGCTGCTGATGGCCGGGGGCGTCGGCGACCTCTCGATCATGAGCGGCCTGATGAAGCTCGGCATCGCGCCGCTGTACATCTGCGGCACCGATACCGACATGCTGTTCGCCGGCGCCGAGGCGCGCGCCAAGCGCTTCCTGGACTGGCACGCCACCCTGACCTTCTGAGGCTTGCTCATGTACGCTGCTCCCCCCGTCATCGGAACCAAGCTCGTCGGCCGGCTGTCGCCGGACATGCACGTCACCGGCCGCGTGTCCGGCCGCTATGCGACCCGCAAGTTCTATCTTGAGGGCCCGGCGATGGCGCGGGACGGCACGCTCTACTTCACCGACGTCCCCTGGGGCCGCATCTTCCGCATGACGCCGGATGGGGAGATCTCGCTGTTCCTCGAATACGAGGGCGAGCCGAACGGCATGAAGTTCCACAAGGACGGCCGGCTGTTCGTTGCCGATTACAGCCGGGGCATTCTGACGATCGACATCGCGACCAAGCGGATCGAGCCGTACTTCCTGCGCATCAACAACGAGCGGCTGCGCGGGCCGAACGACCTGGTGTTCGCCAGCAACGGTGACCTCTACTTCACCGACCAGGGCAACAGCGACATCCTCCGCCCGCATGGCCGCGTGATCCGCGTCACCGCCGGCGGCCGGTCGGACATCCTGTGCGAGGGCGTACCCTCGCCCAACGGCCTCGTGCTGAGCCCGGACGAGCAGTGGCTGTACCTCGCCGTTACCCGCACCAACTGCATCTGGAAGCTGCCGCTGGAGGTTCCGCCCGGCCTGGTGCCGAACGAGCCGGTCGGCACCACGGGCGTGTTCATCCAGATGTCGGGCGGCACGGGGCCGGACGGCATGGCGGTCGACAGCAAGGGCAACGTCATCGTCGCCCATACCGGCATGGGCTGCCTGTGGATGTTCTCGCCCACTGGCGAGCCGATCTACCGCATCCAGGGCTGCGCCGGGCCGTCGGTCGCGAACGTCACCTTCGGCGGCCCGGACTACCGGACGCTCTACATCGTCGAATCGGCGACCGGTTCCATCCTCACAGCGGAGCTTCCCTTCGCCGGGCAGACACTGTTTTCCCACATGGCTTAGAGCTCGGTTTGCTTGGGCTCACGGTCACTGTCCAGCCGGGCATGCCGAAGCTCGTGGCGGATCAGCCATTGCTTGCGGTGCAGGCCGCCGCCATAGCCGGTCAGCCCCGCATCGGCGCCAATCACCCGGTGGCAGGGCACGGCGATCGCGACGGGATTGGCGCCATTGGCGAGTCCGACGGCGCGGCTCGCCTTGGCCCGGCCGAGCCGTTCGGCCAAGCGGCCGTAGCTGATCGTGGCGCCCGGCGGAATTTGCCGCAGCGCCGCCCAGACCAGGCGCTGGAACGCCGTGCCGCCGGTCTGGACCGGCATCGCGTCGAGCGCGGCTAGATCCCCGTCGAAATAGGCCTGCAAGCGCCCGCCGAATGGCCCGGCGCCTGGGCACGGGTCCAGGGCGTAATCGCCATAATGCCGCCGCAGCAGACGGTGCATGCGGGCCTCGTAGTCCTCGAAGTCGAGCGCCCGCATGGCCGCGCCGTCCGATACGAGCAGCACCGTGCCGATCGGGGACGCCATGCGGTACAGCGTCAGGTTCATGCGGGTTCTCCTTAACGCCGGACTGCCGGTCCAGCATGCCAATCAAGTTGGCGCCGGCGCTTCGCGTCGCGCGTCACCCCGGCGTCACGGTCTGGGTTTTTAGAAGCTCGATCAGCCATCGGCCGGCTGGTCCCGGCGGCGAGCCGGCCAGGTACACCGCCGACATGGGCAGCGCGAGCGGCGTGTTCGTTCGGTCATCGATGGACAATTGCACCAGCGCTCCCGATGCGAGATCGTCTCTGACGAGGTGCAGCGGCACGCCGCCCCAGCCCAGACCGGAGCGAAGAAAGGCGTGCTTGGCGCCGAGGTCGGCCAGGCGCCACGTCTTGGGCGAGAGCACGCCGAACTCGCGATCGTTCGAGAGCGTGGAGCGGTCGGTGAGTACCAATTGGACATGGTCCGCCAACACATCGGCCGGGATTGGGCCGCCATAGGCGGTCAGCGGATGGCACGGCGCCGCCACGAAGATCATCTGCACGCTCCATAGCGGCTCCCGCACCAGGCCTGGCGGCAATATCGGCAACGACGCGACCACGGCCAGCGTGCATCGCCCATCGAGCACGGGGGCGACCGCGGCGCCCAGGGCTTCGACGTAGAGACGCAACGGCACGCTGGGGTATTGGGCATGAAACGCCGTCACGGCGGCCGTCACCACCTCGATGGGCAGCAACACGTCCACAACGACGCTCAATTCCGGCTCCAGACCGCCTGCCAATCCCTTTGCGCGCGCCTTGAACTGGTCCACGCCGCCAACGGCGGTCCGTGCGTCGGCCAACAGCGCGCGCCCGACCGCGGTGAGCACGGGGTAGCGGCCCGAGCGGTCGAACAAGCAGACGCCGGTCTGAATTTCGAGGTTGGCAAGGGTTTGGCTGACCACGGACTGCGCGCGGCGGAGCTTTCGCCCGGCCGCGGAGAAGCTGCCTTCATCAGCCGCGGCAATGAAGGTGCGCAACTGGTCCAGCGAAAGGCCATCCAGCATCTATCGTCCCCGGCGATGGCAACCATCGAGACAGATAGGCTTTTGCGACATCAAACGCGACCCGATAACAGCAGCACCCCAGTCGCCACGGGCGCAAGCCCGTCTGAAGAAGCGAGATCACGCCATGAAGCTCCTCCACATCGACACCTCCATCCTGGGCGGCGGCTCCGTGTCGCGCGAACTCTCCGCCCTGATCGTCAAGCGCCTCGCCAGCGGCGGCGGCACGGACGTGACCTACCGCGACCTGACGGCGGACAACGTGCCGCACCTAACCTTGGCCAGCCTGCCCAGCGCGCATCCGGCCGCCAAGATGGCGGAGCCGCTCGATGCGGCCGCGCAGGCGGTGCGCGACGAGAGCGACAAGATGCTGGACGAGTTCCTGGCAGCCGACACGGTGGTGTTGGGGGTGCCGATGTACAACTTCACGGTTCCTTCCCAACTGAAAGCTTGGATCGACCGGATTGTGATACCGGGCAAGACGTTTCGATACGGCGCCAATGGTCCCGAGGGCCTTGCCACGGGTAAGCGGGTGTTTGTCGCCATCGCCCGCGGCGGCTTCTACGGCGCGGAAACGGCCGCCGTGTCGGCCGAGCATGCCGAGAGCCTGATGCGCACGGTGCTGGGCTTCATCGGCATCACCGACCCGCAATTCATCCTGGCCGAGGGCCTGGCCGCGGGCGAGGCCAACAAGACCAAGGCTCTCGCCTCGGCTCGCGACGCCGTGGAACAACTGGTAGCCTGATTGCCGTTTCGGTGGAGGGTGGCTTTGGGCCTGATGATAGATGGCCGCTGGATGGACCGCGCTCCGTTAGAGCGTGAAGAAGGGCGCTTCGTCCGGTCGGAGGCGCAGTGCCGCAACTGGATCACCGCCGATGGGCAGTCCGGCCCGACCGGGCGGGACGGGTTCGCGGCGGAACGGGGACGCTACCACCTTTACGTCGCCTTTGCGTGCCCGTGGGCGCACAGGACGCTGATTATCCGGGCGCTGAAGGGGCTGGACGGAGCCATCTCGTTGTCGGCCGTCCACTGGTTCATGGGCGCCGACGGATGGACCTTCGCCGACGGACCCGGCGTGCTGCCAGACACCGTCTACGGCGCCCGCGCGCTCCACGAGGTGTATGCGGCGGCACAGCCGGGCTATTCCGGCCGGGTCACCGTCCCCGTGCTGTTCGACAAGGCAACGCGCGCGATCGTCTCGAACGAGTCCTCCGAAATCATCCGCATGATGAACTCGGCGTTTGATCGCGTGGGCGCCAAGCCGGGCGACTACTATCCCGCCGACCTGCGGGCCGAGATCGACGGACTCAACGCCGAGATCTACGACCGGGTGAACAACGGCGTCTACAAGGCGGGGTTCGCGACGACGCAGGACGCTTACGAAGAGGCGGTCCGGCCGCTTTTTGCGACCCTGGACCGGCTGGAAGACCGCCTTTCGGACCGGCGCTACCTGTGCGGCGAGCGCATCACCGAGGCGGATTGGCGGCTGTTCACGACCTTGCTGCGGTTCGACGCCGTCTACGCCGGACATTTCAAGTGCAACCTGCGGCGGATCGTGGACTACCCCAATCTCTGGGCCTACACGCGCGAGCTCTACCAATGGCCCGGCGTGCGCGGCACGGTGAACTTCGATCACATCAAGCGCCACTACTACCAGAGCCACGAGTCCATCAATCCGACGCGCATCGTCCCGATCGGTCCGGAGCTCGATTTCGACCAGCCGCACGGGCGCGGGCGCCTGCGCGCCGCCTGAGGCTTTCCCATCCCACAGCTCGCCGGGCTGTTGCGCGCAGATAGGCTAAGCAGCACCCCGGCCAAGCGCGGGCGCGGCGCGGCGCTTGGCGTCGTTCCAGTGCCGGGCCAGGCCGGCTGCGGCAAACGCCACTGGCACAAGGCCGCAGATCAGCAACAGCACCGTGGCGCCCGCCAGGTTGGCGATGGTGGGGGCTGCCAGCATGGCCGCCAAGGTGCCGCCGAAGCGCACCACCATGAAGGCGCGGGTGACGGGGGCGATGTCGCCGGGCGCCAATTCGGTTTGCCGCAGCACGGCCGACGGGATGTCGCCCATCGGGCCACCCACCGCCCCC
>CAXTNN010000102.1:0-11259 GCA_964245545.1 uncultured Acetobacteraceae bacterium | reverse complement strand
GCCCCAAAGTACAGCCAGTGTGCCGCCAGACAGCGCCCGTGCTGGAACCCTCGCCAGGAAGGGCAGGGCAAATGGCCGCTTGCCACTTCAAAGCTTGAGGCCATGGGCATGACCCGCTTCATCCTGCAGCGCAGCCTTCAGGCGCTGATCGTGCTGCTGGTGATGTCGTTCGTCATCTACAGCCTGATCGGGCTGATGCCAGGCGACCCGATCGACGTCATGATCGCCTCCGACCCCGGCGCCACCCCCGAGGTTGTGGCCCATCTGCGCGCCATCTACGGCCTCGATCAGCCGATCACCCTGCGCTACTGGCATTGGCTGGTGGCGGCGGTGCAGGGGGATTTCGGCTTCTCCCGCACCCACGCCCAGCCGGTGCTGGAGGTACTGCTGCCCGCCTTGCTGCAAACCTGCAAGCTGATGATCGCGGCCTTCGTGCTCTCCGTGGTCCTCGCCTTCCTGCTCGGCGTGGCGGCGGCGCTGCGGCCCGGCGGGCTGCTGGACAGCGCGGTGAGCCTGTTCGCCTTCGCCGGCATCTCCGTGCCCGTGTTCTGGCTCGCCCTGGTGATGATCCTGGTATTTGCGGTGCGCCTGCACTGGCTGCCCGCCAGCGGCATCAGCACCGTGGGCAATGGCGACATGACCGACCAGATCCGCCACCTGGTGATGCCGGTCACCACGCTGGCACTCGCCAGCACGGGGCAGTTCACCCGTTTCATCCGTGCCGCCACCATCGAGACCATGCGCATGGACCACATCCGCACCGCGCGGGCGAAGGGGGCGGGGGAGGGTCGGATCATCGCCACGCATGTCCTGCGCAATGCGTTGATCCCGGTGGTGACGGTGATGGCGCTGAGCTTTGGCACGCTGTTCAGCGGCGCGCTGATCACCGAGACCATGTTCGCCCAGCCCGGCATGGGCAAAATGATTTACGACGCTATTCTGGGCAACGACTTCAACCTCGCCCTCACCGGCCTGCTGTTCGCCACCGTGGTGACGTTGCTGAGCACCCTGCTGGCCGACCTCGCCTATGCCTGGCTCGACCCCAGGATTTCCCTATGAGCCCCGAAGGCAGCTTCGCCCCGAGCCCACCGATGGCGGCCGAGCGCGCCGTCTCGCCTTGGACGCTGCGGTGGCGCCGTTTCCGCCGGCACCGCACCGGCCTGGCGAGCCTGGTGCTGATCGCCCTGCTGCTGCTGTTTGCGCTCGCCGCTTGGCCCACCGCGCACTGGCTGGGCGTCGATCCATACCAGACCGACCTGCTCTCCCAATATGGGCCGCCTGCGCCGGACCACCCGCTTGGCACCGACGAGGCGGGGCGGGACGAGTTGGTGCGGCTGATGCTGGGCGGCCAAATCTCGCTGCTGGTGGGCGTGCTGGCGACGGCGGTGGGCAGCCTGATCGGTCTGTCCATCGGCGTGGTGGCCGGGTATTTCGGCGGCCGCACCGACGCGCTGCTGATGCGCTTCACCGACGGCATGATCGCGCTGCCGCTCCTGCCGCTGCTGATCGTGCTGGGGGCGCTGGACCTGACCAAGCTCGGCTTTTCCGCTGAGTTCGCCCATTCCGGCGCCGCCGGGTTCTGGCGCGTGGTGGTGATCATCGCCCTGGTGGACTGGACGGGCATCGCCCGCCTCACCCGCGCTGCCACCTTGGCGTTGCGCGATCGCGACTACGTGCGGGCGGCGCGGGCCAGCGGCGGCGGCGCGGCCTACGTCATGGGCGCGCATATCCTGCCAAACGTGGCCACGCCGCTGATCGTGGCCGTGACCCTCACCGTCGGCCGCGTCATCCTGTTCGAGAGCGTGCTGTCGTTCCTGGGCTTCGGCATCGTGGCGCCTATGCCCTCCTGGGGCAACATGCTGAACAACGCGCAAGACCTGGTCACCACCGACCCGGCGATTGCCATCTACCCGGGGCTGCTGATTTTCATCACCGTCATCGCGGTGAATTTCCTGGGAGATGGGCTGCAGCACGCGTTTGATCCTCGCAGCGAGCGCTGAGGAGGGGAGGTTTGTGATGCTCCGAGGGGGACTGCGCCGGCGAGCAGTGTTGGCAGCCGCCCCGGTGGTGCTAAGTGGCATGGTGCGGGCGGCTGAGCTGGCGCCGGTTCTCTGGTATGCGGGCCCGGCGACGGCGCGGACCGACCCGTTCATTCCCTGGGCCTGCGAGGCCATGCACGCCCGCACCGGCCTGCGCGTGCGCCGCACCCTGGACCCTGCGGCGGCGGATGTGGTTTGCACCAGCCGCGCCGAGGCGGCAAGGGTGGGGCTGCGCGAGGTCCGCCCGATTGCCTGGTGCGGCGCCCAGTCGGTGGCCGGCATCAGCCCAGCCGCACGGCAGGGCGCTGGCCCGGCGCAGTTTGCGGCATTCCTTGCCAGCAGCGCCGCCACTACCCGGGCAGCCTGTGGATTAGGGTAAGGGTGGGTCGTCCATGGAGGGGCGGCCGGTGCGGAAGCGCCAATGGTGCCAGAGCAGCCGGGCGGCGAGCGCGCGATGGGGTGCCCACTGGGCCGCCAGGGCGCGCAAGGCGGCCGGGTTGGGGCGGGCTGGCAAGCGTTTGAGGTCGGCGGTGGCGGCGGCCAAGGCGAGGTCTCCGGCCGGAAACACGTCCTCCCGCTGCAAGGCAAACAGCAGGTAGACTTCCGCCGTCCAACGCCCCATGCCGCGGATGGCGGAGAGGGCGGCAATTGCATCTTCGTCCGCCATCGCCGCCAAGCCCGCTTCGCTGAGCCGCCCGTCCACAAAGGCGGCCGCCAGCGCCTGGGCATGCGCCACTTTCGGCCGGGAGAGCCCGGCGCCGCGCAGCGTCTCGTCAGGCAGGGTGAGCAGTGCCGCCGGGTCGAGCGCACCCGGCACGGCAGCCAGGCGGCGCCAGATCGCCGCGGCCGCGCCGTTGCTGATCTGCTGGCCGACGATGGCCTGCAGCAAGCCCGGGAAGCCTGCCGCGCGGACCCGCCAAGGCAGCAGCCCAGCGGCGGGTTCTATCGTGGCAAGGTCAGGATCAAGCAGGCGCAGACGGGCGAGCGCGGCGCGGGCGGCAGGGGGAACCATGCCGCCGTCATAGCCCGGCTCCCCCCGCGCCACCACGCGGTGGGCGTGACCACCACCTCGTCCACAAGGATCAGGAGATGCGTTCTGGCCGCGCGGTGTGACGGTCCATCGAAAAATGCGCGATGGCGGTGCCGTCTGGCGTGGCCACCGCGAACATCACCACGTCCGGTTGCTCCTGCACCTCGGTGATCTTCCAGGTGTGATTGCCGTTGATCAGCAGGAACGCCTCGGCAATCTTCTGCACGTCCGCCCCGCTCAGCGCCTTGTCGCGGGCGGGATAGATCAGCGCGAACTGGCGCATCCGCCGCATCAAGTCGCCATGGCGCATCATCTCTGCCCGGCGATCCATCGGGCCGTGCATGCCGCCCTCCATTGGGCCACGCATGCCCCCATCCATAGGGCCGCGCATGGCATCACCCGCTTGCGGCGGCGGAGGCGCCGGGGGCGCGGACTGGGCGCTGACGCCGGGCGCCCAAATGCCCACCCCGCCTGCCAGCACGCCGCCCACGGCCAGAGCCAAAATGATCGTCTTGCGCATGAGTGGCACCTTCAAGCTTGTTCTGCCGCGCCTTCTACGGCGCGCCTTGCATCCGCAGCACGGCGAAATGCAACCAATTGCAACCGGATAGACCAAACCCTCCCGGCTGCGGGGTTCGGCCGCTACATTGCGGCCATGGAGACGATGCCGCACATCCTGGTGGTGGATGACGACCGCGAAATCCGCGACCTTTTGGCTCGGTTCCTCGAACGGCACCGCTTCCGGGTGACGGCGGTGCGCGACGCCCGCGAGGCACGCCGGGTCTGGCCGACCGGGCACTTCCAACTCATCGTGCTGGACCTGATGCTGCCCGGCGAGGGCGGGCTGGACCTGTCGCGCTGGATGCGCTCGCAAGGCGACGTGCCGATCATTATGCTGACGGCCATGGGTGAGGAAACCGACCGCATCATCGGGCTGGAGCTGGGAGCGGACGATTACGTGCCCAAGCCGTTCAACCCGCGCGAGCTGCTGGCGCGCATGCGGGCGGTGCTGCGCCGCACCGCCGACCATGCCGGGCGGCGCACCGACGACGTGAGCGCGCTGCGCTTTGCCGGCTGGACGCTGGAGCCGCACCGCCGCCGGCTGCTCAACCCGGAGCAGGTCGAGGTGCCGCTCACCGGGGGCGAGTATGACTTGCTGCTGGCGCTGGTGGAGCGGGCCAACCGGGTGCTGACGCGCGACATGCTGCTTGACCTGCTGCGGGGCCGCCAGGCCGGGCCGTTCGACCGCGCCATCGACGTCGCGATCAGCCGGCTGCGGCGCAAGCTGGAGGATGACGGCCGGCAGGCACAACTGATCAAGACCGTCCGCGGGGGTGGCTATGTGCTGGCGGCGGACGTCCAAAGGGCGTGAGCGCCCGGCGTGCGAGCGCCCAGGATGAGGCGAAGCCCGCGCGCGCACGGGTGTGGCCGCGCAGCCTGGCCAACCGCACGGCCGCCGTGCTGCTGCTCGGGCTCATCCTGGTGCAGGCAGCCGGCCTGCTGATCCACAGCTATGACCAGATCGACCTGGTGCGGCTCGCCCGCACGCAGCAGGAAGGCTTGCGCATCAGCAGCTTATATCGCTCCATCGCCTTGGCGCCGCCTGAGGAGCGCCAGGCCGCCATCCGTGAAATCGACCCGCTGTCCAGCGTCAAGGCAACGCTCGATGAGGCGCCCGCCTCGACCGACCTGCCGCCTGTGCCGCCGCAAGGGCAGCGCGACCTGCGGCTCAGCCTGCAATTCGCGCAGATCCCTCCCAGTGCGCGGTGGAAAGCGCTGATCATCCGCGGCTCGTTTGTTGAGCGGCGCATGCTGGTCAGCATGCAGCTTCCTTCAGGCGAGTGGCTGAACATGCCCATCGCCATCCGCCCGTATATCCCTTTCCTCGAAGCTTCCTTCCTGGTTCCGCTGGTGTTGATGGCGCTGGCAACCACTGGCCTGGTGGTCTGGGGGGTGCGGCAGTTTTCCGCCCCCATGCGGCAATTGGCGGAGGCCGCCGAGCGGCTCGGCACCGACGTGAACGCCGCCCCCATGCCGGAAGTTGGGCTGGCCGAGGTGAGGAAGGCCGCCCGCGCCTTCAACACCATGGCCGACCGCATCCGCCGCTTCGTGCGGGACCGCACCTTCCTGCTGACCGCCATCGGGCACGACCTGCGCACCCCGATCACCCGGCTGAAGCTGCGCGCCGAGTGGATGGATGACGAGGAGCAGCGCGCCAAGATGCTGGCCGACCTGGACGAGCTGGAAGGCATGGTGGCCGCCACCCTGGCCTTTGGCCGCGATGACGCCGCCTCCGAGAGGGTGCGCGCGGTGGACCTGGCCGAGCTGCTGCGCACCATCCTGGACGAGGCCGCCGACGCACGCAGTTCGGGCGCCGAGCTGACCTCCTATGAAGGCCCCGACCACCAGCCGGTGCGGGCGCGGCCGGTGGCGATCAAGCGCGCCCTGTCGAACCTGGTGAACAACGCGCTGAACTACGGCGGCAGCGCCCGGGTGTGCCTGCGGGAGCCGAAGGACGGGCTGGTGACGGTGCTGGTGGAGGACAACGGACCCGGCATCCCGCCCGGCGAGCTGGAACGGGTGTTCGAGCCGTTTCACCGCCTGGAGGTCAGCCGCAACCGCGAGACCGGCGGCACCGGCCTCGGCCTGCCGATCGCCCGCAACATCCTGCGCGCCCATGGCGGCGACGTGGTGCTGAGCAACCGCCCGAGCGGCGGGGTGAAAGCGGCGGTGACGCTGCCGGCCTGAGCGTCACCGAAGCGACTATCCGTGCGGGCAACGCTGCAGCGGGTAGGGGAAGGCGGCGCAGTTGGGAAAGCTGATCTTGTCGTTGCTCTCGCGCAGCACGTGCAGCGTGTCGGGGCCGTCGCAGCCGAAGGCCGCCGGGTCGCTCGGGTCCGGCGTGAGGCGGAACTCGGCGCCGGTGGGCGAGGTGCGCACGGTTTCGATCACCCGTTGCTTCAGCCCGGGCGTGGTCAGGGCGGCGTGCGCCACCACGTCCTGGGCGAACGCCACGGTGGGCTGGGTGCGGCAGTCCTGCAGGGTCATGCCGTCCAGCACGGGGAACAGGCCGCCGGTCCAGGTGCCGAACAGCCAAGCATGGGGCGGGCCGGAGACCTGCGCGGAGGCTTGGGGATTAGGTGCCGGGGGCTTGCGGGCGGCCGATGCCGGCAGCGCGGCAGCAACGGCGAGCAGGGCGGCAAAGGCAGCATGGGGGCGCATCGGTAACCTCGGCACTACGGAGCTGGGAGGTTAGCCCCACCTCCAGGCCGCATCCAGTCGTTGAGTTCGGAGCCCTGCCGTGGCATGGCCTGCCGCCATGCTCCGTTCCCTTTACCAGCGCGTCCTGCTGCTCGCCGCCAGCCCGAGGGCGCCGGCGTGGCTGTTCGCGATCGCGTTTGCCGAAGCGAGCTTCTTCCCGCTGCCCCCCGACGCGCTGCTGATCCCGATGGCGCTGGCCAAGCCGCCGCGGGCGCTGTTCTACGCCCTGGTGGCCACCGTCGGCAGCGTGGCGGGCGGGATGCTGGGCTACCTCATCGGCTACGCGTTGTTTGCCGAGGTGGCCGAGCCTTTGCTGCGGCTCTACCATTATCAGGCCGCGTTCGCCGCGTTCCAGGCCCGGTTCAACCAGTTTGGCCTCTACATCATCCTGGTGAAAGGCTTGTTGCCGATCCCGTACAAGATCATCACCATCGCTTGCGGCGCCGCCAAGTTCGACTTCGCAACCTTCGTCGCCGCCAGCTTCGTCACCCGCGGGGCGCGCTTCTTACTATGGTCGGTGCTGCTGAAGGCTTTCGGCGAGCGGGCGCGCGGGTTTATCGACCGCCAATTGCCCGCGCTGCTGGCGGCCGCGGCGGTCGCGGCCATCGCCGGCTTCGTCATGCTGAAATACGTCTGAGCACGCGCGCCTGAGTTCCTTTGCGCCGCCGACTGCTCCGGCTTGCCAGCGGACGATATAGACCCGTAACATAGCGCACCAAGGATATCGGGAGCGGCGCATGAACGTCGCCCCATGGAAGGAAACGGCTATGAACACCAGCGAGCTGACGCGCATAAGCAACCACCCGAAATTCAAGGAGCTGGCCCGCAAGCGCAGCATTTTCGCCTGGTCGCTGGCTGCGGCCATGCTGGTGATCTACATGGGCTTCATCTTCCTGGTCGCGTTCGGCCATAGCTTTGTGGCCCAGGTGATCGGGCAGGGGCCGATGACCATGGCCTTCCCGCTCGGCCTCGGCGTGATCGTGGCCGCGGTGGCGCTCACCGGCGTTTACGTCATCCGGGCCAACACCGAGTTTGACCGGCTGACCCGCGAAATCCTCGGCGAACCCGTCACGGTGGGCCCGATTTATGGCGCCCGGCTGGCCGGCGGTGTGCGGTGAGGCGGCTTACAGCGCTGGTTGCGGCCGGGCTTCTGGGCCTGGCCACCGCGGCACAGGCGGCTGGGCCCGACCTGGGGCAGACGCAGAAGCAGCCGCTGAACGTCACCGCGATCATCCTGTTCCTGGGCTTCGTCGCGCTGACCTTGTTGATCACCTATTGGGCGGCGAAACGCACCCGCTCCACCGCTGACTTCTACGCGGCCGGCGGCGGCATCAAGGGCTGGCAGAACGGCACCGCCATTGCGGGGGATTACATGTCGGCCGCGTCGTTCCTCGGCATCGCGGCGCTGGTTTACGGCAGCGGCTACGATGGGCTGATCTACTCCATCGGCTTCCTGGTCGGCTGGCCGATCGTGATGTTCCTGATGGCGGAGCGGCTGCGCAACCTCGGCAAATACACCTTCGCCGACGTGGTTTCCTACCGGCTGGGGCAAACGCCCATGCGCGTGCTGTCGGCCAGCGGCACGCTGGTGGTGGTGGCGTTCTACCTGATCGCGCAGATGGTCGGCGCCGGGCAGCTCATCAAGCTGCTGTTCGGGCTCGACTACTTCTACGCCGTGGTGCTCGTGGGCGTGCTGATGGTGTGCTACGTCACCTTCGGCGGCATGCTGGCGACCACCTGGGTGCAGATCATCAAGGCGATCATGCTGCTGGGCGGCGCCACGCTGATGGCGGCGCTGGTGCTGAACCGCTATGGCTGGAGCCTTTCCGCGCTGTTCGCCGCCGCCGTGCAGGTGCATCCGAAGCACGCGGCGATCATGGCGCCCGGTGCGTTCGTCTCGAGCCAGGTGGGCACCATCTCGCTCGGATTGGGGCTGATGTTCGGCACGGCGGGGCTGCCGCACATCCTGATGCGCTTCTTCACCGTGAAGGATGCTAAGACCGCCCGCACCAGCGTGTTCTATGCCACCGGGCTGATCGGCTACTTCTACATCCTGACCTTCATCATCGGCTTCGGCGCCATCGTGCTGGTCGGCACCGATCCGCAGTTCGCGGCCAACCCCTCCGCCGGCGGCTTTGCCCTTGCAGGAGCGCTGCGTGGCGGCGGCAACATGCCGGCGGTGCACCTGGCGCAGGCGGTGGGCGGCAATGCGCTGTTCGGCTTCATTTCCGCCGTGGCCTTCGCCACCATTTTGGCGGTGGTCTCCGGGCTTACCCTGTCGGGCGCCAGCGCGGTCAGCCATGACCTTTATGCCAGCGTGGTCCGCCGCGGCCGGGTCAGCGACGGCTCGGAGGTGCGGGTGTCCCGCATCGCCACCGTCGCCCTCGGCGTGGTGGCGATCCTGCTGGGGATCGCCTTCGAGAAGGTGAACGTGGCCTTCATGGTGGGGCTGGCCTTTGCCATCGCCGCCTCGGCCAACTTCCCGGTGCTGCTGCTGTCCATGTATTGGCGCGGGCTGACCACGCGCGGCGCTGCGGTGGGCGGCTGGCTGGGCCTGATCACGGCCACCGGACTCACGGTTCTGAGCCCGTCCATCTGGCACGACGTGCTGGGCTTCCCGGCCGGCATTTTCCCCTATAATGCGCCCACCATCTTCTCCATGCCATTGGCGTTCATCGCCTGCTACGTGGTGTCGGCCATGGACCGCAGCGCGCAGGGGGTGGCCGAAGCCGGCCGCTTCGAGGCGCAGTATATCCGGGCCCAGACCGGCCTCGGCGCGGAGGGAGCCGCCGCGCACTAACGGCGCACTACCCCTCGCGAATGTATAAAAGGCCCTCTCCCACCGGGAGAGGGTTGGGTGAGGGGCCACGCGGCACCCTCTCGCCAGCCTCCCCCGAGAGGAAGCCAAAAAGACAAGCTGCCATCACCACACCACCGTATCGCATCTCATCTTCCACTGCGACCTTGTGACAGCACCACGCTGACACTACGGTGCGCCCGCCCCTCTCCACTGGCGCAGCCGAGGACCTCATGAGCGCAGAGCCGGCCCCGAAGCGCGTGTTGCTGAAAGTCTCCGGGGAAGCCCTGATGGGCCCGCGTGACTACGGCCTCGACAGCGACACCCTGTTGCGGATTGCCGCCGATGTCGGCTCGGTGGTGCAAACGGGCGTGCAGGTCTGCCTCGTTATCGGCGGCGGCAACATCTTCCGCGGCATCTCCGCCGCCGCGCGCGGCATGGACCGGGCGCAGGCCGACTACATGGGCATGATCGCCACCGTGATGAACGCGCTCGGCATGCAGAACGCGTTGGAGAAGCACGGCGTGCCCACGCGGGTGCAATCCGCCATCCCGATGGCCAGCGTGTGCGAGCCCTATATCCGCCGCCGCGCCGTCCGCCACATGGAGAAGGGCCGGGTGGTGATCTTCGCCGCCGGCACCGGCAACCCGTTCTTCACCACCGACACCGCCGCCGCCCTGCGCGCCGCCGAGATGGACTGCACCATGCTGCTGAAGGGCACGCAGGTGGATGGCGTGTATGCCGCCGACCCGCGCAAGGACCCGGCGGCCGAGCGCTACGAACAGCTCACCTACCACGACGTGCTGGCGCGCGACCTTGCAGTGATGGACGCCGCCGCCATCAGCGTGGCACGGGAGAACGGCCTGCCCATCGTGGTCTTCAACATCCATGCCGCGGGCGCCTTCGCGCAGGTGATGCGCGGTGAAGGGCGCTTCACGACCATCATCGAAAAACCATAGTCTGCTCCCCATCTCCGCCCTCCTGCCAAACCGCGCGTCGCGGCGGCTCCCACCGCCGTTTCGCCGTCCGATGAGGTGATGCCGTGCCCGCCGATCTCACCAGTCTCAAGGCTGACCTCACCCGCCGCATGGACGGGGCCATGGAAACGCTGCGCCGCGAGTTTGCCGGCCTGCGCACCGGCCGCGCTAGCCCGGGGCTGCTGGAGCCGGTGAAGGTGGAGGCTTACGGCTCCGAGGTGCCGATCACCCAGGTCGGCACCATCGGCGTGCCCGAGTCGCGCATGCTGACCGTCCAGGTCTGGGACAAGACGCTGGTGGGCGCGGTGGAGCGGGCCATCCGCGACTCCGGACTGGGCCTCAACCCGGCAAGCGACGGGCAGACCGTGCGGGTGCCGATCCCGCAACTGACGGCCGAACGCCGGGTCGAACTGGCACGCGCGGCTGGCCGCTACGGCGAGAGCGCCCGTGTGGCCGTGCGCGGTGTGCGGCGGGACGGGATGGAGCAAATCCGTGCTGCGGAAAAGAAGCACGACGTGGGCGAGGACGAGGCCAAGACCTGGTCCGACGATGTGCAGAAGCTAACGGATCAGTACATCAAGCGTGTCGATGAGAACCTGTCCGAGAAGGAACGCGAAATAAAGCAAGTTTAATCCTCGCTGGTGCATCATCCTCGCAGCAGATAGGACCAGCGCGCCCCCTTGAGACCGATCCATGAGACCGCATCCGTGAGACTGCCGTGAACGTTCAAACCAGCCGCATCATGCCGGAGACGTCGGACCCGTCCGTGCCGGCGCATGTGGCGGTGATCATGGATGGCAATGGCCGCTGGGCGGCGGCGCGTGGGCTGCCGCGGGTGGCAGGCCACCGGGCCGGCACCCAGGCGGTGCGCCGCACCATCGAGGCCGCGATCAACCGCAACGTGCGCTGGCTTACGCTGTATGCGTTCAGCAGCGAGAATTGGAGCCGCTCACCCTCCGAAATCCTCGATCTGACCGGGCTGTTGCGCCACTACCTGCGCCAGGAGCTGGCCGAGCTGAAGCGCCAAGGCGTGCGCTTGCGGGTGATCGGCGACCGGGACCGGTTTGGCCCGGAGCTGTGCGCCGAACTCACCCGCGCCGAGATGGAGACCATCGGCAACACGCGGCTGAACCTCAACATGGCCCTGTCCTACGG
>CAXTNN010000101.1:0-11308 GCA_964245545.1 uncultured Acetobacteraceae bacterium | reverse complement strand
GTGCCGGGCGGGTCATCGTCCACCGGCGCGCCCCACAGCCGCCATTCCCGAAGTGCCACCGCCACCGCATCGGTGCGCGAGAATGGCGCGTAGCCGAGGCGGGAGAACGGCGGGTCTTGCGCGAAGCCGGCGCTGGACTCCGTGGGGCGAGTGCTGGCGCTGACCGGCACGGGGTGGGTCGCGGTAGAGCAGCCAGCCAGTAGCGCTAGCAGACCCAGCGCCGGGAGACGCCCGCCAGCCTTACGCGCGTTCAGGGAACAGTGCTGCCAACCCGTCTGCATTTGCTGCGCAGCGCCCCCGCTCCGTGATGATACCGGTGACCAGCCGCGCTGGCGTGACATCGAACGCCGGGTTCAGCGCGCGGCTGCCGGACGCGGCGGTGCGCACCGTGGTCACCGTTCCGTCCAGGCCGCGGCCGGTGACCGTGGTGACTTCGCTGGCGTCGCGGTGCTCGATCTCGATCTCGCGCAACCCGTCGCTGACCGCCCAATCGATGGTGGAGGAGGGGCACGCCACCCAGAACGGCACGGCGTTGTCACCCGCGGCGAGCGCCTTGAGGTAGGTGCCGATCTTGTTGGCCACGTCGCCCGCCCGGGTCACGCGGTCCGTGCCGACGATCACCAGGTCCACTTCGCCGCGCTGCATCAGGTGGCCGCCGGCATTATCGGCGATGACGGTGTGCGGCACGCCGTGGCGGCCGAGCTCCCAGGCGGTGAGAAAGGCGCCCTGGTTGCGCGGCCGGGTCTCATCCACCCACACTTCGACGGGGACGCCGCCTTCATGCGCGGCATAGACGGGAGCGAGCGCCGTGCCCCAATCCACCGTCGCCAGCCAGCCGGCGTTGCAATGGGTGAGCACGCGGGCAGGGCGGCCGGTGCGCGCATGCACGTCGGCAATCAGGCCGGCGCCATGCTCGCCGATCGCTTGGTTTTGCGCCACGTCCTCCTCGGCGATTAGCGCGGCTTCGGCATAGGCGGCGCGCACCCGTTCGGCGGAGGCGGTGTTGCGCAACCGGGTCAACATGCGCGCGGTGGCCCAGCGCAGGTTCACCGCCGTCGGCCGGGTTGCGTCGAGCAAGGCGGCGGCGCGCTCCATCGCATCCGTGGTGCTGTCGGCGCGCACGGCCAACGCCATGCCATAGGCCGCTACGGCGCCGATCAGCGGCGCCCCGCGCACCTGCATGGTGCGGATAGCATGGGCTGCCTCTGCCACCGTGGTGAGGCGGAGGAACTCCAGCGACCAGGGCAGCTTGGTTTGGTCGATGATGCGCACCGACCAGCCATCGGCCGGCTCCAACCAAACGCAGCGATAGGGCGTGCCGTCGATCTTCAAGCGCCGCTAAATCCTTTGATGGAGAACGCAGACAAGCGTGAATAGCCGCCGCGCGGTCTCGAAGTCGATGACGGCTTTGCCCTCGAGCCGGTCTACCATCAGGGTGGCGCCCTCGTTGTGCAGCCCGCGCCGGCCCATATCGATGGCTTGGATGCGTTCGGCGCGCCCCTCCTCCAGCGCCAGCGCATGGCTGTCGACCAGCATCTGGTAGTCCTTGATCAGCCCGCGGAACGGGCCGAGCGCCAGCACCACGGCTTGCAGCGGCGTGTCGTCGGCGGCGCGCACATCGAACACCAGCCGGCCCTCCTGGATGGAGAGATGCAGCACGTAGGGGCCAGGATGGCGCGGCAGGGCGAAGCGGTTTTCGGCGGCCAAGTCGGCTGTGGCTTGGGCACGGTCGGCCTCCTGAATCACGGACAGCCGGGTGAGCGCCTCGCCATCCAGCACCACGCGGGCAATGCTGTCCGCAGCGCCGTTTGGGCTCACGGTTGGCCGCTTTTGGTGAAGCCGAGCTTGAGCATCAGCCCAAGCGTCGCCCCTTTGATCGGGCGGAGCAAGCCCACCGAGAGCAGCGCCGTGGCCGGCAGCCACACCACCGCTTGCAGCCAGTACGGCGGATCGTACATCTGGTCGGTGATCAGCATCAGGCCGACCACGACATGCGCCACGATGAAGACGGTGAAGTAAGGCGGTGCGTCGTCGGCGCGCAGCGAGCCCAGCGGTGCGCCACAGGCGGCGCATTGGGGCGCCACGCGGAGGTAGCCGGTGAAGGCGTGCGTCATGCCGCAACTCGGGCACAGGCCGCGCGCGCCACGCAGCATGGCCACTGGCATGGACGGCGCCGCCCACGGATTTGGCTGCGGTGACCGGTCAGGCTGCCACCTGATCGGCTGGTTGGTATCCGGCATGCTGAACCTCGCTGGGCGGGATGGCAGCGGAGTATAGGCTATCCCGGGCCCGGTTGCGAAGAACGTGGCGGCGGCCAGTCCATTCCAACGCCAGCAGCCGCCGGCTGAGCAAAACTCGCCAGTACAGTATTCGTAAATACGTCGCGCGGTGGGCGTTCGCCAGCCGTTTTCGCATGCAAATGCGCAGCGTGGCGCGTGTTTGGCGTGGCACGGCGAAGAATGTGGAAAGCGGCTTTATCCCTGCTATGTAACGGCCGATCCATGCCAACGCTGACCAAACGCGCGTCCGGACCCAAGTGCAAAGTAAAACGTGCTGTTTTTGTTTGACATCCTCACGCTGCACGCGAGATAGCGGAGGAACTTGCAGGCGCGCGATTCGCACTGGGTCGCTTGTGCTTGCAAGGGCAAGGAGACGTGTCGATGCAACGATGCCGACCCGAACCGCGAGAACTCAGCGTGGGCCCCGCTCGGCGCAATGCGGTTGCTCCTTGCCATTGTCGGCCGAACACCGCGAACGGCCTGGCTGCGCCGCTTTCGTTGCGCTTCGATGGAACGGGCTGCATGGGCGGCCGTTCAGTTTTCACCCAATCAACACGGCCCTGAAGGAACTTTGAGACATGACCAAGGATGAGAGTCTAAAGGCCTCTGGCCGGACCCAGCCGATGGCGGTTCGCGCCGCGACGAAAACGGCGAAGGTCAGCGCTGCGAAACCCGCAGCCAAGCCAGCGGCAAAGGCAAGCAAGGCCATGGCTGCCAAGGCGGCGCCGACAAAAGCTGCGGCCACCAAAGCCGCACCTGTGAAAGCCACGTCAACAAAAGCTGCAACAGCGAAGGCCGCGCCGGCAAAAGCCGCCAAGAAGTCAGCGCCCGCCAAGGCCGCTCCTGCAAAAGCCGCCGCGACAAAGGCTGTACCGAAGTCGGCCGCGAAAACAGCCAAGGCCGCCGCCAAACCGGCCGCGGCGAAAAAGGCGCCCGCGGCAAAGCGCGCCCCCGCCAAGGCTGCTGCGGCGAAATCTGCCAAGGCCGCGCCAAAAGCGGCCAAGCCGGCGAAGAGCGAGGCCGCCAAGACGATGAAGACTGCCAAGTCCCCGGCCAAGCGCTCTGCGGCGGCCAAGGAATTGGGCAGCACGCCCAAGACCACGCGTCGGCGCAAGAGCCCCGACGCGCCGGCGCCGCAGCCGGCCACCGCGCCCACCACCGAGACCATCAACTAGCAGCGGCGGGCGAGACACGATGCGGCGCAGATCATCGCGCCGCATCCGCTTGCTACAGCGGCAAACCCGCTTGGAAATGCGTTAACCCAGCACCTCGAAGGCGGACGTGAAAAAATCGCGTCCACCGAAATTTCCTGATTTCAGCGCTAGGTGCAGGCCGCCAGCGCGCCCTTCGGCGTAGGTCCACGGTACGCCAGGATCGATCTCCGCACCGATCTGCAGCCGCGTGACGCCGAGGCGGGACACCACCGCGCCCGAGGTCTCGCCCCCCGCCACCACCAGCCGGCGCACACCACGCGCCACCAAGCCTTCCGCCACGGCGGCAAGCGCGGTCTCCACCAGCGTGCCCGCCCGCTCGGGCCCGAATGCCGCCTGTATCGCCGCCACACGGTCTGGCGGTGCGGATGCAGCGATCACGATCGGCGAGGCGCCGAGCTTGCTTTCCGCCCAAGCCAAGGCCTGCTGCGCCAGCGCCGCCGGGTCGGGCGTGGCCAGCGGGTCCAGCTCCAGCGTCGGCACCCGGTCGCGCGCCACGCCCAACTGCATCAGCGTGGCGCGGGAGCAGGAGCCTGACAGCACCGCCGCATGCCCCGCGCCCTTCGGCAGAGCGGCGACATCCGCTTGCGCCGCGAGCAAGCCGGCGGTGCGGAAATTTGCCGGTAGGCCCATTGCGACACCCGAGCCGCCGGTGATGAGCGCATGGTTGGCGGCCGCCACGCCGATGGCGAGCAAGTCCGCCTCGCTCACCGCATCGACGATCGCGTAGCGCCGGCCGCCCTCCTTCAGCCCGGCCATGGCGCGGCGAATCACGTCCGCGCCCTGCGCGACGGTAGCGAATGGCACCAGCCCGACCGTGCCCTCGGTTTGCCGCGACAGCACGCGCACGAGGTTCGCGTCCCGCATCGGCGTGAGCGGGTGGTGCTCCATGCCGCTCTCGTTCAGCAGCGCCGCGCCGACGAACAGATGGCCTTGAAACACGCTGCGGCCGTTGGCGGGAAAGGCCGGGCAGGCGAGGGCAAAGCCGCAGCCGAGCGCGTGGACCAGCGCATCCGCCACCGGGCCGATATTGCCGGCGTCGGTGCTGTCAAAAGTGGAGCAATACTTATGGAAGAACTGGCGGCAGCCGGCCTGTTGCAGCCAGCGCAGCGCAGCCAAGCTCTGTTGCACGGCCTCCTGCACCGGGGCAGTGCGGGATTTCAGCGCTACCACCACCGCATCCGCCGCCGGCACCGGGCCGTTTGGCACGCCGATTACCTGCACGGTGCGCATTCCGCCGCGCACCAGTGTGGAGGCCAGGTCGGTGGCGCCAGTGAAATCGTCCGCGATGCAGCCGAGCAGCGTCATGACACCGTCTCGATGAAGCGTGCGACTTGCGTGGGCCAATCCGGCAAGGCTTGCCCGGCCTGCCAGGCTGCTTGCGCCATCTCGGCTCGCAACTCGGTGTCGAAGATCTGCCGGCGCACCGCCTTGGAGAGTTGAACGACGTCGCCGGGCTCGCATACCACGCCGAACTCCGCGCTGACGCAGGCGGCAGCAGCGCCTCCCGCCGTTACCGCGACCGGCAAGCCGCGCCGGATCGCCTCGGCCACGGGCGCCGAGTGGCCTTCCCACTCGGATGCCAGCGCGAACATGTCCGCGCGCTGCCATTCCGCCTCGAGAGCGTCAGCCGGGAGCGTCCCGGTGAAGCGGACACGGCCCGGCGCGCGCTCGGCGGCCAAGCTGCGCAGGCTGGCGGCACAGGCTGGGTCGCGCTGATCGCTGCCAACCACCGTGAGGTGCCAGTCCAAGTCGAACAGCGCCGCCAAGGCCGCGATCAGCACGGCGTGGCCCTTGCGCGGAACGCAGGCGCCTATGGAAAGGATATGGCACGTGGCACTGCCCGAGCCTTTGCTGCGCAGCACATCCGGCACGCCCGGCGGCACCACGGCGATGCGCTCGCGCGCCACGCCGTATTGCTGCGCAAGGCGGTCGGCGATGGCCTGGCTGGTGGCGACCACCCGGCGCAGGTACGGCAGCAGTTCGCGTTCCGCCTGCTGGAGAGCGGCCTTCCCGCCCTCCGGCGCCAGTGCGGCGGGGTGATGGATCAGCCCAATCGCGCCGGCCACTTGGCTGGGCTGCAGCCGCGCGAGGCCGAGCCCGTCGATAATCACCACCGAACCGCTCGCCGCCACAAAGCCGGTTTCGACCCGGCAGCTATGGCCGGCCTCGCGCAACCCGCTTACCAAGGCGCGGATGTAGGCCCCGCCGCCTGCTTCGTTGTCGCCGTCCGGCGCCTGCACCACGATAAAGTCCATGCCGCCGGGTTAGCACGCGGCGGCGGCGGCGCGATAGTCACGGACGCTTAGGCCGCGCCTCTCGGGCATCGTCGCTCAGGCACCCTCGCTCAAGCGCGGGCGGACAAGGCCCAGCCTGCGGTCGGCGGGGGCGCGTAGGCGCCGGTGCGGCCATAGCGCGAAGGCGCCGGTTTGGAAGACCGGGCCGCTTGCGCAACGATGGTCAGCACCCGCGTCTGCACCGTCATGGCGCGTTCGAGCAGGCGGCGGTTCTCATCGGCGGCGGCCTTGAGCTGCGTGGCCGCCTGACGCAGCGCGGGCGTTGCGGGGCCGCTTCGGCTTGCGGCATTGAACGCCGCCAAGGCCGCTTCCTTCTCCGCTAGCAAGGCGGCGGCGCGCGGCAAGTTCATCGCCTGCAGCGCCGCGTTCTCCGTCGCCAGGGCCTCCGCCAGGCGCAGCATCGCCGCCAGCAACTCCTGCATCACGTTTTGCCTCCCGACTTGGCTTCCTGCATCTGGATCATCTGCCGGAACACCGGCTGGGCGATGCCGAGGCCACCGCTATGGGCGATCTGCTTGGCAATGGAGTCGACCAACATCGGCTCCCAGGATTTTTCCGCCTCGCCGCCGCCGAGCGGTGTGCTCGAGAGATCGACCGTGTCGAACATCGGCTTGAGGAACTCGTTCAGCGCCACCGCCTCGAAATCCTGCGCACTCTTCCACAGCTTCTGCACCGTATCGGCCGGCAGGGAGGTATTGACCGGGGGAACTTGCATCAGCGCACCTGTAAATCGGCTTGCAGCGCCCCTGCGGCCTTGATCGCCTGCAGGATGCTGATCATGTCGCGCGGCCCCACGCCGAGCGAATTCAGGCTTGCCACCAGGTCGCGCAAAGTGACGCTTCCGTGGATGACGCCGAGCCGCTTGTCGGACGCGTCGTCCACCTGAACGCTGGTGCGCGGCACTGTCGTCGTGGTGCCGTTCGAGAGCGGGCCCGGCTGCGACACCTGCGGCGTTTCCGTCACCCGGATGGTGAGGTTGCCCTGCGCGATGGCCACCGTGCTGATGCGCACATTGTCCCCCATCACGATGGTGCCGCTGGCTTCGTCGATGATCACCACCGCGGGGCTATCGGGCTCGACGCGCAAATCCTCGATGCGGCCCAGCGTGTCGATCACGTCGCGCGGCCCCAGGTCGAGCAGGACCGTGCGCGGATCCTGCGCGGTGGCCACGTGGCCGATGGCGGCGTTGATGACACCGGCCATCCGCCGCGCCGTGGTGAGATCGGGGTTGCGCAGCGCGAGCCGCAGCATGGGATGGGCGGCGAGCTGATAAGGCATTTCCTTTTCCACGGTGGCGCCATTGGAAATCCGTGCTGCGGTGGGAACGTTGCGCGTGACGGAGCTGGCGGCCCCGCGCGCCGAGATCGCGCCCGTCGCCAAGGCGCCCTGCGCTACGCCGTAGACCTCGCCATCCGCGCCCAGCAGCGGGGTCACCAGCAGGGTGCCGCCGGTGAGGTCCTTGGCGTCTCCCAGTGCGGAAACCGCAACGTCGAACCGGCTGCCGCTGCGGGCGAAGGCGGGGAGCATGGCCGTGACCATCACGGCGGCCACGTTCTTGGTCGAAAGCTGGGTTGCCTGGTCCCGTGTGTTGACGCCAAGCCGTTCCAGCATGCCGATCAGTGACTGTTTGGTGAAGACGTTGCTGTCCAACTTGTCGCCGGTGCCGTTGAGCCCGACGACCAAGCCGTAGCCAACCAACTGATTCTCACGGATGCCTTCCACGTCCGCCACGTCCTTGATCCGTACGTCGGCCCGAGCGGCGCGCGGCGCCAGCAGCAGCAAGGCCATGCAGCACAGGGCGGCAGCAAGCAGGGTGGCGGGGCGGCGCAGTGAGTGCACGATCGATCAGTCTTTCCGTCTCGTTCAGCTTTCGGCGGTAGTCTCAGCCTGGTGGGGCAAGCGACGTGCCAGGCCCCAAGCCGCGGATTGCTGCGGCGAAGCTGGCGCGGAGCCCGGCACATCCTGCCGGGTGGGCAGAAGGAGCCGGCCGATGATGCAGCGCCAATGGTAAATGTTTTCGGAATCGGCCTGGCTCAGCCGGCCGCCGCAGCGCCCAGAAGGCAGCCCGCCAGCGGGAGCAGTTTCGCCGTCGCGAGGGAGGGCGCCAGCGTCGCCGGCCCAGCCGCCACGGCGCCAACTGCGGGGCTGGACGCTTTGCTTCAGCTCCAGGAGTTCGAGGACGGCACGGCGAGGGACCGGCAGGCCAAGCGCCACGGCCAGTCGCTGCTACGGGCGCTGGCCGAGCTGCAGCGCCTGCTGCTTGGGGACGGTCCGCTGGAGGAGGCGCTCGGCCAGCTCAGCACGCTGGTGGACACCTGCCCGGAAGCGGCCGACCCCGCGCTGGCCGGCTTGGTCGGGAGCATTACGCTGCGCGCCCGCATCGAATTGGCCCGGCGGGGACGCTGACAGCGTGACCGAACCGCACGCTGCACGGCAAATGCCTCGCGAACGGAGAATTATCGCCCGAGTCACAGCCTTTGTGCCCTTGGCGACACGATCCTGCCTCGCTATACACCCGCGCACCTGCACCCCGTCGACGCTTGGAGCGCAAAGGATGCACTGCCGATGCTGACCCTGCCGCCGGATTACCGCCCTGCCGAAGACGAGGAGTTCATGGATCCTCGCCAAGTCGAATATTTCCGGCAGAAGCTGCTGAGATGGCGCAACGAACTCATCCGCGAGGCTGATGGCACGCTGGCCAGCCTGTCCGAGGGCGGCATCCACGAAGCCGACATCACCGACCGTGCCAGCGTCGAAACCGACCGCGCGCTTGAGCTTCGAACCCGGGATCGGGCCCGCAAGCTGATCAGCAAGATCGACCAGGCGTTGCTGCGGATCGAGAACGGCACCTATGGCTACTGCGAGGAAAGCGGCGAGCCGATCGGGCTAAGGCGGCTGGAAGCGCGCCCGATCGCAACCTTGTCCATCGAGGCGCAGGAACGGCACGAGCGGATGGAGCGCGTGCATCGGGACGACTAGCTCTAACGGGCGAACGCCGCGATGTAGTTGATCGACAGGTCGCCGCTGATGCGCCAGCGGCGGCGGACCGGGTCAAACGTCATCCCCGCGCTGTCCGTCATGCGAAGCCCCGCCGCGCGGCCCATGACGGCCAGTTCGGCTGGCTTGATGAAGCGGCGCCATGAATGCGTGCCGCGCGGCAGCAGCCGTGCCACGTATTCGGCTCCCACCTTGGCCACCAGCAGGGAGCGCGCGGTGCGATTCAGGGTGGAGATGAACACGGGGCCGCCGGGTGCGGCAAGTTGGGCCAAGTCGCGCAGCAACGCCGCCGGGTCGGGCGCGTGCTCAATCACCTCAAGCGCGGTGACAGCGCCGAATTGTTGCCCTTCTGCGACCAGGGCCGAGGTTGCCGCCTGGCGGTAGGTGATTGCGGCTCCGCTCTGCTCGGCATGGCGGCGGGCGACGTCCAGCACGGCAGGTGCGAGATCAATGCCGGTCACGGTATGGTGCCGCCGGGCCAACGCCTCGGCCGCCAAGCCGGCGCCGCAGCCCACATCCAGCAGGGTGACCGGCCCGGGCAGCCGCTCGGCAATCCAGCCGGTGCGCAGCGGGTTCATCGCATGCAGCGGCGCCATCGGCCCGGCCAGGTTCCACCACTCGGCGGCTAGGGCGTCGAACTTCGCCACCTCGGCCGCCTGCGATGGGGAGCTGTGTTGCGTCGCAGCAAGGTTGTCCGGGCGTGCCATGGCCGGTATGTGGTTGCGTCTGACGGAAGCCGCAATCGCCAGGCACGGGCCGCTTGGCCGTGGTGCGATTCGGGGGCAGACCCGTTGGCAAAGGCTGGGACGGGCATGGCGCGCATTGTTATGAAGTTCGGCGGCACCTCGGTGGCCGACCTCGACCGCATCCGCAACGTCGCTCTGCGGGTGAAGCGGCAAACCGACGCCGGGCACGAAGTGGCCGTCACCGTCTCGGCCATGGCCGGCGTCACCAACCAGCTTGTCGCCTGGTGCCAAGCCCTCGCCCCGCTGCATGACGCGCGGGAGTATGACGCGGTGGTCGCCACCGGTGAGCAGGTCACCAGCGGGCTGCTGGCGATCGCGTTGCAGGAGATGGGGGTGGACGCGCGCTCCTGGCTCGGCTGGCAAATCCCGCTGCAGACCGACGGCGCCCATGGCAAGGCGCGGATCGAGCGGATTGACGGCGCGCTCCTGCTCGCCCGCATGGCCGTTGGCCAAGTCCCGGTCGTGGCCGGGTTCCAAGGGATCGGGCCTGACAACCGGGTGACCACGCTCGGCCGCGGCGGGTCGGACACATCGGCCGTGGCGCTGGCCGCCGCGCTGCGCGCCGACCGATGCGACATCTACACCGACGTGGACGGCATCTACACCACCGACCCGCGAATTGTTGCGAAGGCGCGCAAGCTCGATAAGATCGCCTACGAGGAGATGCTGGAGCTCGCCTCGGTCGGCGCCAAGGTGCTGCAGACGCGCAGCGTCGAGCTGGCGATGAAGGAGCGGGTACGCATCCAGGTGCTGTCCAGCTTCGGCAATGAGGATACTCCAGAGGGAGACGGGGCCGGCACGCTGGTGGTGGACGAGGACGAGATCGTGGAAAAGGAAATGGTGAGCGGGATCGCCTACTCCCGCGACGAGGCCAAGGTGACGGTGCGGCGGGTGCCGGACCGGCCGGGCGTGGCGGCGGCGGTGTTCGGCCCGCTGGCGGACGCGCATGTCAATGTGGACATGATCGTGCAGAACGTCTCGGCCGACGGCACGACCGACATGACGTTCACCGTCGGCCGGAGCGAGCTGGCGCGGGCGCAGGAGATCCTGCAGGCGGCGCGGGGCGAGATCGGCTTCGCCGAGCTGCTGGTGGATCCGGACGTCGCCAAGATCAGCGTCGTGGGCGTCGGCATGCGCAGCCATGTAGGCATGGCCAACACGATGTTCCGCACCCTGGCCGAAAAGGCGATCAACATCCAGGTCATCACCACCAGCGAGATCAAGGTCAGCGTGTTGGTCGGGCTCGAATACACCGAGCTTGCGGTGCGGGCGCTGCATACCGCCTACGGGCTCGATGCCGCCTGACATCGCCCCGTCTGATATCGGCCCGTCTGACGTCGTCCCGTCTGGGGTCGTCGGGGTCGACATGCTGCCGCCGAGCTCGGCGCTGAGCGGCGCGGGCGCCCGCTTCTCGGCGCTGTCGGAGCGTGGGGCGGCGTTTCTCGGCACCCGGCACGCGATCATGGCCGGGGCGATGAGCTGGGTGTCCGAGCGTCACCTGGTGGCGGCGATCAGCAATGCCGGCGGCTTCGGCGTGATCGCCTGCGGCGCGATGGGGCCGAACCGGCTGGCCGAGGAGGTCGCCGCGACCCAGGCGCTGACGACGAAGCCCTTCGGCGTCAACCTGATCACCATGCATCCCGAGCTCGATGGGCTGATCCAGGTGTGCCTGGACGCCGGGGTGGGGCATGTGGTGCTGGCCGGCGGCATTCCGCCGAGCGGCGCGATCGGGCGCATACGCGACGGCGGCGCGCGGGTGATCTGCTTCGCCCCGGCGC
>CAXTNN010000100.1:0-11309 GCA_964245545.1 uncultured Acetobacteraceae bacterium | reverse complement strand
GTGGCAGATTTGCGCCGCGCCGGCGCCATCGTGCTGGGCAAGACCAACACGCCGGAGTTCGCCGCCGGGGCAAACTCCCGCAACGCCGTGTGGGGCGCTACCGGCAACCCGTTTGACCCGGCGCGCTCGGCTGCGGGCTCCTCCGGCGGCTCGGCGGTGGCGCTCGCCTGCGGGATGGTGCCGTTGGCCACGGGGTCGGACATGGGCGGCAGCCTGCGCAACCCGGCGGCATTCTGCGGCGTGGTGGGGTTCCGCCCGTCTCCCGGCGTGGTGCCGAGCGAGCTGCGCGAGCATGGCTGGAGCACCCTGGCCACCAACGGCCCCATGGGCCGCACCGTGGCGGATGCGGCGCTGATGCTTGCCGCCATGACCACCGACGATGCGCGCGACCCATGGAGCCGCCCGGCCGCCATTGCTACCCCGCTGCCCGCGGTGGACCTGGCGTCGCTGCGGGTGGCGATCACCCCGGATTTCGGCTTCGCGCCCGCCGAGCGGATTGTGCGCGCGGCCTTCGCCGAAAAGGCCGCGCTGCTCCGCCCACTGTTTGCCGTGGCCGAGGACACCACGCCCGACTGCACCGGCGCCGACGACGCGTTCGCGGTGCTCCGCGCCGTGGCCTTCCTCGCCAACCACCTGCAGCGCGCTCAGGCGCACCCCGACCAGATCGGCCCCAACGTCGCCGCCAATGTGGCGGAGGGGCTGCGCTATTCCGCAGCCGACGTCGCCCGTGCCATGACGGCGCAAACCGCGCTGCAGCGGCGCTGGCATGGCTTCTTCCACCAGTTCGACCTGCTGCTCGCCCCCGCCATCAGCATCTCGCCGCGCCCGTGGTCTGAACTGTATCCCGCCAGCATCGATGGCCAGGTGCTGGACAGCTACTATCACTGGCTGGCCCTGGCCTATGCCGGCACGCTGGCCGGCCATCCTTGCCTGTCCTTGCCGGTGGGGCTGGATGCGGCGGGGCTGCCGTTCGGCCTGCAACTCATTGGCCAGCGCGGGCAGGACGCTGCGTTGCTTGCGGCCGCAGCGGCATTGGAGGAGGCGCTTGCGCAAGACAGCCGCACCGCGCGCCCGGTGCCGGACTTGGCGCGGCTGCAGGCCGCACCGCCCATTGCAGGCATGCCGGGCTTCTTAGGCTTCGCCTAACCCGCGACTGCTGGACCACAGACGCGCTGATCGCCTGCCCTGCACCGGCAGCTAATCAATTTATTGTTAGGACCGCATCCGACTTATTGGCGGTTTCGACAGCTACACTGTGCTCCGTGACTACAGTTGCATTCGGACAAAGCAGAAGCTTAGCCGGATTTTGTTTTATAGCAAAGCTTTACAGCAATGGGGCAGGCAAGAACGTGACGCAAGTCGGCTGCGGGCGAAATAACTTTTGTCGTTATAAAAAGTAAATAAGCAACAACCGCAGCTAATACGTTTCGCATCTGCTACAAAAACTTCCATTGTGCAGCGCAATGACAACAGCTACAGCAAGGACCTAGATGGGTCGCTGCTTCAGTGCCTTAAGTTAAAACGGGCCCTCTCACTGGAGTGCTGATGGCTGTGACAGACATACTTAGTCAGATGACTGCTATTTTCCACGACGTCTTCGACAACGACGACATCGTGGTGACGCCGGAGCTTACGGCGGCCGACGTGCCAGAATGGGACAGCCTCACTCACGTCCGGCTGATCCTGGCCGTGCAGAAGGCGTTCAAGGTCAAGTTCTCCGCCGCCCAGATTGCCAACTTGAAGAACGTTGGTGATCTGATGAATCTCGTGCGCAGCAAGGCGCCTGCGTAATGAGCGCGGCACTCTACACCGAACTCGGCTGGTTGCCGCGCCCGCCGGAGGACTTTGCCGCGGCCTGCAAAGCGCTGGCCGCGGAGGCTGAGCCCGGCTCCCACATCCGCGCGCTGGCCAATCACGCGCTGACCGAATCGCAGTTGTCCCGCCTTGGCCGTGTGATTGCCCGCGCCCGCACCGAAGGGCGCTCGCTGGCACCGCTCGAGCCATACCGGCTCGGGCTGATCGGCAACGGCACGCTCGACATGCTGGTGCCAATCCTGGTCGGCAGCGCAGCCCGGCACGGCATCGCGCTGGAATGCATTCAGGCCGATTACGGGATGACCACGCAGGAGGCGATGGATCCGGGCAGCAAGATCAACACCGCGCGGCCGCAAGCCGTTTTGCTGGTGATTGATCATCGCGGCCTGCCGATCCGCTTCGAGCCCGGCAACGCCGAAGGGGAAGCGGCCGAGATCCAGGGTGCGCTCGCCCACCTCATTGCCATACGCGACAATTTCCGCGCCCATTCCGGCGCCATCTGCATCGTGCCGACGATGGCGCCGCCGCCGGAAAGCCTGTTCGGCAGCTTGGATCGCCTGGTGCCCGGCACCACGCGCCGGGTCGTGGAGGGGCTCAACCGCGCCATCGGCGACAGTATGGCCGGCACGCCAGACCTCCTGCTAGATGTCGCCTCCCTGGCGGAAACAGTGGGGCTCTCCACCTGGCACTCGCCGGCGCAATGGAATTTGGCCAAGCTGCCGTTTGCCGACATCTGCTTGCCGATTTACGCCGACCATGTCGGCCGCCTACTTGCTGCGGGGCGCGGGCGCAGCAAGAAATGCCTTATCCTTGACCTCGACAACACCGTTTGGGGCGGCGTAATCGGCGATGACGGGCTCGAGGGCATCAAGATCGCCCAGGGCGATGCCACGGGGGAGGCCCATCTTGCCGTGCAGCAGATGGCGCTGGCATTGCGGGAGCGCGGCATCGTGCTCGCCGTCTCGTCAAAGAACACCGACGAAGTGGCGCGCACCCCGTTCCGCCAACATCCCGAGATGCTGCTGAAGGAAAGCCATATCGCCGTGTTCCAGGCCAATTGGAACGACAAGGCGACCAACATCAAAGCCATTGCCGAAGAACTGTCGCTCGGCCTGGACGCCATGGTGTTCCTCGACGACAACCCGATGGAGCGGGACCTGGTGCGCCGCATGCTGCCGCAGGTGGGCGTGCCGGAGCTGGCGGAAGACCCGTCCACCTTCGCCCGCACCCTTGCCGCAGCCGGATACTTCGAAAGCGTCGCCTTTTCCAAAGAGGATCGCGAGCGCGCGGCGATGTACCAGAACAACGCCGAACGCGTCGCATTGCAGAAGCAGGCCGGCGATATCGACTCCTATCTTGCCTCGCTCGAGATGCAGATCGACTTTGCCCCGTTCGACCGCACCGGGCGCGCGCGCATCAGCCAGCTCATCAACAAGTCCAACCAATTCAACCTCACCACACGCCGATACAGCGAGGTCGACGTGGCGGCGGCTGAAGAGGATTCGTCCACCTTCACCCTGCAGGTCCGCCTGGTCGACAAGTTTGGCGACAACGGCATGATCAGCGTCATAATCTGCCGACCCGGCGGCCCCGACACCTGGGAGATCGACACCTGGCTGATGAGCTGCCGCGTGCTCGGCCGCAAAGTGGAGGCCATGGTGCTGAGGGAAATCCTGCAGCAGGCCCAGCAAGCCGGCATGAAGCGAGTGGTCGGCGTGTACCAGCCAACCGAGAAAAATGCCCTGGTGAAAGACCATTACCAGAAACTCGGCTTCAGCCTGATTGCCGAGGCCGACGGGCAAACACGGTGGGAAATGGACAGCTCCGTCCAAATTCCGCCCGCACCCATGGTGGTCCGCCGCGCCGGCGCCCTGCACTGAAGCGCCGGCTTGCGGGTTGAGGTGAGTCGATGATCGTACCGTCATTCCAGTTCTTGGCCTTTGCCGCCGTCGGCGCCGCGCTGTTCAACATAGGACGGTCCTACTGGTGGCGGCAGCTCATCCTGCTGCTGTGGAACGTCGCGTTCATCGCCAGCTTCACCCACAACCCGGTGGCGGTGCTGCCCTTCGCCGGCTTCCTGCTGTTTGGCTACCTGGCCTCGCAATACCTGGTGCGGCCCGGCGCCGGCAAACCGCTGTTCGTGGCCGTGCTGCTCATCACTATTGCGCTGTTCTTCTGGCTCAAGCGCTACACCTTCGTGCCGAGCGCGCTGCTGCTGCCCAATATCTTCCTGCTGTTGGGCCTGTCATACGTGTTTTTCCGCGTGTTGCACGTCATCATTGACAGCTACGAGGGCAATCTCGAACCCATTACCCCGATTTCGTATGTCAACTACACGCTGAACTTCACCGCCCTGGTCTCGGGCCCAATCCAGCGCTACGAGGACTACCACGCCACCGAACTGGCACCGCCGCCGCTGACCCTGCCCGCGGTCGGAACCGCGGTGGAGCGCATCATCGTCGGCTACTTCAAGGTCGCCCTGGTCTCGGCCTTGCTGAGCGCCTGGCAGCATGGGGTGCTGGATGGCATGGCCGGCCCGCATGATGTCTGGAGCCGCGTTGCCATCGGCATGCAGGTGGTCGGCATCTACCCGCTGTACCTCTACTTCAACTTCTCCGGCTATGTGGACGTCGTCATCGGCGTTGCCCGCTTCTTCGGCATCGTGTTGCCGGAGAACTTCGACCATCCGTTCGTCGCGGAGAACTTCATCAACTTCTGGGGCCGCTGGCACATGACGCTGTCCGGCTGGCTCAAGACCTACGTCTACAACCCCTCCATCATGTTCCTGATGGAGCGGGTGACGCAGAAATCGCTGGCTCCGTACCTCGCCGCGGTCGCGTTCTTCGTCACTTTCTTCCTGGTCGGCCTTTGGCACGGGCAAACCTCGGAGTTCCTGTTCTTTGGCTTCCTGCAGGGCGGCGGCGTCGCCGCGAACAAGTTCTATCAGGTGTTCATGGCGCAGCGCCTCGGCCGCCAGCGTTATCGCGCATTGAGCGCCAACGGCCTCTACATGGCCTGCATGCGCGGCCTTACCTTCACCTGGTTTGGCTTTACCCTGCTGTGGTTCTGGTCCAACTGGAATGACATCGGCGCGGCGGCCAGCACGGTCGGACCGGTTGGCGTCATCCTCGCCCTTGTCGCGCTGTTCGTGCTGGCGACGGTCGTGCTTTCGGTAATGACCAACATCCGCCTGCGCCTCAATCGATTCACCTGGAGTGTCGATCCGGGCATCCGCGAGCCGGTTGGCCAGTCGCGCTACATCCGCACCATGGCCGCGACCGCCATGGTGACGCTGATTGCGGCCAACGTCGTGTTGCTGAATGCCCCCACGCCGGACATTGTGTACAAGGCGTTCTGACCATGCCGCTTGCTTCCCGGAGCGACCCCGCATGACCAGGCCGCGCTCGTTGCCGCGGCGCGACGTCATCATCCTGCCGCTGCTCTGCCTGGCGACTTTGCTGCTTCTGGTCGGCATTCCCGAGCTGCTGGCCGAGCACGCCTTCTATGAACAGAAGACCGACTCCTGCCTGCGGCCAGACCCGATGCTTGGCAGCCGGGCTCTGCCCAACTGCCAGGCGCGGTACAAGTCGGGCGAGGGGCCCTGGGCCGAGAACGACTACAACGAATGCGGCTATCGTTCGAGGTCCTCTTGCCTCAGCAAGCCGCCGGAGTCGTTTCGCGTCGCCGTGATCGGCTCTTCGACCAGCATGGGCTACCTGGTTCCGTACGATCAAACCTTCGCTGTCCGCTCCGAGAAGCTTCTCACCGCCAAATGCGGCCGCACGGTGGAATTCCAAAGTCTGGGCGGTCTTGGCTACCAATGGGGGCGCATGGAAGCCCGCATGGACGAGGCGCTCAAGCTCAAGCCAGATCTTGTCATCGCCACCCTGACGCCGTTCGACCTGCGCCAGCCGCTTGATCTCCCGGCGGTAACGGCCGCCGCGCCGCCGCAAGGTGTGGTCCATGGGCTGGTGAGCGAGTTGCGGAGCTTGGTGCAGGGCAGTTCGCTCTGGCTGGCAGTGCTGCATTACCGGGCCGAACTGCCGGTGACGTACCTTCATTTTTTCCTAAGGGACCCGGATCGCGCCGGCTACTTGGACAAGCCGATTACCCCATTCTGGCAGCACCAGTTGGTCTATACGAAGAGGCTGATCATTGATCTGGCCGTAAAGGCCCGCGCCGGCAATGTTCCGATACTGCTGGTTTTTGTGCCGCTGCGGGCGCAGGCCGTGCTGCTGCAGCACCAAGCCGAGTTCCCACAAAATGACGCTATGGCCTTCGACGGGGCCGTCGCCAAGCTGGCCGAACAGGCGGGAATCCATTTCATGGATGCGACGCCAATGCTGGCCGCGGCGGCCGATCTAGATCCACTGTTCTACGCCGTTGACGACCACATCACTGGAGCCGGCAGCGCGATGCTGGCCGATGAAGTGTCGCACGCGGTTATCGCCGGGCACTATCCCGGCCTGCTTGAATGCGGGTCCATGGCTTCGGCCAGCGCCACCAACTGATCCATCCGGGCAACAGCAGGAGCACGCGCGTGCGTAACAATACGTTTTGATGCCGGATGAGGACGTGCCTTGCTTCATGTTAGATCAAGCTGCGTCGATCAGCCGTAAAGCAAGTTGCCGTACTGCAAGTCATGGCCAACCGTCACGAGGAGACTGACCTCGCATGCCCGAGAAGCGCCCTCTGCCGCGGCGGGATTACATCTTGCTGCCCGCCCTTTGCGTCGCGACGTTGCTGCTCCTTGTCGGCATTCCGGAATTGGTCGCCGAACATCTCTTCTCCGAGCACAAGATCGATGGGTGCATGAAGCCCGACCCGGTGCTCGGCCAACGCAATGAGCCGAACTGCAAGGTGCGCTACAAGTCGGGCGAGGGGCCGTGGGCGGAGAACGACTACAACGAATGCGGCTACCGCTCGAACGAGTCCTGCCTCACCAAGCCGGCCGATACCTTCCGCGTCGCCCTGATCGGCTCGTCGACCAGCATGGGCTACCTGGTACCGTACGACCAGACATTCGCCGTGCGCGCCGAAAAGCTGCTGACCAACTTGTGCGGCCGCAATGTCGAGTTTCAGAGCATGGGCGGGCTCGGCTACCAATGGGGACGGCTGGAAGCCCGTATGGACGAGGCGCTCACGCTCAAGCCGGACTTGGTGGTGGCAACGATCTCGCCGTTTGACATGCGCCAGCCGCTCGATAACCACATCCTCACCGCCGCCCCCCCGCATGGCTTAGTCGGCAGCGTCGTGGGTGCGGTGCGCGGCGCCGTCCAAGGCAGCGCGCTGTGGATGGCGTTCCTACACTACCGGGCTGATCTGCCGCTGACCTATCTCAACTTCTTCTTGCGGGACCCATCGCGCAGCGACTTCCTGCAGGCGTCGGTCACTCCATTTTGGCAGCAGCAGATCGGCTATACAAAGACAATGATCGACCACCTCTCCACCAAAGCGCACGCTGCCGGCGTTCCGCTGATGGTGATCTTCGTGCCGCTACGGTCGCAACCGATCCTGATGCAGCACCCAGCCGCTTTTCCCAAGCTGGACCCGCTGGTTCTGGACCGCGCCGTTGAAGCGGAGGTGGTGCGTGACGGCGACCAGTATATGGACTTCACGCCGGTCCTAGCTGCCGCACCGAACATCAATCCGCTTTACTTTGCCTTGGACGACCACGTCAGCGGCCCTGGCAGCGTGCTGCTGGCGGAGCAAGCCTCGCGTGAGATCGCCGAAGCACGTTACCCACGGCTGCAGAACTGCTCCCCTATCCGGGCTGAAAGCGCTTCTAACGGCTGATTGGCAGGGCAGACCGGCGCTCGGGCACGAACGCCGTCAGCGCCGCCAGCAACAGCCCCAGCCGCGGCAGGGCCAACGAACCACGCCGCCGGTTCAGCTCACCCGCGAGCATCGCCGCAGAACACAGCGCCAGCACGGCCCCACCCAGCGGTCGCGCCCGTCCACTGGCCAGCAACGCGCCGCCCGCCACTTCGCCTGCCGCCACCGCCTGCATGGCGCCCATCGGCCAGCCGAGTTCATGCGGCAGCCGCTGGTAGGACCCCACAGCCAGCAGCTTGTCTGCACCGGCTACGGCAAAGGCCAGCCCTAGCAGCCCAAACCAATACCCTCGCGCTGTGATTGCCATGACAGGCGGCTTCCTTCTGACGGTAGGCGCCACCAACGCGCGGTGGCGGGCGCGAGTTCGCCCGGCCTTACTCTACATGCACCACAGTGCCCGGCCGCACGGCCGTGCGGGGCAGCAGGAAAGCCAGCCCGCACGTGACCGCCATCAGCCCCGCGTTGCACAGGAGCGCGACGGTGAGCGCCCGCTCATACGCCGCAGGCCCTGTGCCGTTGCCGAGCACGACAAAGAACAAGCCCATGATGGTCGCCACCCCCAGCGAGAACGCCGTCTGCTGCACCATGGTGAACAGGCCCGAAGCCGACCCGGCGTCCTGCGCCGGTATGCGGCTGCTCCCCACCACCGACGACACCAGCGTCGGCAAGGCGAGCCCCTGGCCGCATCCGTACCAGATCAGCACCGGCCACATCAGGAACAGGTTGAGCGGCGTTCCCCGCGCGGCGTGGATCATGCCGATGATCCCCAGCAGCCCCGTGCCCATCAGCGCCGTGCCAACGCTGATCGCGCGTGGGCCGATGCGGCGGGCAAGCTGCGACGACACGAGGCTGCAGCCGACAAAGCCGAGTCCGAACCCTAAAAACACCAGCCCGGTCGCGAACGGCCCGTAACCCATGCCCTGCTGCAGGAAGATGGTCAGCCCCATGAAGAATGCCGACAGCCCGCCGAAGAACGTCATCGCCATCATCAGCCCGAGCGCAAACCCCGGGTCTCGGAACAGCCGTAGGTTCACCAGGGGGGAGCGCGCCCGCACCTGCAGGCTGAACTCATAGAACACGAACAGCGCCAGCGCCGGCACGGAGGCGATCAGGCTCACCACCATCCAGCGCGGCCATCCGGCGCCATTGCCTTCCACCAGCGGGTATGACAGCAGGATGAGGAACAGGCTCAACAACACGATCCCGCCCCAGTCGATCCTGGGCCGGCCTTCCGCGCGCGAGTCCTGCAAGGTGCGGGTGGCGAAGAACAGCGCCACTGCCCCCACGGGCACGTTCACCAGGAAGATCGGCCGCCAGCTCAGCCCGAACAAATCCGCCTGCACCAGCCCGCCGCCAATCAGTTGCGCCATGATCGACGCCAGCCCCAGCGTGGTGCCGAAGAAGCCGATGGCCCGCGCCCGCTCCCCCTCCGGGAAGGTCACGCGGATGATCGCCAGCACCTGCGGGTTGAGCAGCGCGGCCGTCAGCCCCTGCAGCACCCGCGAGGCGATCAGCATCGCCGGGCTCACCGCCAGCCCGCACAAGGCCGAAGCAAGGGTGAACCCGGTCATGCCGATGATGAACAGGCGTTTGCGCCCGAACAGGTCCCCCAACCGGCCGCCGGTGACCAGCAGCACCGCGAAGGCCAGGCCATAGCCCGCCACCACCAGCTCGAGGTCGGCAGGCCGCGCGCCCAATCCGCTCTGCATCGAGGGCAGCGCCACATTGACCACGAAGAAGTCGAACGCCGGCAGGAACGCGCCGGTCAGCAACACCACCAGCGCCGCCCACCGCTTCGGGTCGGGTGCGGCCGCGGCCGCCGGCTGCATCACGCCGGCGGGCACGATCTTGTTCAAGGTAGGACCTTGCCGGGGTTCATCAGCCCCGCCGGGTCGAGCGCCGCCTTGATCTGCCGCATCGCCGCCAGTTCGGCGCCGCCGCGCCAATCCGGCATCATGTAGGGTTTGAGCTGTCCCACCCCGTGCTCGGCCGAGAACGAGCCATCCAGCTCCCGCACCACGGCGCCCACCGCGTCCATGATCTCGTGGTCGCGCGCCATGAAGGCCGCGCCGTCCGCGCCTTCGGGCTGGGCGAAATTGAAGTGGATGTTGCCGTCGCCGATATGGCCGAACGCGACGCAGCGCGCCCCCGGGATCAGCGCCGCCACCGCCGCCTCGCCGCGTCGCAGCAGCTCCGGCACGCGAGAGACGGGCACCGACACGTCATTCTTCACCGAGGCGCCTTCGCGTTTCTGCGCCTCCGAGTGCTCCTCGCGCAGCTTCCATAGCGCCAGCCGTTGCGCCTCGCTTTCCGCCAGCACCGCGTCGGTCACGGTGCCATCCTCCAATGCCGCTTCCAGCACCGCCTCCAGCCCCGCCCGCAGCCCGGCCTGCGCGCGCGAGGTGGCGACCTCCAGCAGGGCGTAATGCGGCGCCGGGCCGACCGGCAGGGTGGCGCCCGGAATGTGCTTCAGCACCAGCGCCATGCCCGCGCCGCCCATGTATTCGAAGGCCTGCAGCGCCGCCGCGTCCTGGCTTTGCACCCGACCAAACAGCGTCAGCACCGCTTCCAGCGACGGCAGCGCGCACAGCGCCACCTCCCGCTCGCGCAATTGCGGCGACAGCTTCAGCACCGCTGCGGTGATGATCCCGAGCGTACCTTCCGACCCGATCAGCAGGTGGCGCAGGCTGTAGCCGGTGTTGTCCTTGCGCAGCCGGCGCATGCCGTTCCACACCGAGCCATCCGGCAACACCGCCTCCAGGCCGAGCACCAGGTCGCGCGCGTTGCCGTACCGCACCGTGTTGTTGCCGCCGGCATTGGCCGCCAACACCCCGCCGACCTGCGCGGTTCCCTCGGAGGAAATCGACAGCGGCAGCAAGCAACCGGCCGCCGCGGCCGCGTCCTGCGCCGCCTTCAGCGTCACCCCGGCTTCTACGGCGAGGCTGAGGTCCACCGGGTCCACGGCGCGCACCCGGTTCATCCGCGCCAGGCTGATCACCACTTGGCCGGGTCCGTTCGGCACGGCGCCGCCCACCATGCTGGTGTTGCCGCCTTGGGGTACCATGGCCACGCCACCCGCCGTGCACAGGCGCACGCAAGCGGCCAGCTCGTCCGTGCTGGCGGGGCGCAACACTGCCAGCGGCGGCTGGTTGTACAGCCCCCGCCAATCCTGCCCGGCTGGTGCCACGTCGTGAGCCTCGGTCAACAGGCCCCGCTCGCCTACTACGTCTCGCAGCTTTTCCAACACGGTCATCCGGCGGCCTTCTGGCATTCGTTCGGGCGCAAACGTGGGCGCGTGCGAGCGGCCGGGCAATGGCGAGACAGGCGGAATTGGCATGCCGACGGACGCTGGACAGGCTATCCGGCCGCCCATCCTGCCATCGGGCCGTCGCCCGGCCGCCGGAGGTCCGCTTCCCGCTGGGTGGACCCACCTGTTGCTGCGGGCCAGACTTGGATCGCGTCCGGGTCCAGGCTGACGCGGCAGGCGCCCAGCGGCACCGCCCCCTCGGCCACCCCCTGCAGCGTCGCGGCGCCCACCTGCAGCGTCACCCAGCGCTGGCCGGCGCGCAGCTCTCCAGCGCCCAGCACGCGCGCCGGATAACCGCCCTCTGCCACCACCCGCACGGCGGTGCGCCGGATTGCCCAGCCGGCCGGGCCGG
>CAXTNN010000099.1:0-11319 GCA_964245545.1 uncultured Acetobacteraceae bacterium | reverse complement strand
GCGAATGACGCTCAACAACTCCATGTCGATCACTCCGATAACCCCGACGGTTCCGTCGGGGACGTGGGTCAGACACGGGTCATTTCTCAGCGAAAACTCAGACCCTCTCCGGGTCAGATCTCAGTGCAACTCAACAGCCATCCAGATAAACGAGGGCGTCTGCAGCGTCAGGCCTCGAAATCGAAGTGCTGACGTCAGGCAAATCACCCCCTTCGGCACCAGAACCGCAGCCTCGGCAAGGCTATGATCGGCGGCTACCCGCATGCCCGACATTTCGTAAAGGCCCCGTGTGGGACGAGCGACAACTTGCTCGCGCAAAAGGCGGGCTAGTGTCTCTGGTCCGATCCCCTCAGCGACAAAGTCCTTCAGCCGGAGCATTCCCCGAGCCTTCAGGAGATCTAGGGCAAGGGCTCGCTGGGCGCTTCTAACAAGCATAATGAGCAGGAACTCCTCTCAGCTGGAACTAGCAGAGGTTTCCTCACTGGTCGATCGTCCAACATAGTGCGCGGGAAGACGACGCGCCTGGGTCAGCAACGGTCCGCACCGCTCACCGCCCCGGATCGAACATCTCGCACGCTTTTATAGAGATCATCCCTAACGTCCCATAAAGTCGGTCTGCCTGCTCATTCATCAAACGGTGGTCTGGGCCTTCAGGCAACTTCCCCGCTTTCGAGCAGACGAAAGTGGCGCGGGTTTTCCAAGCGGAAACCGCCGCGCTCCTTGACCAGGTCGCCGCTGCAGGAAACCCGCTGCCGCGACTCATGCGCCTGCACCGCGAGCGAGTAGGCGGCCTCCGGAAGTTCGACCCCGGCCCGGCGAAGATCGCCGTCGACGAGTCCTTCGAGCGTGATCTCGCCGGGGCCCTGGTCCGGACGCCGGGCGAGGCGCGTGACAAAACCCTCGATCTCGACATCCTCGACCGGCTCGGTATCCCGGAACAGCCGAGCGGCCTCCTGGATGAGGGGAATGGTGTCGCTGCCCAGGAAAACCCGCGAGGGCGCCGCGTTACTACGCGGCCGGGTGCGCGACCAGGCGACCCGCACCTCCAAGCCTTCCGCCGGGCTGACGGCCGCGAGGCCGGCCACAGCGTCGCAGAGGTTGGCGGAGACGCCGAGCTGCACCGCCTGCCGGAAAGCGTCCATGCCGCCGGACGACGCCGCCTGGCGGGCGGCCTGCTCAAGGGCCGCGAGGCCCTCGGCAAGGGTGCGCGTCACCTGGCGCTCGAATGGATCGGGGATGTCGTCGCTGAGCGGCAGCTCGGGTTGTGAGACCAGGATCGGGGCGACCGGGGATAAGATCGTCAGGACGTAACTGCCACGCTCGGTCTGACCCATCCGGACACGGCTGAGGTAATCCATGGCCTTAACCGGTTTGCGGGTCGGGTAGGAGGCGCGCTTGCCGACCGCCGCGCAGGCGGCGGCCATCACGAGGTCGCGGGAGCGCTCCACGAAGGCGACCGCCTGTTCGAGCGGCAGCGAGCCGGAGTCCGCCTCGCGGCTCGGCGCGCGCACCCGGATCAGGTCGCTGCTCGTGGTCAGCAGGTCCTGCAGGATCTCCGCCTCCGGCCGCTTTTCGACGCGTCCAAGGGTGCGGACGACCTCACTCATGCGCAGCTCGAAGTCGCCGAGATCGCGGCGCAGCGGCAGGGTCACGTCGGCCTCGTCGTGACCGTCGACCGGACCCAGCAGCCACAGGCTTCCCTTGCCGTTCAGATCCGCCTCCTGGCGCCAGCCCTGGACGCGCAGATAGGAGGCCACCTCGAGGGGCTTCAGCGCCTGCAAGGCGTGGTGTCCGTTCATATGTCCCGTCATGGCACGCCTCCCTCATTGATCCTGTGCATCAGCCCGCTCAGGCCTTCGACCGTGAACAGATTCGCACGTGGCACCTGGACAGTCACGCTCCATTCGTTGTCGGTCGCGGGCGCGCCGGCCAGCGACAGCCAATACGCGCAATGCCGCAGCACGAGCTGGTCCGGCGAGCACTGCAGCCAGGCTGCCGGGTCCTCTGGCATCAGGACGAGAACCAGGAGCCGCGGCGCCAGGAGCTCCGGCAGGCTGAGATCGTCATAGTTCTTGCGCTTGAGCGGATATGGGACGTGATCGCCGTCGCCGGGGGCGGCGCGGATGCTCTTGACCTGGAGGTCGAGTTTGGGGCGGCGCGGCAGCCGGCACGACAAGGTCCAGTCGATGCTGTCGACGTCGGGCTCGGGTATCGCCGCGCCGCAGCCGGCCGATGACGCAATCGACAGGATGAACGCCTTCGAGAACTGCTCCTGGGCGACAGACAGCGGCAGCCCGAGCCCGAGATGGTGCGGCTCGGCGAAGTCAGACATCGCAGTCTCCCGGTTCAAACCGTGTTTCAGCCAGGCCAGACGGATCGTCAGCACGGAGTTCGCCGGTCCCCCTCCCCAGGGCGGCGAGACGATGCCGCGAGTGCCGGATCGTCTGATCGGCAAAGGCCACGGCGGCTTCAAGCGCCGAGTATTCGATCGCTGGCCGCTCGAACCGCGTCAGCGGCGGCAATGGTGCAGTGGGCGGCTCGGGATCGGGAGCTTCGATGAGGAATGGGGTTCGACCACGGCCACGGCCTGGCTCAGGCCGCTTGGGTGGCCGGACCGCGTCACGGAGTGGCGCCAAGCCGCTGAGGCCAAACAGGCGGCGCGCCGACCGATGCGTCACCTCGACAGCGACGCTCTCGGCGCAAAAACGCTCAAGCAGCATCCCGGCGTTCTTGATCGACATGCCGATGGCGCCGGCGAGGGTTGTGGCGGAGATCAGAGGCGTCGCCGCCATCACATCGATGGCCAGGGGCGCGCGTGAATTCCTCCGCCGGCCAGCGACGCGCCGCCGCGCCTCGAGCCAAGTCCGATCCATGTTGAACAGCAGATCGAGCCATGATTCCGCTTCACCGGCAATGGCGTGCAGGAACGCCGCGGTCCAGGCTCCGGGCGCCCAGTCCTGTTCGGCGCTGAAGGCAGCCGCGCCGGTCAGCGGCACCGGCGCGCGGAGCAGGCGCGAGCGGACCCAGAACCGCACGAGGGCCGCTCGCATCGCCGGGCGGGTCTCGCCCGCGTCGATCCAGACTCGAAAACCCGCAGCGGCGGCCAGCAAAGGGACAGGCCCGGCTTCGGCGTGCAGCAATTTCTCGGCCCGCTGCACCTCGCCCTCCTGGTCGAAGTCGGGTTCCTGGAGCCATTGATGGAGGGTCAGGGCGTGGCGGGCGGCGTCGAAGATGGCGCCACGATCGGCAATGCGGGCGGCGTCGCCGAACTGCAGGCGAAGGCCTTCGATGCTGGCCGCCAAGTGCCAGGGATCGATCCCGCTTCCATCGACCGCCGCCTGGCGACGCACCGCATCCAGCCGGACCCGATACAGGAAGGCGGGCAGGAGCGGGTGGCTGCCAAGCGCCTGGTCGAGCCGGGCGATGCCCGCCGTGGCACGCGCGAGCGCGTGCGCGAGCGTGAAGTCGACGTGGAATGGCGCGGCTGGCGGGGCGAGGAGCTGGTCAAGCATCACGCGGTGCTCCGGGTAGGGGCGGACGGCCGCAAAGCGGATAGCGATGCCTCGAAGGAGGGGCTCTCGTCATTCGGGCAAGAAGACCTTGTCCTTGGGGTGTGCACTGGGAAGCGTTCCTCATCACCGGGTTGGCGCTTTGGCGGTGCACTCCCGTGAGCGATGCACTGTGCTGCATCTCCGCCCGCGTTCGATGAGGCACGCTCTGCAGGCGGCCGCAGAAACCACAGCGAGTTAGGCTTTCAAATCAGCAAGTTGTCACCGCCGACTTTCCTAAACTACGGCTTAGGGTCAAACAACCTCTTTATTCTGCTAGACGGTGCTGGCAGGCCCCCTGCCCCGCCTGTGGCAAAAGCTAACTTCCGATAACCTGCCTTGTCGGAAGTAAGCTTGACGCGATATCCGTCTTGGGTTGATGGTGCGCAACTCTCATCAGAAGCGGCCGAGAACATGGACCCAACGCTCACGCTCGAGTTTTTCCGCGCCGCCGGCGCGCTCGCCGCGGGGGTAGACGGGCGCGCCTCACGCCTTGCCTCGCGGATCAGCCGGCGTCGGCCGCGGATAGGTTCCCTCTGAAAGCCGGAGCGACGTCAGGACCGAGTGTCCACTCGATGTGCCTGAGCACGAGGCCTTCGACTTGGAGGCGTTGAGCACCGCCGTCACTCTGCTGCTCCCGGAGGCCCCCTGCCCCGGTGCACCTATCGGCGCGTCGCCGGCGGTCGTGCGCGTCTGGTTCGATGCGGCATTGCAGGCTGTGGAACCGATCCCCGCGGACACCCTGGACTCCGAGCGCGATGCTGCGCTCGCATTCGCGCAACTCGCAAAGGCAGCCAACACCCGCCGCGCCTACAGCGCTGCCGTCAAGGCATGGTGCGCTTGGTGCAGCCGGCGCGACCTTTCCCCCCTGCCCGGCTCTGGTGCCGACGTCGCCGCCTTTCTTGCCAGCGAGCGTGGTCGCGGCCTGGCCCCGCCAACGCTGGACCTGCGCCGAGCAGCTATCCGCTATTTACATCATGTCGCGGGCTGCGCTGTGCCAACCGGCGACGCCTGCGTCTCAGCCACCCTCGCCGGCATCCGACGCAGCGCGGCCGGTCGCGGTGAAAGGCCCCGCAAGAAAAAGGCCGCGACCGTGCAAGTGCTCCGCCGGTTGCTTGATGCCGTCGAGGGCGACCTCGCGGGCGACCGGGATCGAGCGCTGTTGCTCGTTGGCTTCGCTGGTGCCCTACGCCGGTCGGAGATCGCAGGTATTCGGGTCGAGGATTTGGAGCACACGCAGCGCGGCATGCAGCTCACCATCAGCCAGACCAAAGGAAGTCAAACGGATGCTGTGATCATCCCGTTGCCGTATGGTGATACAGCACTCTGCCCCGTGCGGGCGCTGGAGCGTTGGATCAAGGCCGCAGCTATCAAAGAAGGTCCGGTTTTCCGGCGGATTTGGCAACAAAAGAACAACCGTAAGGACGGGTCCCCTTCCCTGCCCCGCGTCGGTGATGAGGCGCTTTCGGATCGGGCGATCGCGCTCATCGTCCAAACCCGGGCCGTCGCCGCCGGGTTTGGAACACAGGAGCTAGGCGGCCACAGCCTCAAGCGCGGTGCGTTAACCACAGGTATGGATCGCGGGGCTCACCCAGCCCGATTGAAGCGGCTTGGTCGTCATAAAAGCTTCGACGTCCTTGGTGACTATCTCGAATTTGGTGACTTGTTTGAAGGCCACCCGCTCACCGGTGCTATCTGACCGCGAGGCTAGTCGCCAAGCCATGTGAGAGCGGGTCGACCATTTGACCCATCGGAAGGTCGTGCGGTCGGAACTTGATCGAATTATTAGCCCCCTGCCCTACTCGCGATGCGACCCGCGCCGTTTGGGTTGTTGATCAGTTCCGACAACGAGCCTTCTTGGCCTACTGGGTCAAAGGCTCACTGAGCAGTGGTCTACCACTCGAGTGGTCGTGATCGCAGGCGGAGCTCATACCCTGCGAAGTTTATGGGCCGCGGGTCTGCGCCGATCAATCGACAGCGACTTAACCGGGCCTCTCCTGCGCGCGGAACGGCGACCAACTACCCTGCCACTGGTAGGTCGAATGGTAGACCGTTCGAGTGGCATAGGGGTCGTGCGGTCGTGTCAGCGACACATCTGTGGTTCGGGGCCTCGCGAAATCGCTTGGTAGAAAGTTCATACGGTCGCTTGGTAGAATGTATCGTTGGTTAGATGGTCGCTGGATCGACGTGTCGCGGCATCGGTGTGTCTATTTCTCGTCGCGTCGTGACGTCATGGTTTCGATTGGTCGTTAATGCGACCGCTTGACGCGTCAGTCGGTCTGGCGGTCGGGCGTCAAACCCATCGTAAGTCGCGCCCTCGCGTGGTCGGATGGTGGCTTGGTCGGAACGTCGAGGACCCGCGACCTCGCGGGGTCGCTTGTGCGAACCATCGACCATCCATATTATGCGACGTGACGAGCTTGCGCGGCATCGATTGGTCGAATGGTCGACCCGTCGAAGTTTCGAGCGGTAGGGGTTTGCTTCGATGAGAACGATCGCAATGATCAGTCGCAAAGGTGGCGCCGGAAAAACCAATCTTGCCGTCCATCTTGCAGCGTGCGCGGAGGGGAGGGGGATACCAACCGGGATAGTCGATCTCGATCCTCAGGGCACAGCCACAAAATGGGGAATTCGCAGGTCAGACGGCGGCTTAAGGAACGGAGCCGAAGTCATTTCCGCTCAACCAGCGAGCCTGCCGAAGTTGCTTGAAAGCGCGAAGCGCGCCGGCGCAAAGCTTATGATTCTTGATACCGCGCCACATGCAGATTCTCTTTCAGTGGATGCCGCCCGGGTCTCCTCGTTTATCTTGATACCCTGTCGCCCAGCGATTGCAGACCTCGAGGCGATCCCAGCCTCCGCCGACATCGCCCGCCTCGCAAAGCGGCCATTTGCGGTCGTCCTTAACGCTGTAGGCGCACAAGGAAGCCGAGAGGCGGAGGCTCGGCAAGAACTCGAACGATTGGGGCTGGACCTGGCGCCCATCGCATTAGGACATCGCGTCGCTTACGGCGACGCCATGATACCAGGTGAGGGGGTGACTGAGCACCGGCCCGGCAGCCAATCGGCCTTGGAGATCGAAGCGCTTTTCGACTGGGTAATGAAGAAGGTAGACCTGTCGGATGTCCTACCAATCGAGCTAGCGACGCCGCGCGAGGTCGCGCGATGAGCGAGACACAGACATCCGGCAAGAAGGGTCGCCCAAGTCTCTTCGGTGCCGTCGGCAAAGCTGCACCGCCTGAACGGATCGAACCGCCCCCAAATCAGGACCAAGCTCCGCAACCGCGAACGCCACGCGCAGCGACACGCGGCCGACAAGATCGGCAGGACAAGCGTCAGATTGCTGGCTTCTTCTCGTCCGAATGCGCGAAGCAGTTAAGGATGCTCGCCGCTGAGAAGGACACCACTGTGCAGGATCTCATAAAGGAAGGGCTGAACCTGATGTTCACAGCGCACGGAAAGCCTCCGATAGCATGATCCCATTTGCTGGAACGCGCGGGTTGCGAGTGGGGGAACGTTCCCAACCCGACTCGGGCAGCGTCGGCGAAGCTCCCCATCTAGTCTGAGCCTTGGCCGACGTTCGGCTGGTGAACCTTCCAAGCAGGATGGTGAACTGTAGCAGCGAAGGCGGTGAACTATGAAAGCGGACCCAATTCACCCTTTCCGTTTAAGAACAACGGACTACGGCGCTTATCCCGAGAACTCTGCGCGCAAAACACTATACTAAAGTAAGTAGAAACCTTTCTATAGTTTTCTGCTGGCAGGGTTCACCGGCGAGACGCATCACCAGCTTGCACAGTTCACCTCGACAACGCTTTGCAAACCAAGCCAGATGAGCCTGCAACGGAAACGGACTTGATGAAACCGGAAGCCGACCTCTTCTTCTTCCCCTCGAATACCACCGTCCACGACCTCATCGAGGCCAAGGGCAAACGGGGGGCAAAAGATCTCGTAGTGCATACTGCGCGCGAGCCTGGTCGAAACGCGCCAATCGATATTTTAACCGGCAGGCGTGGCTTACGCATCATTGACGCTGCTGCTGGGCATATGGGTGACGAAGCTCTGCCTGAAAAGGCCGTGCGGAGCCACGTTTACTCTGCCTGGTGCCATGCGGGAATGCCGCACAAGAGGCCAAGGGATGAGGCCACGAATTGGCGAATTGAAACCGACTTCGTCACCTTGCTTATCGAACCTGGGACAAGAGTAGAGGCTGACGGGCAAGAAGCTGCTGTCGGTCTTCCATTTGGCGCCTACGCCCGCCTCATCCTGATCGACTGGCAGACAGAAGCGCTCGAACGCGGCTCACGGGATGTACTGATGGGGCCAAGCTTAAAGGCCAGCCTAAAAAGGATGGGTCTGCCACACGGCGGCAAAGTAATGGAACTCGTCAGAGAGCAGGTAGAGCGTCTCGCGAGCTGCCGGTTTACCTTTCACCTAAAGTCGGTCGACGGCCGCGGCGCGGTCGCAAACGTCAATATCGTTGACCACATCGACTACTGCGAGTCAGGCGAGAGGGGGCGGGGCAGGCGGTTCGTAGAGAGGGTGAGACTATCCGAGACATTCTATCAGCAGCTTCGCACCCATCCGGTTTCCATCGACAAGGCCTCGGTCATGGCTATTCGGAATTCTTCGATGGCCCTAGACCTCTACATGTGGCTGGCCTATCGCCTGCGCGGCTTAGAAGCTGACAAGCCTGTTAGCTGGGTAGCGCTGAAAGGCCAGTTCGGCGGGGGCGTATCCGCGATGAGGAATTTCAAACCGCTCTTCTGCGAAAATCTGCAACTGGCTCTTAGCGTCTATCGTGGCGCCAACGTCACTATGACGCCCAACGGCATCGTCTTACGACCTTCACCCCCACCTGTGCCGCAGAAAACACCGCTTCTTATCGCCGGCTAATCCCTGAGAGCTTTTAAGCTCTCGCAGGCCCCCAGGCGGACAAGCCACCAACACCCCCCAATCAGTTGGACCTAGTTGTAGGGCAGGTTTGTAGGGCTGACTGCTCGATGCAGCGCGAGCACCCAGCGCCTCACAATCGTTCAATACAAGCGGCTTACACAAAAACTCTGTCGCAAGAGGGGAAGTTTATAGCGTGTTTGCTGGTAGAGTTCACCACTCCAGCTGCCGAGATGCTGGCAGAGTTCACCATTCTGCCCCACGCGCTGGCAAAGTTCACCCGACCTTTCTACCGCGCCGTCACGCCGCCCCTGCACGGGAAACCATACTAAAATATAACCCAGACGCCAGCCACCAGCCCCAAAACCAAGTTACAATAAGGCGCACCCGAGTCGGGAAGGTTGCAAATGGCATGAGAGAGATTCGCTGGGCCTCAGGCGCTTGAAAATCGGCGGCTAGAGTTCACCCAAGCATCCCGGAGTGCTGCCAGAGTTCACCTGTAGGACCGCACTTGCTGCCAGAGTTCACCCCCCACCAGCATGTGTGCTGGTAGAGTTCACCAGAGCTCAAACCGGTGCTCTATCAGGCCGGATATCCGTTTTATGGTTTAGAAGCTCTTCAACATCTGAAACAGCAGAGGTGATCCTACTAAGGCTGTCTGAAATGACCTTAGCGATATCGTCGGAAACTGTGCCTTTCAGTACAGACTTTGCGGGTGGAAACAAATCACGGACGTCCAGTTCCAGAGCAGTTGCAAGTAGCGACAAGCTTTTCAGCGTCACGTTTCTACGGCCACTTTCGATATTGGTAACTGTCAGAGGCGCACATCCCGCTTTTTCCGCGAGTTGATCTTGCGTGATTCCAAGCTTCTGCCGCGCAGACACAACCTGATTTGCCACGAACTTAAGTAGTGGGTCTTCGTCCTTCTGTAACTGACGAGGGTCGGATTTCGAGGTACGTGAGCGTACTCCCTCAGCAGCCGATTTGATGCGAAACAAGTCAGGGTCGTCCACCGCCATTATCCTGGATGATGAATTCGTCGTGTGTGGACGTTACCACAGGGCAAGCGCGGGATCATTCGCATCTCGACGGGAAAGCGAGTCGGAGCGGGTAATCTGCCCCAAGCAACCAGTTTGAGAAGCGCCATTTGCACAGGGGTATGGTGGTTTGCTCCCGGTCTAAGGGAGATGCAGATGCCAACCATGCCGGCCGCCCCCAACTTCGATGTGCTGAATGGCATTCCACCGGTCAATATACCACAGAGCGTTCAAGCGGCGCTGGCGACGGGTAGGAGGGCCTCCGAGATCGCTGCCGAAGCCGTTGCCCTAAGATTCAGCCCCGGCAAGATCTCTCCGCAGGAATATTTCTATTATCGGCTCTGGGACGAACGCGTAAGGCTTGGCCCAGCCAAAGCTTTTGTTGGCAAAATGGCGCAGCATCCGATGCACGTCGCTGCCGGAAGCCGGGAGTGGTTCGCCGCAAGTGCCGACAAGATCCTGTTCCACTCGATCATGATGTCCGCGCGCTACCGCGTGCCCCAGAACCTCGCCATCACCCAGATCGGACGGCACCTGCCGGACATCCCGACGATGACGGACGCGGATGATCTTGCGAGCTTCCTCCGCGATCCGTCGCTGTATCCGCTGTTCGCGAAGCAGGTGGCTGGCCAATACAGCCTGTCCGTCGTCAGTGCCGACAGTTACGACGCCAGCTCGGACGAGGTTGTCCAGCTCGGCGGCGAGCGGCGTACGGTCGGTGATCTAGCGGTGTCGCTGGTCGGCGGAGCAGGCTACATGATCCAGCGCCGGCTGAAGCCGGCGCAAGAGTTGGCCGATCGCTTCGGACCACGGCTCTGGTCCGCGCGTCTCCTCGTATTCGTGACGCCCGATGGGCCGACCATCCACCGCGCCGCTGCCAAGATCGCCACGGGCGTCAACGCGGCCGACAACTATTGGCGCGCCGGCAACCGGCTGGGCGCAATCGACATCGCCACGGGCAACATAACCCGCGTCGTTTGTGGCACCGGTCTCACCCTGGAGGAAGACGGTCTTCACCCCGACACCCAGCAGCCGATCGTCGGAACCACCGTTCCGAATTGGGCTCAGATCGTCCATGATGTGAGACTGGCGGCGCAGACCTTCGCGGGCATTCGCACCCAGTCCTGGGACATCGCGCTCGCCGACCCCGAACCCACCTTCCTCGAGCTGAACTTCGGCGGCGATCTCAACCTGCACCAGCTTGCCCACGGACAGGGTGTGCTGGACGACCAGTATCGAACCCACCTTCAGCGCTGCGGCTACAAAGGCAGGCTCTGACCTGATCTTCGAGGCGCCGTTTGCACGGCGCGTCGTCAGCGTTTCGCTGTGGAGATCGACAACACAACGCTGAGAGTGGGTGCCGCTGGCGCCGGGAGGGCCGCAAGGGTCACGCGGCCTATGAGCCGCGGCCCGGCTTCGCCGGCTGCGCCCTTGCCCCCCTCCGGCTTCGCGGCCGTCGGTTCGGCAGATGCCGGACATGGAGAGGGCAGGGCAGGGAGCCCGACCCGTACTTCCGGCCACCCCAGGAGGACGACGATGTCACAATCCGCGGACGCGGAGCTGGAGCTATTCCGGCAGGGCGTGAACTGCGCCGCCGTGCTGGAGCGCATGGCCGGCGGCTGGAGACTCGACGTGCGCGAGAGCACTAGGAGGGCCCTGAAATACCGCCGCGGCGAGGGCGAGATCATCATCGTCAACCACGACGGCCGAGGCTGGTGGGACGCAACCGAGGGCATAGCGTCGGTTGTCATGCAGACAACGCTAAGGGAGAACGTTTTGGGTCTTTGAATTGTCTGTGCCGGCTTGAGCACCATGCATCACCGCGTAGCGCCATACGTCCTGCC
>CAXTNN010000098.1:0-11341 GCA_964245545.1 uncultured Acetobacteraceae bacterium | reverse complement strand
TCGGCAGCGAGAAGCGCAGGAAGCCGTAGCCGCCCATCTTGAGCAGGATGCCGGCCAGGATGACCGACCCCGCGGTCGGCGCCTCCACATGGGCGTCCGGCAGCCAGGTATGCACCGGCCACATCGGCACCTTCACAGCGAAGGAGGCCAGGAAAGCCAGGAACAGGAAGATTTGGGTGCGTGGCGGAAAGGCCGTGTGCATCAGCACGGCGATGTCTGTCGTCCCTGCCTGGAACCACATGGCGAGCAGCGCCAGCAGCATCAGCACCGAGCCGGCCAGGGTGTAGAGGAAGAACTTGAACGAGGCATAGACCCGGCGCGGCCCGCCCCAGATGCCGATGATGATATACATCGGGATCAGCAGGCACTCGAAGAACATGTAGAACACGAGGAAGTCGGTGGCGGAGAAGGCGCCGACCATCATCGTTTCCAGCACCAGGAACGCGATCATGTACTCGCGCACCCGGACCTGCACCGACTCCCAGCTCGCCAGGATGCAGATCGGCGTCAGCGCGGTGGAGAGCAGGACGAACAGCACGCTGATGCCGTCCACCCCCATGCGGTAGCCGACCTTGAACTGGGGCAGCCACTCGACGCTTTCGTTGAATTGGAATCCGGATTGCGCCGGGTCAAAATCCCACCACAGCTTGAGGCTGATGGCGAACACGGCCAGGCTGGTCCACAGCGCGGCCCAGCGGGCATTGCGCGCCACCACGGCCTCCTCGCCGCGGATGGTCATCAGCACTAGGCAGCCGACCAGCGGCAGCCAGGTGACCAGCGAGAGGATGGGGAAACCGGCGGCGTTGGCGGGCACAGGCAAACCCTAACGGATCAGGAGGAACAGGCTGACCAGCACGACCAGGCCAATCAGCATCGTGAAGGCATAGACCGCAATCGAGCCGGTCTGGATTTTGACCACCTGCGCCGACCCGCCCGCCGCCAGCGCGGCCGCACCGTTCGGCATGCCATCGATCAGCGTCTCATCCCCGACATGCCAGAGCTGGCGGGCCAACCACTGAGCGGGGCGGACGAACACGGCGTCATACAGCTCGTCGAAATACCATTTGTGCACGAGAAACTGGTAGACCGGTTGGAAAATGGTGGCCAAGCGCGCCGGCAGCTCGGGCCGGAGCATATACATGACATAGGCCAATCCTATGCCGAGGAAGCTGGTCACCGTCGGCAGCCAAGCCACCCAGTCGGGAATGTGCTCGATGTCCACCAGGATGTGGTTGTTGGGCCCGGAATGAATCGAGCCGGCCCAGAACGCTAATTGATTCACGCCGATAAAGTCGTCATGGAAAGCCCACCCGGAAAATACTGCGCCGACCGCGAGCAGCAGCAGCGGCACCGTCATCCAGGGCGTGCTCTCGTGCACATGCTCCATGGTGTGCGCATCGGCCCGGGGCGCGCCATGGAACGTCATGATGAGGAGGCGCCACGAGTAGAACGCCGTGAGGAACGCGGCGACCGTGCCGGTCCAGAAGCCATAAAGGCCCATGCTGACGGGGGTGACCCAGCCGGTCTCCAAAATCGCGTCCTTCGACCAGTAGCCAGCGAAGAACGGCACGCCGGCAATGGCGAGGCTGCCCGCCCACATGCAGCCGTAGGTGATCGGCACCCGCCGCCAAATGCCGCCCATCTTGCGCATGTCCTGCTCGTCGCTCATCGCGTGGATCACCGACCCGGCGCAGAGGAACAGCAGCGCCTTGAAGAAGGCATGGGTGATCAAGTGAAACATGGACGCTTGATAGGCGGTGGCGCCAGCGGCGATGAACATGTAGCCGAGTTGCGAGCAGGTCGAGTACGCGATCACCCGCTTGATGTCGGTCTGCACGCAGGCAATCGTCGCGGCAAACAGGCAGGTGGTGCCGCCGATGAACAGCACGAAGTTCAGCGCCGCGGGGGCTGCGTCCATCAGCGGCGACATACGCGCCATCAGGAACACGCCCGCCGTCACCATCGTCGCTGCGTGGATCAGCGCGGAAACCGGCGTCGGCCCCTCCATCGCGTCCGGCAGCCAGGTGTGCAGGCCGATTTGCGCGGACTTGCCCATGGCGCCGAGGAACAGCAGCACGCCGATCACCTCGTACGCATGCAGGCTGCTGCCGAACAGATGGTAGATCTCATTGGTGTGCTGGTCGACCGAGGCGAAAATCACCGGGAACTCGACCGAGCCGAACACGAAGAACACCAGCGCAATCCCGACGGCGAAAAACAGGTCGCCGACGCGGTTGACGATGAAGGCTTTCATGGCGGCGCGATTGGCGCTCGGCCGGTCATACCAGTAGTTGATCAGCAGGTAGCTCGCGAGGCCCACGCCTTCCCAGCCGAAGAAAAGCTGTACCAAGTTGTTCGCCGTCACCAGCATCAGCATGGCGAAGCTGAACAGCGACAAGTAGGAGAAGAAGCGGAACGCCCGTCGCTCATGCGCCATGTAGCCGACGCTGTAGATGTGGATCAGCGTCGCCACGGGAGCGACCATTGCCACCATGACCGACGACAACGTGTCCCGCCGCAGCGCCCAATCGAGCTGAAAGCCGCCGATGTTGAACCAAGTGCCGAGCACCACCGGGTCGGGCTGCGGCGTGGCGTAAAGCACGTCCGCCAGGTTGGCCTCGGCACACACGCTGGCCAACAGCATGAAGCCGATGGTGACGGCAAAGCCAAAACGGTCGCCCAGGGCACGGCCAAAGCTGCCGGCGAGGAGGAAGCCGGCCAGCGGGCTCAGTATGCCAATGGCGTAGATCATCTCAGCCCCTCATCAGGCGGACATCCTCAACCTGGATCGAGCCGCGGTTGCGGAAATACACCACCACGATGGCAAGTCCAATCGCTGCCTCAGCCGCTGCCACCGTCAGCACGAACAGGGCGAACACCTGCCCGGTCAAATCCCCCAACGCCGATGAGAACGCCACCAGGTTGATGTTCACGGCGAGCAGGATGAGCTCGATGCTCATCATGATGACGATGATGTTCTTGCGGTTAAGAAAAATCCCGAACACGCCCAACACCAGCAGCATCGCTGCGACCACAAGATAGTGCCCAACACCCACTGCCATCGCGCCAGCTCCCTCTCAGTGTTCGCCAGGATGGGCGTGCGTGGGCTTCAGCTCCTGCGCTTCCGCCGGCGCCATCGGCTCCGGCATTGGCCGCAAATAGCGGCTTTGCGGCGCGCCCGCACCGAGCGACACCGTCACGAACTGCATCGTGCCCGCCACCGTGCGCGCTTCCTGCCGGGCGATGTTCTGCCGCCGGGAAGCGCCGGGCCGCACGCGGTGGGTCAGCACGATGGCGCCCATCATTGCCACCAGCAGGATCAGCCCCGCCACTTGGAACAGGAATATGTAGTCGGTGTAGATCACCCGCCCAAGCGCCGCCGTGTTGGACATGCCCAGCGGTGCGGCCGAAGACAGATGCAGCGTGGCGCTTGGCACGAACTGCCAACCGCCCAAAGTCACTGCCAACTCGAGCAGCAACACGACCCCTACGGCAGCGCCGATCGGGGCATAGCGCTGAAACCCCTCGCGAAGCTGGTCGAAGTTCACGTCCAGCATCATCACCACGAACAGGAACAGCACCGCGACCGCACCGACGTAGACGATCACCAGGATCATCGCCAGGAACTCCGCCCCGGCCAGCAGGAACAGCGCCGCGGCGTTGAAGAAGGCGAGGATGAGGAACAACACCGAATGCACCGGGTTGCGGCTGCTCACCACCAGTGCTGCGGAGCCGATCAGGATGGCGGCGAACAGGTAGAAGGCGATGCTGGCAATCATCGGTATGGCGCGTCCAGTTCCAAGCGCTTGGCCAATTCCGGCTCCCACCGGTCGCCGTTGGCGAGCAGCTTTGCCTTGTTATAGAGCAGCTCCTCGCGCGACTCGGTGCTGAACTCGATGTTCGGCCCCTCGACGATCGCATCCACCGGGCAAGACTCTTCGCACAGCCCGCAATAGATGCACTTCGTCATGTCGATGTCGTAGCGCGTGGTGCGGCGGGAGCCGTCTTCGCGCGGCTCGGCCTCGATGGTGATGGCCAAGGCCGGGCACACCGCCTCGCAGAGCTTGCAGGCGATGCAGCGCTCTTCACCATTCGGATAACGGCGCAGCGCATGCTCCCCGCGGAAGCGCGGCGAGTACGGGTTGCGCTCATAGGGGTAGTTGATGGTGACCTTGGGCTTGAAGAAATACTTCAGCGTCAGCCAAAGCCCCGAGACGAGTTCGCTCAGCAACAGGGAACGCGCCGTGCGATCCAAAAACGCCATAATACCGACCTCTCAACGATGGCAGGCTTAGCCTAAGCCGAGTGCGGCAGCCAGCCCGTGACCACCAGAACACCCGCCGTCAACACCAGCCAGAACAGCGACAATGGCAAAAACACCTTCCATCCCAGCCGCATGATCTGGTCGTAACGGAACCGCGGGAAGGTGGCGCGCACCCAGATGAAGATGAACAAGCAGACGATCATCTTGGCGATGAACCAGATCGGCCCAGGAACCCAGGTGAACGGCACCACTGGCACCAGCGGCAGCCAGCCGCCCAGGAACAGGATGGTCACCATGGCCGCTTGCAGGATCATGTTGGCGTATTCGCCGAGGAAAAACAGCGCCCAGGAAATGCCGCTGTATTCCACCATGAACCCGGCAACGATCTCGCTCTCCCCCTCCGCCACATCGAACGGGGCGCGGTTGGTCTCAGCCAAGGCGGAAATGAAGTAGACGATGAACATCGGGAACAGCGGCACGACAAACCAGATCGTCCGTTGCGCCATCACGATGCCGGTGAGGTTCAGCGTGCCGGCGCAGAGCAGCACCGTCACGATCACGAAACCGAGCGACACCTCGTAGCTCACCATCTGCGCCGCCGAGCGCAGCGCCCCCAGGAAGGCGTATTTGGAGTTGGACGCCCAGCCGGCGATGATGATGCCGTAAACACCCAGGGACGAGATCGCGAAGAGGTAGAGCACGCCGACGTTGATGTCGGCGATCGCCCAGCCATTGTTCACCGGGATCACCGCCCAGGCCACCAGCGCCAGGATCATCGTCAGCATGGGGGCGATGACGAACAGCACGCGGTTCGCCCCCGTGGGAATGATCTGTTCCTTCAGCAGCATCTTGAGCGCGTCGGCAAAGGCCTGCAGCAAGCCCCAAAACCCCACCACGTTGGGGCCTTTGCGAAGCTGCATCGCGCCGAGAACCTTGCGCTCGGCTACGGTGAGATAGGCGACCGACATCAGCAACGGCACCAGCAGGGCCAGCGTCTCCACCAGCGTGATGAGGACCTGGCCCGGCCCGGTGGCAAAGAACCCGGCCATTATTCGGCCGCCATGGCTACGTCGGCCACCCTGACCTTGGTGCATTCGGCCATGGTGAGGCTCGCGCGGCTGATCGGGTTGGTTTGGAAGTAGTCGGCGATGGCGTAGCGGAACGGCGCGAGCCCGAGCGCCGCCGGGTCACCGGCTGGGCCCGCCACGTCGCTGGCACCGAAGCGGGGCAGGAAGCCCACGCGGGCAAACACCGGGTTCACCTGCTCCAGCCGCGCCTGCAGCGCGTCCAGGCCGTCATACGGCAGCGGCTTGCCGATCAGGCCAGAGAAGGCGCGCAGGATGGCCCAATCTTCTCTCGCCTCCCCCGGTGGAAACACCGCCTTCAGCATACGCTGCACCCGGCCCTCGGTGTTCACGTAGGTGCCTTGCTTCTCGACATAGGCGGCGCCGGGCAGGATCACGTCGGCTCGGGCGGCGCCGCGGTCGCCATGGTGGCCCTGATAAACCACGAAGGTGTTGGCGCCAATCGCGCTGGTGTCGAACTCATCGGCGGCCAGCAACCAAAGCAGGTCCACCCCGCCGCCGAGCATGGCAGGAAGTGCCTTGCCGCCAGGGCCGGGCAGGAAGCCGAGATCCAGCGCGCCCACGCGCGCGGCCGCCGTGTGCAGCACGTTGAAGCCGTGCCACTCGGGCCGCAGCGCGCCGATCTTGCCGGCAAGCTGCCAGGCGGCGGCGAGCACGGCGGCGCCGTCGGGGCGGGCCAGAGCGCCCTGCCCGACCACCACCATCGGCCGCTCGGCCTTCGCCAGCAGGCCGGCAAACGCTTCGGGCAGATCGGCCAGCACGCTGGGGCGATCGCCAAGCCAGTCATGGATATAGGTGAGGTCGGTTTGCGGGCCAATCAGCCCGACGGGGAAGCCGCCCATCAGCTTGCGCTTGCGGATACGCGCGTTCAGCACGGGGGCTTCGTGGCGGGGGTTGCTGCCGACCAGAAGCAGCGCATCCGCCTCCTCAATGCCGGCGATGGTGCTATTGAACAGGTAGAGGTCGCGGCGGCTGGCGTCGAGCTGGGCACCGTCCTGCCGGCAATCCAGGTTTGGCGAGCCGAGCGCGGCCATCAGGTCCTTCAGCGCCAGCATGCTCTCGGCGTCGCACAGATCGCCCGCCACGGCGCCGATGCGCTCCCCCGGCATGCCGCTCAGCTTGGCGGCGATGGCGCCGAATGCCTCCGGCCAGCTTGCCGGCCGCAGCTTGCCGTTCTCACGCAGCCAGGGCTTGTCCAGCCGCCGGCGGCGCAGACCGTCCCACGAGAAGCGGGACTTGTCGCCCAGCCACTCCTCGTTGATCTCATCGTTGGTGCGGGGAAGGATGCGCATCACCTCGGGGCCGCGGCTATCCACCCGAATCGCCGAGCCCAGCGCGTCCAGCGCGTCAATCCCGTCGACCTTGCGCAGCTCCCACGGCCGCGCCGAAAAGGCGTAGGGCTTGGAAATCAACGCCCCGACCGGACAGATGTCGATCATGTTGCCGGAAAGCTCAGAGGTCAGCGCCTTCTCAACATAGGTGGTGATTTCCATGTTCTCGCCGCGCGCGGTGGCGCCCAGCTCCGGCACGCCGGCGATCTCGGTGGCAAAGCGGACGCAGCGCGTGCACTGGATGCACCGGGTCATGGAGGTCTTGATCAGCGGGCCGAGATACTTGTCCTTGATCACCCGCTTGTTCTCGTGGAAGCGTGAATGGTCGCTGCCATAGGAATAGGCCTGGTCCTGCAGGTCGCACTCGCCGCCCTGGTCGCAAATCGGGCAGTCCAGCGGATGGTTGATGAGCAGGAACTCCATCACCCCGCGGCGGCCATTGCGCACCATGGGCGTGTCGGTCTTCACCACCATGCCGTCCGCCACCGGGTAGGAGCAGGAGGCGATCGGCTTCGGCGCCTTTTCCACTTCCACCAGGCACATCCGGCAGTTGCCCGCCACGGACAGGCGCTCGTGGTAGCAGAAGCGCGGGATTTCCACGCCCGCCTGCTCGCAGGCTTGCAAGACGGAAAAGCCGTTCGGAACCTCGACCTCGCGGCCGTCAACGGTAACCTTGGCCATGTTATGCCTCTTTGAACTTGGCCAGCAGCGGGGCGATTTCCACGCCGTCGATGCGCAGGCCAGTGATGTCGCTATGGTTGATCGTCATGCCGCGCAGGTTGGCGTTGGTCACGCTGGCGGAGACGAAGGACACGTCGTCGAACTGGGCGCCGGCGAGTGTCACGTTGTGGAACACGGCGCCCGGCATGGTGCCGTCCTCGAAGCGGGAGCGGGCCAGGTTCATGCGCTCGAACACCACGCCGGACAGGTTCACGTGAGTGAACGAGCTGCCCCGCAGGTCCGCGTCATCGGCAAGGATGGGTTCGACGATGTTGCTGAAGGTGGTCAATGGCCAAGGCTCCTGGCCACGAATGCGCCTACAGCGGCCGCTGCGCCAAAGAACACGCCCGCGGCACCCACGGCCGACGCAATAACCTCCCACGGCTCGAACTTGGACTGAATCTGCTTCAGCGTCGTGTCGGCCTGCAGACTGGCGATCTTGAGGATTTTCTCCTCAAGATCCCACCTCGACTGCTCAAGCGTTTCGGGCGTTGCGCTCACTCGGCGGCCATCCGCAGCGCCGGCGGCGCCTTGCTGCGCTTATAGGCCGCAATCCGCTCCTCCATCTCCGGGCGGAAATGGCGGATCAGCCCCTGGATCGGCCACGCCGCGGCGTCGCCCAAGGCGCAGATGGTATGCCCTTCGATTTGCCTGCTGACCTGGTCGAGCAGGTCGATTTCCTCCACCTCGGCCCGGCCGGCCACCATGCGGTTCATGATCCGCATCATCCACCCCGTGCCTTCGCGGCAGGGAGTGCACTGGCCGCAGCTCTCATGCTTGTAGAAATGCGCCAGCCGGGCGATCGCGGCGATGATGTCGGTGGACTTGTCCATCACGATCACCGCCGCCGTGCCCAGGGCGGTCTTGGCGTCGCGCAGGCTGTCGAAATCCATCAGCACGGTGTCGCACACGCTCTTCGGGATCACCGGCACCGAAGAGCCGCCTGGGATCACCCCAAGCAGGTTGTCCCAGCCGCCACGCACGCCGCCGCAGTATTTGTCGATCAGCTCGCGCAGGGGAATGCCGAGTTCTTCCTCCACATTGCACGGTTTGTTCACGTGACCGGAGATGCAGAAAATCTTGCTACCGGCATTCTTTGGCCGCCCCAAGGCGCTGAACCAGGCGCCGCCGCGGCGCAGGATGGTCGGCACCACGGCAATGGTCTCGACGTTGTTGACCGTCGTCGGGCAGCCATACAGCCCCATCGCGGCCGGGAATGGCGGCTTCAGCCGCGGCATCCCCTTCTTGCCCTCGAGCGACTCCAGCAGCGCGGTCTCTTCACCGCAGATATAAGCGCCGGCGCCGCGATGCAGGAACAACTGGAAGTCCCAGCCCGAGCCACAGGCATTGGTGCCGATCAGCCCCGCTTCATAGGCTTGCTCAATCGCCGCCTGCAGGTTCTTGGCTTCGTTGTAGTACTCGCCGCGGATGTAGATGTAGCAGGTATGCGCCCCCATGGCGAAGGACGCGATCAGCGCCCCTTCCACCAGCTTGTGCGGGTCATGCCGCATGATGTCCCGGTCCTTGCAGGTGCCGGGCTCAGACTCGTCGGCGTTGATCACCAGGTAGGCCGGGCGCCCGTCGGACGTCTTGGGCATGAACGACCACTTCATCCCGGTCGGAAAGCCGGCGCCGCCGCGGCCGCGCAGGCCGGACGCCTTCATCTCGTCGATGATCGCGTCCCGCCCGCGCGCCAAAATGGCGGCCGTGCCGTCCCAGTCTCCGCGCCGCTTCGCCCCTTCCAGCGTCCAGTCATGGATGCCGTAGAGGTTGGTGAAAATGCGGTCCTTGTCGTCGAGCACCGTCTGTTACTCCGTGACCGTCAGCAATGTGGTGGGTCCGCCCTCGGGTGCCGAGGTCTGGCGCCCAATAGTGCTGCCGGGCTGCGGGCGCTCGCCGCGGGCCAGAGCCGCCAGCAGACGCTCGGTCGCCGGGCCATCCAGGTCCTCATAATAGTCATCGTCCACCTGCAACACGGGGGCATTTACGCAGGCGCCGAGGCATTCCACCTGGCTCAGGGTAAACATCCCGTCCGCGCTGGTCTCGTGCCAACCTTTAATCCCCGTGACCCGGCGGCACGTCTGCTCCACCACGTCCGACCCGCGCAGCCAGCAGGGCGTGGTGGTGCAAACCTGCAGGTGGTAGCGGCCGATCGGGTTGGTGTTGAACATCAGGTAGAAGGTGCCGACCTCATAGACGCGGATCGGCGCCATGTTCAGCCGCGCCGCCACCGCATCCATCGCCACCCGCGGCACCCAGGCGCTGCCGGTCTGCCGGCGCATCTGCTTCTGCACCTCGTAGAGCGCTGCGATCACCGCACTGGCTTCGCGGCCGGGCGGATACTTGGCCGTGTGCGCGTCGATAGCCGCCCGGCTCTCCTCGTCGAACTCGAAATGCTCCGGCTGCGGCATTCCTGGGCGCATGCCAGTGGAGCCATCGCCAATATCCTCAGCCATTTAGCGATCTACCTCACCAAACACGATGTCGATCGAGCCAATGATCGCCACCGCGTCGGCCAGCATGTGGCGCCGGGCCATGGTCTCGAACGCCTGCAGGTGGCTGAACCCGGTTGGGCGGATCTTGCAGCGGTAGGGCCGGTTCGACCCATCTGCCACCAAGTACACGCCGAACTCGCCCTTGGGGCTCTCCACCGTGGTGTAGGTGGCGCCGGCCGGCACATGGAAGCCCTCGGTGTAGAGCTTGAAATGGTGGATCAAGGCTTCCATCGACCGCTTCATGTCCGCCCGATACGGCGGCGTGAACTTGCGGTCGTTTACCTTCACCGGGCCCGGCCGCATCTTTTGCAAGCACTGGCGGATGATCTTCACCGACTCCCGCATCTCCGCCACCCGTACCAGGTAGCGGTCGTAGCAGTCGCCATGGCGGGCCACTGGGATTTCGAACTCGACCTCGGCGTATTTATCGTAGGGCTGGCTGCGCCGCAGGTCCCACGGCACGCCGGAGGCGCGCAGGTTCGGACCGCTGAACCCCCAGGCCAGCGCCTGCTCGGCCGTCATCACCCCGATGTCGACCGTACGCTGCTTCCAAATGCGGTTGTTGGTCAGCAGCGCCTCAAGGTCATCGATGAACTTGGGAAACTTCTCCGACCAGGCGGCGATGCGGTCTTCCAAACCGGCCGGCAGGTCCTGATGGACGCCGCCAAAGCGGAAGTAGTTGGCATGCAACCGGGCGCCGGACACCGCCTCGTAGAACTCCATCAGGATTTCGCGCTCTTCGTAGCCCCACAGCGTTGGCGTCAACGCGCCAACGTCCAGCGCGTAGCTGGTGACGTTTAGCAAGTGGTTGAGAATACGGGTAATCTCGGCGAACATCACCCGGATCCACTGTGCCCGCTCCGGCGGCGTGATGCTGAGCAGCTTCTCGGTGGCAAGCGCGAAGGCATGCTCCATGCACATCGGCGACACGTAGTCCAGCCGGTCGAAATACGGCAGTGCCTGGACGTAGGTCTTGTACTCGATCAGCTTCTCGGTGCCGCGGTGCAGCAGGCCAACATGCGGGTCGGCCCGCTCAACCACCTCGCCGTCCATCTCGAGGATGAGGCGCAGCACCCCATGGGCGGCCGGATGCTGCGGGCCGAAGTTGATGGAGTGGCTGTCGATTTCGATCTGCTTGAGCTGCTTGTCGCCGGAAGGCAGCATGGTCTCCGGCCACTCGCGGCGCTCCACCCCAGTCTCGCCGGTGTCCGGCATTGTGTCAGCAACGAAATGGCTCATGGTGTCTTGCCTCCATCCGCCCCGATCTTCGTCCCACCGCCGGCCTGCTGGCGCGCGGCATGGGCCTTCTCGTCGCCCGGCAGCGCCACCATGCCCTCCCAGGGTGAGACGAAATCAAAGTTGCGGAAATCTTGAGTTAGGCTGACCGGCACGTTCACGACCCGCTTCTGTTCCTCGTCATAGCGAACCTCGACAAAGCCGGTCAGC
>CAXTNN010000097.1:0-11479 GCA_964245545.1 uncultured Acetobacteraceae bacterium | reverse complement strand
ATCCTGCTGGTGGTGAACTTCATGGTCATCACCAAGGGCTCGGGCCGCATCGCGGAGGTGGCGGCTCGGTTCAGCTTGGATGCCATGCCCGGCAAGCAAATGGCCATTGACGCCGACCTATCTTCAGGCCTGATCAACGAGGCGAAAGCGCGGGTCCGGCGCAAGGAGCTTGAGGAGGAGAGCGGCTTCTACGGCGCCATGGATGGTGCTGCTAAATTCGTCCGCGGCGATGCAATCGCCGGTTTGCTGATCACCTCGATCAACGTGTTTGGCGGCTTTGCCATTGGTTTGATCCGGCACGGCATGCCGCTGGCCGACGCCGCGGCGACGTTCACCACCCTGTCGGTCGGCGATGGGCTGGTGTCGCAAATCCCCGCTTTGGTGGTTTCGACGGCGGCCGGCATCGTCGTCACCAAGGGCGGAATGGACGGCGCGGCCGACACGGTCCTTATTCGTCAGTTGGGCGGCAGCCCAAAGCCGCTCGCCATGGCGGCGGGGGCGGCCGGCGTGCTGGCGCTGATGCCGGGTCTGCCAATGCTGCCCTTCATGGTCTTGGCAGGGCTTGCCGGTGGCGGCGCCTGGATGCGCTGGAAGCACCCGCCAAAGACAGCCGAAGACCTGCAGGCGCCGAGCACGGCCGCGCCAAGCGAACCGCCCATTGCTGACGCGCTGCGGATCGACATGATCCGGCTCGAATTGGGATATGGGCTGCTGGCTTTGGCCGGCGGTAATTCGCCGAGGCTCACGGAGCAAATCAAGGGCTTGCGCCGCTCCATTGCGGCAGAAATGGGCTTTGTCCTGCCCCCGGTCCGCATTCAGGACAACATGCAACTGGGTGCCGATACCTACTCGATCAGGGTGAAGGAAATCGAGGCTGGCCGCGGTGAACTGCGTCCGTCACAGGTGCTGGCGATGGACCCGCGGGGTGGGATGCCGCCATTCCCCGGTGAGCGGACCACCGAGCCCACCTTCGGTCTGCCGGCATTGTGGATCGACCCGGCGCGGCGGGATGAGGCGATGGCGCGCGGTTGCACGGTTGTGGACCCGCCTTCCGTCCTCACCACCCACTTGACCGAGATTGTCCGCGAGACGATGGCGGAGCTGCTGTCTTATTCCGAAACACAGAAGCTGCTCGACGAGTTGCCGCGGGACCAGCATAAGCTGGTTGCTGATCTGATCCCGGCGCAGATTAGTGTGGGTGGGGTGCAGCGCGTGTTGCAAGCACTTCTGGCCGAACGTGTCTCGATCCGAGACCTAGCCACGGTGCTGGAAGGGATTGCAGAGGCCTGCGGAGGTCAGCCCCGGCCCATCGCAGCCATCGTCGCCCACGTGCGGGCTCGGCTGGCCCGGCAAATCAGCGACAGCCATACCGGGCCAAGCGGCTACATCCCCCTTATTGCCCTTTCCCCAGAATGGGAGGCTGCTTTCGCTGAGAGCCTTGTTGGGCCGCCCGATGACCGTCAGCTTGCGATGGCGCCCTCGCGGCTTGGTGAATTCATGCAACGGCTGCGGCAAACCTTCGATGCGGCGCAGGCCGCTGGCGAAATGCCGGTGTTGTTGTCCTCCGCCGGCATCCGAGCCCATCTCCGCGCCATCGTCGACCGGATCCGCCCAGCCACTCCCGTGCTCGCCCAATCCGAGATTTTCCCGCGCGCCCGTATCAGAACGGTCGGCACGATTTAGCCGCGGAGGCTTTGTCGCCGCGCCGGAGCGTCAGCGCTTCCAAGCGACCGTGAGCACTGGCATGGATTTTGCGCTGGCGCTGGTGACTAGACGGTTGGACAGCCGCACTTGGGAGATCGCGATGCATTTTAAGACGCTGCTGGCTGCCCTGCTGAGCCTTGCTGCCACTTTCTCCGCCACACCGGTCGGCGCGAAGGATTGGAAAACGGTTCGCATCGGTATGGATGCCACCTATCCGCCGTTTGAAAGTGTCAATCCGCAGGGTGAGATCGTCGGGTTTGAGGTCGATTACGCCAAGGACCTGTGCGCCAAGATGCAGGTGACCTGCACATTCCAAAATCAGGATTGGGACGGTATTATCCCAGCACTGCTCTCCGGCAAGTTCGACGTAATCTTGTCTTCCATGAACGAGACGGCTGCCCGCGCCAAGCTGGTAACCTTTTCTGACGTTTATTACGCGACACCGCCCGTCTGGGTCACGACGCTCAGCAACAAAAGCGATGACGTTTCCCTGGCTGCCATAAAGGGCAAAATCGTCGGTACACAATCCTCCACAACGTTTGCGAATTATTTGGACAAGTATTACAAAGGTGTAGAGGTGAAGCTCTATCCCGGTGGCGACGAGCCGTATGCAGATTTGGCGAGCGGCCGTCTCGATTATGCAGTGGGCGACACCATCGTCTCGCAGGCGTTTATCGATAAGAATCCAGGGTGCTGCCGCATCGTTGCGCAAATCCCGCGTATCACGGATGTCTTCGGACCCGGCGTAGGAGCAGCGTTCAGGCCAGATGACACCGACCTCCGTGACATGTTCAACAAAGCGATTGCTGCGGCCAATGCAGACGGCAGCTTCGACAAAATCGCTAAGATGTACTTCAAGGTCGACATCAGCCCTAAGAAGTAGCAGGCGTGCGACCAAGGTGGTCGTGGCAACGAGTGGCTTGGCGCTGCCGGCTGGTTGCGCCATGGCCTCAAGCAATTTGGTCGCTGCCGCCAATTTGCGGCAATCGCTTCAGGCTCTGCTCCGCCAAACGGAATAGCTGGTGGTCCACCTGGTGAAGTGTCATCCTGCCAGGAAGATGACGACGTCCTTGATGTCTGCATGAAGCAGACAGGCGCGGCACTTCGTCGTCGATACCCATGATACGGCCTAGCCGCCGGGCTGGGCATCTCCTACCTGACTGGTGGACGCAAGCACGGTCGCCTGACGGTCGAGATTGGACGAGGGGAGGAAATCATGGACATCTATCGCGCGGGCAGCCAGCCCTCCGGCAAGGGGCCAGCCGCGTATTTCACCGGAACGGTCCGCATCGACCCGCTCAACAGCTCGCCGGACCCGGCACGCGTCGCGATGGCGTGGGTCACGTTTGAGCCCGGGGCGCGAACGGCCTGGCACACCCATCCGCTTGGCCAAACTCTCATCGTGACCGCCGGCTGCGGCCGGGCACAGCGCGAGGGCAGCCCAGTCCAGGAAATCCGACCCGGCGACGTGGTGTGGTTTGCCCCCGGCGAGAAGCACTGGCACGGGGCCGCGCCCACGACGGCGATGAGCCACATTGCCATCCAGGAGAAGCTGAACGGCTCCCCCGTGGACTGGATGGAGCAGGTCAGCAACGAGCAATACGGGGCGTGACACAAGCAGCAGCCTCGCACGCAAGGCCATCAACAATCACTGCCGCCAAGCCGCACGCTGGCAGATGTGGCAAACCTCTCCGGCGGGATTGCGGTTGCGGTGTGCTCCGGCGAGTGCCTCCGGCAACGCAACAACCGGTGTGCCTTTCATGAGGCACCAGGCACGGCGGCACGGCTCCATTCTGCCGGCGCGACGGATCCGACTTGTTCGGTTATCCGGCCATACGCCTCTGGCCGGCGATGCTTGTCGAACGCGAAAATGGTCGTGCGGCCAAGCGTGCAACGATCCAGGTCGCAATCGGCGGTGATGAGTTCATCGCCCCAACTGGTCGCCTCCGCCAAAACCTCGCCCTGTGGGTTGACGATGATGGAGTTGCCGAACAACTCGCAGCCGTCCTCCACGCCGGCCTTGGCTGTGGCGATGGCAAAGGTGGCGTTCTGGTACGCGCCGGCTTGGATGGAGAGGTGGCTGTGCAACACCCGAAGATGATGCGCCTCGAAGCCGCGGGCATCCTGATTGAGGGACGGCGTGTTGTAGCCCAGCATCACCAGCTCGACTGATTGCAGGCCCAGCACGCGCCAGGCTTCCGGCCAGCGGCGGTCGTTGCAGATGAGCAGGCCGGCATTGACTGGAAGCCCGCCCAAGGGCACGCGGAGCACTGGAAAGCCGAGATCGCCGACTTCGAAGTAGCGTTTCTCGAGATGCTGGACTTTCCGCGCCGGGTCGAACTCGGCATGGCCCGGCAGATGCACTTTGCGGTATTTCAGCATGATGTCGCCGTCCGGGTTCACCAGGATGGCAGTATTGTAGTGGCGGCCGTCGGGCGTGAGTTCGGCATAGCCTAGGTGGAAGCTGATGCGGTGCTTGCGAGCCGCGGCAAATAGCGGGGCCGTTTCGTTCGAAGGCATGGATGTTTCGAACCATGCATCGGCTTCGCGGCGGTCCTCATGGTAGTGCCGAGGGAAGAACGTGGTGAGGGCCAATTCGGGGAACACCATCACCTGCACCCCGCGTGCGCTGGCGCGTTCCATCAACCGCACCATGCGGCCAACCGCCTCCGAACGGGGCTCGGCGCGCTGGATCGGGCCGAGCTGGGCTGCGGCAACGGTGATGACCCGGCTCAAAGGCGCTGGTCCACGGCAGAGCGCGGCAGAGCGCGACAGGCGGCACGTTGGCACGAGCGATACGGCATGGCAGTTCCCCTAGGCTGCGGACGACTCTACCCCTGGGATGGACGCGAGCAAACCGGATCGACGCACCGGCCCTGCCAGTTTATGCCACACAGCGGCTGAGCGAGGGTTGCAGGTGCGAGGGTTGGCGGGCTGGCTGGCGTTGCTCGGATTGGCCTGGCTGTTAAGCGAAGGGCGCCGGCGGATCCCTTGGCGCACCGTTGCAGGCGGGCTGGTGCTGCAGTGGCTGTTGGCGCTGCTGTTGATCGACGTGGCCCAGGCGCGCAGGGCCGTGCTGCTGCTGAACCGCGTGGTCGATGCCCTGCAGCGCGCCACCGATGACGGCACCTCGTTTCTGTTTGGCTATTTGGGTGGGGGAGCGGCGCCGTTCACGGTGGCGCATCCGGACGCGAGCTTGATCGTGGCGTTCAAGATCTTGCCGCTGGTGCTCATCATCAGCGCGCTGGGTTCGCTGCTGTTCCACTGGGGCGTGCTGCAGCGCGTCACGGCGCTGTTTGCCACCGTGCTGCGCCGGGCACTGGGGGTGGATGGCCCGCTCGCCTTGGCGGCGGCGGTGCACATCTTTGTCGGCCATATCGAGGCGCCGCTGCTGATCCGGCCCTATCTGCCGGCCATGCAACGGGGCGAATTGTTCGCCCTGATGAGCTGCGGGATGGCAGGGATCGCAGGCACGGTTCTGGTGATCTACAGCACCATTTTGGGCCCCGTGCTGCCCAACGCGCTTGGCACCATCATTGCGGCCGCCGTGATCAGCACCCCGGCGGCCCTCGCGGTGGCCGCCATCATGGTCCCGTTTGTCCCAGCCACGCGGACGGCGCCCGCGAGCCTCACGCGCCAGCCTGCTTTTGGGTCATTGGATGCGCTGGTCCGTGGCACGGCGGACGGAATCGGGCCTTTGGTGGGCATTACGACGACCTTGCTGGTGGCGGTGGCGCTGGCCAGCCTGTGCAACAGCCTGTTGGCCACCCTGCCCGGCTCGCCGACGTTGCAGGGCTTGTTTGCCGTGCCGTTCCGGCCGGTGTTGTGGCTGATGGGCGTGCCATGGAGCGAGACGGCCACCGCCGCGTTGCTGATGGGCACCAAAACGGTGCTGAATGAGTTTGTCAGCTACCTGATGCTGAGCAAGCAAGCGGATTTGGCGCCGCACACACGGATCATCTTGACCTATGCCATGTGCGGCTTTGCCAATTTTGGCAGTCTTGGGATCCTGGTCGGCGGCATGGGAGCGATGGTTCCGGATCGGCGGGCGGAGATTGCGGTTCTGGGGCTGCGTTCGGTGCTGAGTGGCACGATTGCGACCTGCATGAGCGGGGCGTTGGCCGGGCTGCTGACCTAACCCCAGCCGGCTGGGCGTCTGCGGCGGTCCTTTCAAGGCCTGCTCAAGCGGCTCCGCGGTCGCGGACGGCATCGGCCTGCTCGGCCATGGCGGCATTTCGCTGGGTGACCTGGTCCATTTGCTTCATCGCCGTGTTGACCTCGCGCAATCCCGCCGTCTGCTCCTCCGCGAACGCTGCGATGTCGGACATCACGCGGTGGATCTCGACGGCTTGGGTCGTGATGCGGTTGAGAGACTGTCCTGCCTGGTGCGGTGCGGCGTGACCGATCGTCGCCGGCCTGGGCGATGGCTGGAACTATCCGAGCCAGCGCTCCACGCCTCGGCGGGCAGGCTGGTAGAGGCGGCTGAACCATGATGGCGTTTGCTCGCCTCCCGCTGCCATCGGGATTGGTGCCGCAAGCTCGGCCACCTTCACCTCCGGCACGCAAGCTTGTGCGAGCGCGGAGCGGCGGGGAGTGAACGGGCCGCGCGTGACCGACCGCGCCATGGCGGCGACGGTGGCCGGTTTTACGTGCTGCCAGCCCGAGGGCAGGTCCGCCAAGCATTGCGCCGGGTCGGCCATGAGGCGGTCGGCCATTCGCCCGGCGGCCGAGGCAAAGTGGACCGCCGTGTCGTAGCTCATGTGTTCGAGACGGCTGGCCCGGAGCGAAACGAAGGCATAGGCCAGCGCCTCCTCCGCCCGCTCCCACATCCCGAACCCAGGCGCACCGGCCCCGCCTGGCAGCCGGGCAGCAAGGCTTGCGCAGCCGCTGGCATCCATCAGCAAGGAGGTCACCCGGTCGGCCAAGCTGCCGGTCGCGCCGCCATGCCCAGCGGCGGTGAAGGGATTGCTGTGGTTGGCGTGGCTCCAACGCTGTACCGTGTCGATCGCCGCCAAGCCCTCCGCTCTGGAGACCGACTTGCCGGGCCAATGGACGCCGCGGCCGCTCCGGGCGGCCACCCGGGCGGCGCCGAGCGCGTAGACGAGGTTCATGGGCGGCGGAGTGGCCAGCAATCCCTCGCAACCGAGCCGCAGCACCGTGTCGATCAGGTGCGGGGCCGTCGAGCGCAGGATCTGCGGAAACGCGGCCAGGGCCTGCAGGTCCGGCGAGGCGACTGGCGCTTGCTCGGGCTCGGCGCCTGCCACAAGTGCGGGCATCGACAGGTCAGTGCCATTGCGGCTGCGTTCCACGGCGCGGCGCCACACTTCAATACGGATCGCAACCGTTTCGGTAGCGATTGCAGTGCCTTGGGAAACCACCCGCGCGCCCATGCTCTCCCGCGCATAGGCCTGAGCGTCCCGCACCAGGCGGGTGGCGTCCTTGCTTGGGAGACGCTGGAGCAGGTCCTCCTCCCCGGCGATGCCAGCAAAGGCAAGAAAAGCCGCGTTCTTCTGGTTGGTCCGCAAGGCTTGCTTCCAGCGGCTATAGCCGTCGGGCGCGGCATAGCGGTTGAGCCAGACTTGAAAGTCCACCTGGGTCTCGCGGGCAGGCTCCTTGGAGGTTGGGCTGAACGGCACTGTCCCGGCTCAAGCTGCTGCGCCAAGACTACGCGGGAGGTGAGAAGCAATGGTTAACGCGGGTGGCGTCAGCCTGGCAGCAGCAGCGTCGCCACCGCCTGGGCGGCGATGCCCTCGCCGCGCCCGGTGAAGCCGAGGCGCTCCGTGGTGGTCGCCTTCACCGACACGCGGCCCGGCTCAGTCCCGAGCAGTTCGGCCAGGCGGGCGATCATGGCCGGGGCATGCGGGGTGATCTTCGGGCGCTCGCAAATCAGTGTGACGTCGGCATTGCCGAGGGTGCCGCCGCGGGCGCTGATCCGCTCGGCGGCGTGGCGCAGGAAACGGGCGCTGTCGGCGTCTTTCCATTCCGCCTCGCTGGGGGGGAAATGGCGGCCGATATCACCCTCGGCCAAGGCGCCGTAGATCGCATCACAAAGGGCGTGGATGCCGACATCGGCGTCCGAATGGCCGGCGAGGCCGCAATCATGCGGCACGGTGACGCCGCAGAGCACCAGGGGGCGGCCGGCGAGGGTGGCGTGAACGTCGAAGCCGGTGCCGATCCGCGGCAGCAGGCCGGGGGCAAGGGCACGTTGCAGGCGCACAAGGTCCTCCGGGGCGGTCAGCCTGATGTTGTTGTCGTCGCCGGGCACAATAGCGACCGAGTGCCCGGCCTGCTCCAGCAAAGCGGCATCGTCACTGGCGCCGATGCCCCCGGTGGCGTGCAGCGCCCGCAGCAGGTGGTAGCGGAACGCCTGCGGGGTTTGGGCACGGTAAAGCCCGTCACTGGGCAGCGTGGCCACGAGGCGGCCGGACTGGACGCGCTTGAGCGTGTCTGAAATCGGCAAGGCGGGAATGGCGCCGTCGTGGTTGCGCAGGGCGGCAAGCAGGCTCGCGACCAAGCCGGCAGGCAGGTAGGGGCGGCTGCCGTCATGCACCAGGACAGCCTCCGGGGCATGCGCAACCAAGCCGTGCAACCCGGCAGCCACGCTCTCCTGCCGGGTGCGGCCGCCTGGCACGGCCGGCAACACATCCAGCCCGTCGAGCGCGGCCGCGACCGGCTCCGGCTCACCGACGGGGATCAGGGCCGAGACGTGGGGCAGCAGCGCCTCGGCCGCGTGACGGAGGACGGGCTTGCCGAGCAGGGCACTGAACGGGGCGGGCAACGCGCCGCCGGACCAGCGGCCGGGCTCGGCAGCGAGCAGAATAGCGGCAACACGCATGCCCGATGCAATGCGCCCAGGGGTTGCGCGCCGTCAATCATGCGTTCTGCGTGATTGCCATGTTATTGAGCGGCGGCTAGTTTGCCCAAATGATAGGCACCGCTCTTCCGCCGATCACCCTCGGGTCCGGAGCCCGTGCGGTGACCCTCGCCACGCCCGTTATCGTGGCCCCGATGTCCGGCGTGACCGACCTGCCGTTCCGGCGGTTGGCCAAGCGGCTGGGGGCGGGACTGGTGGTGTCCGAGATGATCGCGTCTTGGGCGATGCTGCGTGAAAACCAGGCGACCCTGCGGATGGCGAGCGTGGACGGGGCGGGCCCGAACGCCATCCAGTTGGCGGGCTGCGAGCCGGCGGCGATGGCGGAGGCGGCGCGCATTGCCGAGGGCCGCGGGGCGGACTTGGTCGACATCAACTTCGGCTGCCCGGTGAAGAAGGTGGCGGTGGGGCAGAGCGCCGGGTCGGCCCTCATGCGCGACGAAGCAGCGGCGGCGCGCATCCTGGAAGCCACCGCCCGCGCGGTCCCCGTGCCGGTCACGCTGAAGATGCGGATGGGCTGGGACCACGCCAACCTGAACGCGCCCCGGCTGGCGAAAATCGCCGAAGAGAGCGGGATTGCCATGGTGACGGTGCATGGCCGCACCCGGCAGCAGTTCTACACCGGGTCGGCCGACTGGGACTTCATCGCCACCGTGAAGGCGGCGACCCGGCTGCCGGTGATCGCCAATGGCGATATCGGCTCGGTGGCGGAGGCGGCGGAAGCGATGCGCCGGTCGGGCGCAGACGGGGTGATGGTTGGCCGCGGCTGCTACGGCCGGCCATGGTTCCCGGCGCAGGTGGCCGCCTTCCTGCGGGATGGCAGCGCACTGGCGGACCCGTCCCTGCGGCAGCAGAAAGCCATCCTGCTCGAGCATTACGCGGCAATGCTGAGCCATTTTGGCACCGAGCCTGGTCTGCGGCTGGGGCGCAAGCATGTCGCCTGGTACTCCCGCGGGCTGCCGGGCTCGGCCGAGTTCCGCGCCGCCATCATGCGCGAGGCCGCCGTGCCCGGCGTGCTGGCGCTGATCGACGCATTCTACGACCCGCTGGTCGCCGCCGCTGAGGCCACGACGACGCAAGCTTGGGCGGCATGAGCCTGGCTGCGACCGGCGCGTTGCGGCTGGCGGAGAAGCTGCGGCCGCGAGCCCGGGCCATCGACACGGCCGCCATGCTGGGCGCGTTGCCGGTGGCGGTCGTCCTGCTGGATGCGGAGGACCGGTTCCGCTTCGTCAATCACGCGGCCGAGCAGTTCCTTGGGTTGTCGACGCAACAGCTCTCCAACATGCGGCTGACCGATCTGCTGCCGAGCGACAATCCGCTGTTCGCCATGGTGGCGCAGGTGCGGCAGACCGGGGCCACGATCGCCGACCACGACCTGGCGCTGGTCAGCCCACGGCTGCACAAGCAGGCGGTGGCGGTTCAGGCAACGCCGCTGATCGAGGAGCCCGGCAGCGTGCTGATGTCGATGCAAGACGCCTCGGCCGCCCGCGCGCTCGACCGGCAGACAGTGTTCCGCTCGGCGGCGCGCTCGGTGAGCGGCATGGCGGCGATGCTGGCGCATGAGGTGAAGAATCCGCTTTCGGGCATCCGCGGCGCGGCGCAGTTGCTGGAAGGCAGCGTCAGCGACGCCGACCGGGAACTGGCGGTGCTGATCTGCGACGAGGCGGACCGTATCCGCAGCCTGGTGGAGCGGATGGAGGTGTTCGACGACCGCCCGATCGAGCGGCGGGCGGTGAACATCCATCGCGTGCTGGAGCATGTGCGGCGGCTGGCGCAGACCGGGTTCGCCGCGCACCTGCGGTTCGGCGAATCGTACGACCCGTCGCTGCCGCCGGTCTACGGCAACCGCGACCAGTTGGTGCAGGTGCTGCTGAACCTGGTGAAAAACGCGGCGGAGGCAATCTCCGTCACCAGCGGCGAGGGCGAGATCACCCTCACCACCGCCTACCGGCAAGGCGTGCGGCTGCTGGTGCCAGGATCGACGCAGCGGGTGCACCTGCCGTTGGTGGTGACGGTGCGGGACAATGGGCCCGGCATCGGCGAGGACATCCGGCCGCATCTGTTCAAACCGTTCGTGACCAGCAAACCGTCTGGCACGGGGCTTGGCCTGGCGTTGGTGGCCAAGATCGTGGCCGATCATGGCGGGCTGATCGAGGTCGACAGCCGGCCGGGGCGGACCGAGTTCATGCTGCACCTGCCGGTGATGAGCGAGGAGCAGGAGGATTAGCCGTCCGTCCGCGCCTCCGTCGCCCGGCGTTTTGTTGGAGTCTTCATGAGCATCCCGACTGTTCTTGTGGCCGATGACGACCGCTCCATCCGCACCGTGCTGACGCAGGCGCTCGGGCGGTCGGGCTATCAGGTGCGCTCCTGCTCGAACGCGGCCACCCTGTGGCGCTGGGTCGAGGATGGCGAGGGGGACCTGGTGATCACCGATGTGGTGATGCCGGACGAGAACGGGCTGGACCTCATCCCCCGCATCCGGCGGGTGCGGCCGGAGCTCCGGGTTGTGGTGATGAGCGCGCAATCGACGCTGATGACGGCGGTGAAGGCGGCCCAGCGCGGCGCGTTCGAGTACCTGCCCAAGCCCTTCGACCTGAAGGAACTTCTCGCGGTGGTGGGCCGCGCCTTGGCAGCACCGCCGCCCATGGCGGGGCCGGCCGAGCCGGTGGACAAGGAGGAGCGGCTGCCGCTGATCGGCCGCTCGGTGGCGATGCAGGAGATCTACCGCACCATCGCCCGCCTCACCACGGCCGACCTCACCGTGATGGTGACGGGCGAGTCCGGCACCGGCAAGGAGCTGGTGGCGCGGGCGCTGCACGATTACGGGCGGCGCCGGGCGGCGCCCTTTGTCGCCATCAACATGGCGGCGATCCCGCGCGAGCTGATCGAGAGCGAGCTGTTCGG
>CAXTNN010000096.1:0-11487 GCA_964245545.1 uncultured Acetobacteraceae bacterium | reverse complement strand
GGCCTTCTGGCGGCTGGCGGGCGCGTGGTGACCGGCGCGCGCGTGGCTGGCATCACCCGGCACGTCAGCGCCTGGCGGGTGGACACGGCAGCCGGGCCGCTGGCAGCCCCTGCCCTGGTGAATGCCGCCGGTGCTTGGGCGGACGGGGTGGCGCGGCAAGCGGGGGCGCGGCCGGCGGGTGTGCAACCCAAGCGGCGCACCGCCATCGTCGTGGATGCGCCCGGCAGCGCCGCCTGGCCGATGGTGAACGACTTGGCCGAGGAGCTGTACTTCAAACCCGACGCTGGGCGGCTGATGGTCTCACCCGCCGACGCGACCCCCACCGACCCAGCGGACGTGCTGCCCGAGGAGCTGGACGTCGCCATTGCCGTGGACCGGCTGATGGCGGCCACCACGCTGGAGGTGCGCCGGGTTGCGCATCGTTGGGCCGGGCTGCGCAGCTTTGCCGCGGACGGGGCGCCGGTGGTCGGCGAGGATGCACAGGCGCCGGGCTTCTTCTGGCTTGCCGGCCTGGGCGGCTTTGGGGTGATGACCTCGCCGGCGCTGTCCGAGTGGGCGGCGGGGGCGGTGCTCGGCCGCGCCGTGCCGCCGGCGCTGCACTGCGAGCGGGCGGAGTTACGCCGCTAGCTGTTCACCTGCTGGCGCATGGCATTGACCAGTGCATTCACATCATAGCCGTGGTGGCTCAGGAACGAGGCGTAGTCGCTGCGCTGGGTCAGGCGCAGGCTGGTGCCTTCGGCGATCACGTCGACGATCTTGGGAGCGCCGCTGGCGGTGCTGACCACCCAGCGCACGTCGGTCGGCGCCTGGTTGGGGCGGGTGACGATCGTGCCGACATAGGCGTCGCCGTCGCGCTCGGTGGTCTCGGTCATGCGGAAGCTCACGCCGCGGAACTCGCCGATCTTGCTGGTGATGTTGTCCACCAGCACGTCGTGGAACAGCCTGGTGTATTCGCTGAGCTGCTGCGGGGTGGCGGTGTTGGCGAAGCGGCCGAGGCAGAAACGGGCGATGCCGTCGACGTCCACCGCCTGGTCGATCAGCGGACGCAGCATCTTCTGCTTCTCGGCCAACGAGCCCTCGCCATTGACGACGCCAACCAGCTTGGTGCCGAACGTGTCGATGAACGCTTGCGAGGCCTGCTGCTGCGCATGGCCGGGGAGCGGGGCCAGGGTCAGCAGGCTGCCGAATGCGCCCAAGACAAGGGCCTGGCGTCGGGTGAGCTTCATTGGGGCGGCGTCCTCAAGGCGGGTTCTACTTGGAGTACCAATTCGGCACGGTGGCGTTGTTCTCCGTGCGAATGCTGTCGATCGTGCTTTGCCGGTTCTGCCGATACAAGCTGCGGAAGGTCGCATACGGGTCCAGCGCCGTGCGCTTGATGGCAGCAACCTGGTCCAGCGCCCGCTCCCGCGCGTCGACCGCGCCCAGGCCGAAGCGCACTGCTTCCAGCGTGTGCAAGCCATGGCCGGCGGGAGCGTAGGTGAATGGATCGAACGCGATGTCCACACCGTAGCCGGTGGCATCGCGCGGGTTGGAGGGGCCGAGCACGGGGAGGAACAGGAACGGGCCGGAAGGCACGCCCCACAGCGCCAGCGTCTCGCCAAAGTCGCTGTCATGCGCCGGGTAGCCCACCCTGGCGGCCACGTCGAACAGGCCGCCGACCCCGGCAGTGGTGTTGATCACGAACCGCATGAGGGTGGTGCCGGCACGGCGGGGCTTGGTCTGCACCACGTCGTTGATGAACACCACGGGGGTGGTCATGTTCTGCAGCACGTTGTGGATCGGGTTGCGCACGGCGGCGGGAACGGCAAACCGGTAGGCGCGGGCGACGGGGGCGAGGAAGTAGGTGTCAAGACCGTCGTTGATGGCGAAGAACACGCGGTTGCTGGGCTCCAACGGGTCGTTGTTCTCCTGGTAGTCTTGAAGCGCCTCAGGGTCAGAGGCGGGCGGCTTGGTGGCGCAACCGGACAGCCCCGCAACCAGCAGTGCGAGAACGAGCAAACGGGCATGCAAACGCATTCAGACATCCTTGACGCGGGTGGCCGCACCGCCGGTCACCCCGACGCTCGCATGGCTTTGTAGCACGGCCTGGCGCATGCGCAACGGAACGGCGGATTTGGCTTGCGTCAAGGCTTTAATGCCCACATTGGAGCGTGATGAACCAGATGAGCGCCATGACGGCCCCCACCCCCACGCTTGAGCGCTGGCTGACCGGCCCGCGTTTCGGCGCTTTGCCAGCCAAGGCGATGGGGGCGGCGGCGCCGGCACTGTCGTTCGAGTTCTTCCCGCCCAAGACAGAGGCGCTGGAGGCGCAGCTTTGGGCTTGCATCCGCCGGCTGGAGCCGCTGGCGCCGCGCTTCGTCTCGGTCACCTACGGCGCGGGCGGCAGCACCCAGGTCCGCACCCACGCCACCGTCAGCCGCATCGTGAAGGAAACCAGCCTGGTTCCGGCGGCGCACCTCACCTGTGTAGGCGCCAGCCGCGGCGAGGTGGACGATGTGGCCCGGCAGTATTGGGACGCCGGGGTGCGGCACATCGTGGCGCTGCGCGGCGACCCGGCGCCGGGCGAGACTTACCAGCCGCATCCGCAGGGCTACGCTTTCGCCAGTGACCTGGTGAGCGGCCTCAAGCGCGTGGCGCCATTCGAGATTTCCGTGGCCGCCTATCCGGAGACCCATCCCAGCGCCCGCAGCCCGGACGACGATTTGGACAACTTGAAGCGCAAGCTGGACGCTGGGGCGACCCGCGCCATCACCCAGGTTTTTTTCGAGACCAGCGCCTTCTTGAGGTTCCTGGACCGTGCCCTGGCCGCCGGCATCACCGCGCCGGTCGTGCCCGGCATCATGCCAGTCTCGACCTTTGCCCAAGCTGCCAAGCTGGCTGCCATGTGCGGCACGGCGGTGCCGCCCTGGCTTGCCGCCATGTTCGACGGGATCGACGCAGACCCGGAAATCCGCCGCATGGTGGCCGCCTTCGTGGCCGCGGAGCAGGTGCGGCTGTTGCAGGCCAACGGGGTGGACGAGTTCCACTTCTACACCATGAACAAGCCGGAGCTGACGTTCGCCATCGCGCACATCCTTGGCGTACGCCCGAGGCCGGCCGCCGACAGCTAGTTCCAGCCAGCCGGCGGCGGATCCGCCACGCCGCTGTCCATGGCATCGAGCAGCGCTGGCAGGTCCGAGGCGCAGGCCACGGCTTCGCCCCGTGCGTCTTCCAGCCGCAGATCGGGTTCGTTCACGACCAGGCGCATGCGCTGCCAGTGTCGCGACCGAACATGCGGCTCCAGAACCACGGTCAGGTCCTCACCGCCGTGCTGACTGGCGGACCACGTCATGTCGTGGGCCTGACACCATAAGCCGAGCGCTTGAAAATCCATCGTCCGCAGCATGCTGCAACCACCTGTATCGTGCTTTCTATCGGTGGTTGTGCCACGATTGTATGCTAGACCGCATCTGACATGGCCGTGAGACCACGGACCGGCCCACGTGACAGCGTTCAAGCCTGCGTGAGAGGCTGGCAGGCCGCGTCCAGCCAGGCTGCAGCGTCTGCGGCAAGCTGCGGCAGCACCACCTCCCTGACTTGGGCATGGTACGCATCGAGCCAACTCCGCTCGGCCGACTCCAGCAGCGCGGGCTCGATCAAGCGCCGGTCGAACGGTGCCAGCGTGAGCACTTCGAAGCGCAAGAACGGCTTGGCCGTTGCCGGAAACGGCGCGGGCTGCACCAGGAGCAGGTTTTCCAACCGGATGCCGTACTGGCCAGGCGCGTAGAAACCGGGTTCGTCGGACAGGATCATGCCCGTGTCCACCGCCACCACCCGGGCGGCGCGGGAAATGCTCACCGGGCCCTCGTGCACGGAAAGATAGCTGCCGACGCCATGGCCGGTGCCGTGGTCGAAGTCCAACCCGGCGGCCCACAGCGCCCGCCGGGCCACGGCGTCGAGGTGGGGGCCTGCGACGCCATGGGGAAAGCTCGTCATGGCCAGGGCGATGTTGCCTTTCAGCACCCTGGTGTAGCGGTCCCGCAGCTCGGCCGGCGGCAGGTTAGGCCCGGTCCAGACGGTGCGGGTGATGTCGGTGGTGCCGTCGAGGAATTGGGAGCCGCTGTCGCAGAGATAGAGCTCGTCCGGCTGCAAGGGGCGGTCGGACTCAGGGGTGACGCGGTAATGGATCACCGCGCCATGCTCGCCCGCGCCAGAGATGGCGGGGAAACTCTCGCCGCGGAAGTGCGGCAGCTCCTGGCGGAAGGCGAGCAGCCGCGCGGCGGCGGACAGCTCGGTTTCGCCCCGGGCGGTTTCGAGCCAATGCAGGAAGCGGCAGACGGCGGCGGCGTCGCGCGCGTGGGCGGCGCGGGCGCCATCCTGCTCCACCGGGTTCTTGCAGGCTTTTGGCAGCAGGCACGGGTCACTGCCCGCCACCACCTTGGCGCCGCCGTCGCGCAGGGCTGTCGCGATGGCGGCGGGGGCGCCCGCCCCGTCCACCCGCACCGTCTTGCCGGCAAAGCCAACCAGGCGGTGCGGGAAGCCGGACGGCTCCGAACAGGTGACGTCCGGCCCCAGCGAGTCGCGCAGCTCGGGCGACAGCTTGCCAGGGGCGATGAACAGCTCGACCGTGGCGTCGGCATGAAGGATGGCGAAGCACAGCGCCACGGGGGTGAAGGGCAGGTCGTCGCCGCGGATGTTGAGCAGCCAGTTGATGCTCGCCGGGTCGTTCAGCACGCAGGCGTCTTGCTTGGCCGCCCGCAACGTTTCGGCCAAAGCCTGCCGCTTGGCGGCGGAGGGCTCGCCGGCCTGCGCCAGGGCGTGCACGGCGGCAGGGGCGGAGGGCGGCGCCGGCCGGTCGTTCCAGAGCGCGTCCACCGGGTTGGGGCGCAGCGGCACCATCTGCAGCCCGGCGGCCTCCCAACGCTGCACCGCCTCCTCGCTCATCAGCCAGGGGTCAAAGCCAATGCGCTTGGCGCGCGCAGCCGCCCAGTCCTGCGGCGGCTGCTCGACCAGGTGCAGGCGCTGGAACACCGCCCCGTCGGTTTGCGCGGCAAGCTGCAGCACGTAGCGGCCATCGCTGAACACGGCCGCTTCCTCCCGCAGAACGACGGCCAGGCCGGCGCTGCCGGTGAACCCGGTGAGCCAGGCCAGCCGTTCGGCACCGGGTGCCACATACTCGCCAAGGTGCTCGTCGGCACGGGGCAGCACGAAGCCGTCCAATCCGCTGCTGAGCTGAGCGCGGAGAGCGCTGACGCGGGCGACGGTCATCTTTTTTTCACATAGCTGTTAACCATGATATGCTCCATATGCATGGCTGAGACGTAGCCTTGCTGCGGGCAGAATACGGTTGTTGCGCGTATGTTCCAGCTCAGCAGACGGGAGCAAGCCATCGCCGATGGCCTCCGAAGCCCGCTGCTGCAGTCGTGGGACGTAATTACGATGAACGCCTATGTTTCGCAGGAGGAGCGGCAGGTGCTCCCCTCCAACCTCATCAGCTATCCCGAGCATTATGCCGAAGCAAGTTATCGCCAGCGCTCGAAGCTATCAGCCGTGGTCGAGTGGGTGCGAGGGTATTTTGAGCGCCGCGCCATTCTGGCCGAGCTGGAGAGCCTATCAGAGCGTGAGCTGAACGACATCGGGCTGAGCCGTGCGGGGCTGCGCGCCCAGGCCTTGCAGCGCCCGTAGGCCGCTGGGCTGGAGCGGCTGGCGCCCCTGGAGTTCGGTTCAGGGGCGCTGGCCCGGCTTGCGCATCACCAAGGTGGTCCAGTTGTCCTCGACAAGCCGGGCATCGAGCGTGAGTCCGGCGCGGCGGTGAGCGGTGAGCACCATGGGCGACTGGCGCGTCAGCAAGCCTGACAGGACTGCGGTACCGCCGGGCGCCAAAGCGGCGGCAAGCGACCCGGCCATGGCGCAAAGCGGCCGGGCAAGGATGTTGGCAAATACCAGGTGATAGGGCGCCCCCGCCTTGGCAGGGGGTTGCCAGCCAACCGCCCTGCGGCATCGCACCTGACGTCGCAATCCATTGGCGGCAGCATTCTGCCGGGCGACCCGCACCGACCAGGGATCAATATCGGTGGCAAGCACCGGGCGATGCAGCAGCCGGGCGGCGGCCATGGCTAGGATGCCGGAGCCGCAACCCAGGTCGAGGATACGGGCCGGCCGGCGGTATGCCACCCGTTCGAGCGCGCGCAGGCAGCCGCGAGTGGAGGCGTGCTCACCCGAACCAAATGCCACCCCTGCGTCCAGCACCAGGGTGATGCGGCCAGCGGCGCGGCCGGGCGGCAGGTGGGTGCCGCGGATGGCGAAGCGCCGCCCGACCCGCTGTTCGGGAAAGGCGGACTGGGTGCGGGCGAGCCATCCGCCGGCTTCGATTGGGCTGCGCTGCAGCCCCGGTTCGATGCCGGTCACCAAGGCGGCAAGCGCCAAGGCGGCGTTCAAGCTGCTATCGCCCTCGCCCACCGGCTTCACGCCTTCGACCCACCAGGTCCGCGCGTCCTCATCGGTCAGAAAGAAGCCGGTGGTGGGGCAAGCGGCTTCTAGTGCGGCGGCAAAAGCGTCAAGCGCCGCCTCCGGCACAAGCAGGCGGACGGTCTCGAGCGTCACCGTTCTGGTGGCGCGGGCCATGCCACGCCGAGTTAGGCCACGCGGCCATGCCCGGCATCGGCGTGGCCGTCCTCGGTTGCGGCGGCACGGAAGTATTGGAAGGCGTAAACGCGGACCGCGCTGGTGCGGCCGCCTTCGGAGCGGGCGCCTTCGATCTTTTGCACCAGGTCTCCCAGGCCGATCTGCTCGCGCTTGCAGATTTCCTGCAGTGCGTCCCAGATTTCAGGCTCCAACCGCATCGAGGACCGCCCGCGCGATGCGATGATATTCCGGTTCACCAAACGGCTTTGCATAATACAAGTCCATCTCTAGAAGGGATACGCGAAACCATTAACTCTACATTAACGCATTGCGTTAACGAACACAACTGTAAATTGGTGGTTTGCGTAGTTTTTGAGACGAGAGTAGCCGAAGCTAGTCCGTTGGCGCCCTTAGCGTAAGCGATAGCGCGTGCAAACCAGACTCAAACTCCCCTGCCAGGGCCTGGTGCACGGCGCGCGAGCGGGCCAGACGAGTTTTGCCGGCAAACACCCGCGCCGCCATCTCGATGGTGTAATGGGTCTCACCGCCGGCGGCGGACCCGGCATGGCCAGCATGCTGGGCGCTGTCGTCAATGACTTCGAGTACCGCCGGGTCGAAAGCAGCCTGCAAGCACGCGATCATCCGCTCACGGCGGGTTTGAGATGTCATTGATCGTTCCCGAAACTTGCGCGCACAACGCATCATGCCCCCACGATGGTTGCGTGAGTGGCTGCGGGGGTGGCTGGCAAAGTTGTTGCCACGGGCAAGGTCCGGCTCGGCGCCTTGCCTGGTGCTTGCACAACCTGGTGGGCCGGTGCCTGGCTCTTGCCCGCGACGGTCGTGGGCGCACATAAGGATGGATGACCCGACGCACCCCGCGACCTCGGGCCTACGCGCCCGATCCGGACGCGCCAGGCCGCCCCTGTGATTTCCCTGGCTGCACCGAGCCTGGAGCGTACCGCGCACCGAAATCGCGCGACACGCTGAACGATTACTGGTGGTTTTGCCTGGACCACGTGCGCGCTTACAACGCGACTTGGGACTTTTATAAAGGCATGTCGCCGGGCCAAATCGAGGCCATGCTCCGCGCGGACGCGCAGTGGCAGCGACCCACTTGGCCGTTGGGCCGGCTTGGCGCCCACGTCCTGAACGAAGACGCGCTGCGCGACCCGCTCGAGGCTTTTGCCAGCGCTGCCGGGCCTCGCCGCCATGCCGAACGGCACCAAGAGGGCGCCCCCACCGAGTTGCGGGAACCGCTCCATACACTTGGACTTGAATGGCCGGTGTCACTCGACACGGTGAAGTCGCGTTACAAGGAACTGGCCAAGCGGCACCACCCGGACGCTAATGGCGGGGACCGGGCCTCGGAAGAACGGCTCAAGACCATCAACTTGGCCTATGCTGCCGTCCGCACCCACTTGGCTGCCGATGCAACGGTAGCCGCAAGCTGACCTAGCCGCGCGCTGCGGGCGCCATTACCTTAACCGCGATCGCTTTTGCCTGAGGATACCAACCGCTGATGAACAACGTCGCCGCCCTTGCGGACACCCGTCCAGCACCGACTTCCGCGATTGAAGCGCCGGACACGACGGTAAGCGCCCGCGAGACGTTCGGCATCGACGTCGACATGCAGGTTGGCGCCTTCACGGTGCGGACGGAGCACGTCCCCGAGATTGATACCAGCTACCGGTTCGACCGAGAAACGACAGTAGCCATTCTGGCCGGGTTCAACCACAACCGACGGGTGATGATCCAGGGCTATCACGGCACCGGCAAGTCCACCCATATCGAACAGGTGGCAGCGCGGCTGAACTGGCCCTGCATCCGCGTCAATCTCGACAGCCACATCAGCCGCATCGACCTGATCGGCAAGGACGCCATCGTGGTGCGCGACGGCAAGCAGATTACCGAGTTCCGCGAGGGCATCCTGCCTTGGGCGTTGCAGCACCCCTGCGCCTTGGTGTTCGACGAGTATGACGCCGGACGCCCAGACGTGATGTTCGTCATCCAGCGGGTGCTGGAGGTGGAGGGCCGGCTGACCCTGCTCGACCAGAACAAGGTGATCCGCCCGCATCCGAGCTTCCGCTTGTTCTCCACCGCCAACACGGTGGGACTGGGTGACACCACGGGCTTGTATCACGGTACGCAGCAGATCAACCAAGGCCAGATGGACCGCTGGAATATCGTTGCCACGCTGAATTACCTGCCGCATCAGCAGGAGACCCAAATCGTAATGGCGAAGATGGGGCTGGACGGCAAGGATGCTGCCGCCCGCAAACGGATCGAGGCGATGGTAGCGCTGGCGGACCTCACCCGCGCCGGCTTTATCAACGGCGACATCTCGACCGTGATGTCGCCGCGGACGGTGATTACTTGGGCTGAGAACACACGGATTTTCGGTGATACCGGCTTTGCTTTCCGGGTCACATTTCTTAACAAGTGCGACGAAGCGGAACGGTCGACAGTCGCGGAATACTATCAGCGCTGCTTCAACGAAGACATCCCGACGGGGGTGCCGACACGCAAGGTGCTGTAGGCGTGAGCAATACGAAGGATAACGGCCGGGCGGAGGAGTTCAAACGCGCGACCGCGGGTGCGTTGCGGGCGATGGCGCAGGCCAATGACGTGCAGGTGGCGTTCCAGCCGGGCCCCTCGGGGCTCCAGGGCCGCCGCGCCCGCCTGCCGCTGCCGACGCGAGCTTTGCCGCCTGGCGAGATGGCCAAGCTGCGGGGCGCCGCGGACAGCGTGGCGCTGCGGCTGCGCCACCATGATGAAGGGGTGCATGCTGCCCGCTCCCCCGGCCAGCGCGACGCCAAGGACGTTTACGACGCGCTGGAGCAAGCGCGGGTGGAGACGGTGGGCGCCCAGCACATGGCCGGTGTTTCCGCCAACCTGCGCGCCCGGCTGGCAGAAGAGTGCGAGGCCGAGGGCTACGACCGCATGACCCGGCGCGACCAGTTGCCGCTGCCGGCGGCGCTGGCGCTGCTGGCGCGCGAGCGGATGAGCGGCGAGGCGTCGCCGGACGCGGCCACCCGCATCCTGGACACCTGGCGCGACACGCTGGGGCCGGACGCCGAGACCGCAATGGCAGCCTTGGCCGACGCCCAGAACGACCAGGCGGAGTTCACCCGCGCCGCCCGCCGCCTGCTGGCCGCGCTCAACCTGGCCGAAGCGGAGATGGAATCGGAGGCGGACGACACGGAAGGCGAAGGCGAGCAAGAGGGCGAGCAGGCCGGCGCGCAGGACAACCGCGAGGATACCGCCAGCGAGACCAGCGCCGAGGAAGACAGCACGCTTGGGCAGCAGCCCGAGCAGATGCAGGGCGAGCCCAGCCATGGCGAGGACGAGCAGGCAGAAGAGGAAGACGCGGCGGCTGCCGAAGGCGACGAGCGGCCCGGCGGCCCGCAACAGCGCCGCGAGCGCATCCCCGCCGACGACACGCTGACCTACCGCGCCTTCAGCCGCGCCAACGACGAGGAGATCCACGCCGACGAGCTCTGCGACCCGGAGGAGCTGACCCGGTTGCGGCAGCAGCTCGACCAGCAACTGCAACACCTGCAGGGCGTGGTGAGCAAGCTCGCCAACCGGCTGCAGCGCCGCCTGATGGCGCAGCAGACCCGCGCTTGGGAGTTCGACCTTGAGGAAGGCATGCTGGACGCCGGGCGCCTGGCGCGGGTGATCGTGAACCCGCTGCTGTCGCTGTCATACAAGCGGGAGCGTGAGACCGAATTCCGCGACACGGTGGTGACGCTGCTGATCGACAACAGCGGCTCGATGCGGGGGCGGCCGATCACGGTGGCGGCGATGTGCAGCGATATCCTGGCCCGCACCTTGGAGCGCTGCGCGGTGAAGGTGGAGATTTTGGGCTTCACCACCCGCGCCTGGAAGGGCGGCCAGTCGCGCGAGCGGTGGGTGAGCGAGGGCAAGCCGCGCAACCCGGGCCGGCTGAACGACCTGCGCCATATCATCTACAAACCAGCCGACGCGCCCTGGCGGCGGGCGCGCAAAAATCTTGGCCTGATGCTGCGGGAAGGGCTGCTGAAAGAAAATATCGACGGCGAGGCGCTGCTTTGGGCCTATCGCCGCCTGGCCGGCCGGCCGGAGCGCCGCCGCATCCTGATGGTGATCAGCGACGGTGCGCCGGTGGATGACAGCACCCTGTCGGTGAACCCGGGCAACTACCTGGAGCGCCACCTGCGCGAGGTGATCCGCGAGATCGAGAGCCGCGATTTTGTCGAGCTGATCGCTATCGGCATCGGCCATGACGTGACCCGCTACTATCGCCGGGCGGTGACCATCGTGGATGCGGAGGAGCTCGGCGGCACGGTGATGAAGAAGCTGGCTGAGTTGTTCGATGAAGACACGGCCGCTGGTTGGGCCCGGGCAAGCGTGGAGCGGGCGCCGCTGGTCGCCTGACGTCCATGCATATCGGGCCGCCTGACCGCCTCGTTCGGGCCACTCCGCCGACCTCGCGTCGCAACCGGCGCCGGCGTGTCGTGCTGGGCTGGATGGTGGCCGGCTCGCTGCTGCTGCATTTGGCGCTGCTGGCGCTGATCTGGCTGTTGCGCGCCCATGGTGCGCCATCCGACGCTGTCACCGCCGACAGCGATGTCGCGGTCGTGTTCCAAAGCGCGGGCGACAAGCAGTCGTCGACAGCCTCTTTCAACCCGGCGCCGACACCCAGCACGGCCTTGGGCAATCCCGAAGCCCCACAGGTGCCACCTGTTCCGACACCGTCAACGGACGCGCCCGCCGCTTCGCCCACGCCGCCGGCGCCACCCGTTCCTACGCCCGAGCCAACGCCGGCGCCGCCCGCGCCACAGCAGGAGGCGTCGCTCCAGCCGCCGCCACAGCCGCAAACACCGCCACCCGCCCCGAGTCCAC
>CAXTNN010000095.1:0-11520 GCA_964245545.1 uncultured Acetobacteraceae bacterium | reverse complement strand
GCGTGCATCAGATCGGGCTGCGCCACCCGCTGGCCGCGCTGCCGGGCGTAGGACAAGCCTATCGGCAGCCATCCTACCCGGCGGATGGCGGCAACGACACCCTCAACAAGACCGGCCATGGGCCGGTGTTCGGGCGCCACAACGTCACCTTCGGCGCCTGCGCGCGGCACGTGTCGGACTTGTCGGACCCGGATGCGAACGAGTTCGTGCTGCTGGGCGGGCAAGATGGCTGGCTCGGTTCGGCCAACGCGGTAGACCAGGTGGCGCTCTGGCGGGCAGGCAAGGCGGTAGCGGTGCCGCTGCGGCCGGAAGGCGCGCACGATTGGCCCCACTGCACCGTGCTGCACCCGGCGTGATCGACGCCACGCCTGCGCTGCGCCTGGTTGCGGCACGTCGTTTGGCCGCCCTGGCGGCAACCGACCCGGTGGCGGCACAGCGCGCCACGCTGAGGAGCCTCCTACGCCGGGCCGCTGCAACACAGTTCGGTCGTGAACACAATTTCGCCAGCATCTGCAGCGTAGGCCAGTATCAAGCGCGGGTGCGGTTGCGCCGCTACGAGGATTTCTGGGACGAGTATTGGCAGCCGGCCTTCCCGACCCTGCGGGATATCACCTGGCCAGGCCGCATCCCGTTTTTCGCGCAAAGCAGCGGCACCACGGGCGGCGCCACCAAGCGCATTCCGGTCAGCTATGCGGGGCTGCGATCGAACACCGGCGCCGGGTTTGATACCATGGCGTTCCACTTGGCGGCGCGGCCGGACTCGCGGGTGTTTGGCGGGCGCAACCTGCTGCTCGGCGGATCGACCGGACTTGAGCGATTGGCGTCCGGGGTGCGCGCAGGAGATTTGAGCGGGATTGCCGCCGTGCAGATGCCACGCTGGGCGCAGGCGCGGGCGTTTCCCCCGCCGGCGCTGTCGGTGATCGGGGATTGGGAGGCCAAGATGGCCGCGCTCGCCCCCGCCTCACTGCATGCGGACGTGCGCAGCATCTCTGGTACGCCGAGCTGGATGCTACTGTTCTTTGAGCAAGCCGCAGCCCTGCGCGGGGCACGGCGGCTGGCTGAGGTGTTTCCTAACCTTGAGCTCGTGGTACATGGCGGGGTGGGGTTTGCGCCCTACCAGGAGCGCTTTGCCGCCTGGCTGGATGGCAGCCGGGTCGAGTTGCGCGAAGTCTATCCTGCCAGCGAAGGCTTCATCGCCCTGGCCGACCGCGGCCCTGGGGACGGGCTCCGACTCGTCGTCGACCGTGGGATGTTCTTCGAATTCGTGCGGCCAAACGAGGTGCAAAGCGCCCAGCCGGACCGGCGATGGTTGCACACGGCCGACCTCCACACCGAATACGCGCTGGTGGTGACCACGAACTCCGGCCTGTGGTCGTTCGTGCTTGGCGATACGGTGCGGCTGGTGCAGCGCACCCCCCCGCGGCTGCTGATCACGGGGCGCACCGCGTTCACCCTCTCGGTGTTTGGGGAGCACCTGATTGCGGAGGAGTTGGATCGCGCGGTGGCGGAAGCGGCGGCGGCCACGGGCGGGCATGTCGGCGATTACGCGGCCGGCGGATGGATCCCGGACGGAGCCGCACGTGGCGGGCATCTTTTTGTGGTTGAGCTTTCGCCCAGTGAAGCAAGCGCCGTCGATTTCGCCCGCGTGCTGGATCAATCACTCGCGCGGCAGAACGCGGACTATGCGGATCACCGCCGCGGCGGCTTCGGCATGGCGCCGCCGCAGGTGCTGCTGGTAGCGCCGGGCAGCTTTGCCGCGTGGATGCGTCGCAGGGGCAAGCTGGGCGGGCAGAACAAGGTTCCGCGCGTGATCAACGACCCAGCGTTGTTGCAGGACCTGGTCAGCTTTGTGAAGCTTGGGGCTTCGCCCCAAACCCCACCAGAGGACAGTCGTCCTCTGCACACCTCTATAGAGGGGTAAAGGGGACGACTGTCCCCTTTCGGGTGCAGGGCAGCGCCCTGCTAAAGCACCCGGGCGAGGAAATCCTGCAAGCGCCGCTCCGCCGGCCTGGCGAACAGCGCGGCCGGCGCGCCCTGCTCGACGATCAAGCCCGCATCCATGAAGGCCACGTCATCCGCGACCTCGCGGGCGAAAGCGAGCTCGTGCGTGACGACGATCATCGTCATGCCGGAGCGTGCCAAGTCTTTCATTACCGCCAGCACGTCGCCCACCAGCTCGGGGTCCAGCGCCGAGGTTGGCTCATCGAACAGCATCACCTCCGGATCCATGGCGAGGGCACGGGCGATGGCCACGCGCTGCTGCTCGCCGCCGGAGAGTTGCGCCGGAAACTGCGCCGCCTTGGCCGCCAAGCCAACCTGATCCAGCAGCGCCATCGCCCTGGCCCGCGCCTGGCTCCTGCGCAGGCCACGCACCTGCACCGGCGCCTCCATAATGTTGGCCAGCGCCGTCATGTGGGGGAACAGGTTGAACTGCTGAAACACCATGCCCACACGCTGCCGCATGCGCGCCACCTGGCGCTCGGGCAGCTCGTACAGCACGCCGGCTTTCTCCCGATAGCCGACCAGCTCGCTGCCCACCCAAATCTGCCCCGAATCCATCCGCTCGAGGTGGTTGATGCAGGACAGCAGCGTGCTCTTGCCCGAACCAGACGGCCCGATGACGCACATGACGCAGCCGGCGGGAACGTCCAGGTCGATGCCGCGCAGCACCTCGCGCTCCCCGAAGCGCTTGACCAGCCCGCGGATGCGCACCGGGCTGCTCACCGCTGGCGGAACCGCTGTTCCAGCACGTGCTGCCCGGCAGAGAGCACCGAGACCACGATGAGATACCAAAGCGAGGCGGTGATCAGCAGCGGAATGGTCTGGTAGGTACGGGCGTAGATCAACTGCGCCGTGTAGAGCAGTTCGGCCAACGCGATCACGCTCACCAGAGAGGTGTTCTTCACCATCGAGATCACCTCGTTGCCGACCGGCGGGATGATCACCCGCATGGCTTGCGGGAACACGATGCGGCGGAAGATGGTCAGCCGGCCCATGCCGAGCGCCAGCGCGGCGCGGGTTTGCCCGTGCGGAACCGAGGCGATGCCGCCGCGGATCACCTCGGCGGTGTAGGCGGCTTGGGACAAGCCTAAGCCGGCGAGCGCGGCAAACATCGGCGTGATCAGCGTATTGGTGTTGGCGCTGAACAGCGCCGGGCCGAATGGGATGCGCAGCGCGATGACGGGATAGAGCGCGCCGAAATTATACCAGAAGATCAGTTGCACCAGCGCCGGAACGCTGCGGAACAGCCAGATGTAAACCCAAGCGACCGTTTGCAGCAGGCTGTTGCCGGAAAGCCGCATCATGGCCAAGGCCGTGCCGAGCACCAGGCCGATGGCCATCGCCAACACCGTGAGTTCAAGCGTGCGCCAGAGCCCGAGCAGGATTTGCGGGTTGAGCATGTAGGCGCCGGCGACTGGCCACTCGAAGGCAGGATTGGTGGCTACGCTCCAGAGCGCCAGCCCGGCCAGCACAGCGACGGCGAAACTGGCGGCCCCCGTCCACGGATGGCGCAGCTTCACCACCCGCATCGCCGGTGCACCGGTCACGGCGGCGTCCACCGGCATCAGTTCGGTGTTCCAGTTGGATCCAGCAACGCCTGCTTGATCGCACTATCCTGCAATCCCCATCTGCTTACGATCTGCGCGTAGGTTCCGTTGGCCATGATATACTGGATGGCCGCACGCAGCGGCTCAGCCAAGGGGGAGCCCTTCGGCAGCGCGATACCCATATAGCTCGGATCGGTGTAATGGCCGACCACCTTGGTGCGGCCTTGCGATTGCGCCACGAAGTAGTCCACGCCGGTGGAGCCGAACCAGAACAGGTCCACCCGGCGGCTCATCAGCGCCTCCGCGGCGCCGTTGCCGTCCACAAAGGCGAGCGCGTTGATCGGCTTCTTGCCCGCCGCCTCGCATTTGGGCGCTTGGTCGGCGGCGAACACCATCTCGCGGGAGCCGCGGGTGGTGCCGACGGTCAGGCCGCAGACATCATCGAGCGTCGCCACCTTGAGCGGGCTGTCCGCGAGGGCGGCGAACAGCTCGTTGGCTTGCAACGTGCTCACCATGTCAAGGATTTTGAGCCGGGGATCGGTGATGCTCATCTGGCCCATCCCAGCATCAAAGCGATGCGCCTGCAGGCCGGGGATCAGCGTGTCGAAGCTGGTCGGGCGCAGGTCGAGCTGTAAGCCGAGCACCTGCGTGGCGGCGCGCGCGATGTCAATCTCCCAGCCCACAATCTGGCCGTCGGCGTTGCGGAAGTCATCGGGCGGGGAGCCGATCGCGACCGCCAAGGTGAAGGTCTTGGCGTCAGGCGGCAGCATCTTCGCCAGGTCTGGCTGCAGTGCTTGCGCCGGTATGGAGGGGGCCGGTTGAGCGAAAGCGGGCCCGGCGATAAGGGCCAGCCTAAGGGCGGCCAGCAAGACGCGTTTCATACTAGCTCCTGTGTTGCGGGCTGCCATGCGGCGGGCGGGCCAGGCCAAGGCTGCCGCGCAGCGTGCCGTCGCCGCCATATTCGGTTTGGAACAGGCCGCGGCGCTGCAGCTCTGGGATGAGCCATTCGAAGGCTTCGACCGCGGGGCCGGGCATGAACGGTGGCATAATGTTGAAGCCGTCGCAGGCGGAGGCGGAAAACCAATCCTCCATCGTGTCCGCCACGTCGGCGACGCTGCCCACCACCACGGCATGGCCCGAGGCGCCCGCCATCATCTGGTAGAGCTTGCGGATCGTCATGCCCGGTTGGGAGGCGAGTTGGGCCAGCTTGTCCTGGCCGCTTTTCACGGCATTGCGGGTGGCGAGCGGTGCCGGCAACGGGCCGTCCAGGTCGTAAGCGGACAGGTCCCCAAAGGTGTCGGCCAGCATGGGCAGGCCGATGCGGGGATGCACGAGCGACTGCAACTGCTCGAACCGGTCCTGCGCGTCCTGCCGGGTGCGCCCCATGATGGGGAGGATGCCAGGCATCACCAGCATCGACTCAGGCCGGCGGCCCGCCGCCTCGCCGAGCGATTTCACGCTGCGGTAGAAGGCAGTGGCGTCCTCGCGCGTCTTTTGCTGCGTGTAGATCAGGTCCGCGATCCGCGCCCCCAGCGCTTGCCCGGGGCCGGACGAGCCGGCTTGCGCAATCACGGGGTAGCCTTGCAGGGGACGGGCGGCGTTCAGCGGGCCTTTCACCGCAAAGCTCTCGCCGCGGTGGTTCAAGGTGTGGAGTTGCGCCGGGTCGAAATAGCGTCCGCTGGCCCGGTCGCGGATGAAGGCACTGTCTTCCCAACTGTCCCACAGCCCGAACACGACGCGGGTGAACTCCTCCGCGCGGCGATAGCGCAGGCTGTGCTCCATGTGCTGCTCGCGGCCGAAATTATGCGCCTCCTGCTCGCTCCAGGAGGTAACGACGTTCCACCCGATCCGGCCGCCGGTGACGTGATCCAGCGAGCCGAACAGGCGGGCGATGTGATACGGCTCGTTGTAGGTGGTGGACGCGCTGGCGACGAAGCCGATCCGCTCGGTAACGGCGGAGAGCGCGCCGATCAGGGTCAGCGGTTCGAACACGTCGATGCGGGCGTTGAAGCTCAGCTCGTCCTCGTCGCGGGCGGAGTGGCGCACGGCGATGCCGTCGGCCCAGAACATGAAATGCATCCGGGCGGCTTCGGCGGCGCGCGCCATGCGCTTCCACAGCGCCGGGTCGGTTGCGGCGTCCACCTGCGCGTCGGGCATGCGCCAGCCCGCGGCGTGGGCGCCGTTGGCGACGATGTTCAATCCGAGCTTCATCTGCCGCCCCGTGTTCAAACCCTTGCTCCTTCGGTTGCCCCGGCGGCGCGCACCGCCAGCGCGGTGGCGGAGGCGCGGTTTTCCACGCCCAATTTGGTATAGATCTGCTCGAGGTGCTTGGTCACGGTGCCGGCGCGCATGCCGAGGATATCGGCCACATCGCGGTTGGATTTTCCGCGGCTGATCCACAGCAGCACCTCGGCTTCCCGCGCGGTGAGGCCGAGCTTGTCGCGCAACACGGCTTCCGCGCCCGCACCGTTGGCCGCAACCACGCGCACCAGCCATTCGTTGGGCCCGACCTCGCCGACGAAGTAGCATGCGACGGCCCCGTGCGCCCCCGCCAACGTGGCCACGCAGCGGCCCGGGACCCGCTCTGGCCGATGCGCCCCCTCCCACAGCCGCGCGGCGGCGCTCGCTTGCGCCAGCAAGGCTGCGGCTTGCGGGGTGGACCACAAGACGCAGCCATCGGGCGAAACGGCGATGAGGAAGCGGCCGGCGGCGTCCAGTGCCAGGTGGGCGCTGCGGGTGCGGCGGGCGTTCACCAGGTGCACACCGATGCGGGCGATCACCTCGTCGGGCGAAACCGGCTTGGTGACGTAATCGACGCCGCCCGCCTCGAAGCCGCGCACCACGTGTTCGCTGTCGGTCAGCCCCGTCATGAAGATGATCGGCACGGCGGCCAGCGCGGGCTGCTGCTTCATCAGGCGGCAGAGCTCGAAACCGTCCATGCCGGGCATGATGGCGTCGACCAGGATGATGTCGGGCGTCACCCGGCCGATGACCGAGAGCGCGAATGGGGCGGATTGGGCGAGCAGCACGGTGTAGCCCGCGGCTTCCAGCGCCTCGTTCAGCAGGCCGAGCGTTCCAGGCAGGTCATCCACCACCAAGACGGTGTCGCGCGGCTTCATGGGGCGCCGCGCGCTGCGGCGTCAAGCGCGCTGAGGAAGCCGTCAAGCCGGAACTCGGCCAGCAGGCCGCGCAAATGCGCCAGTTCGGCACCGCCGCGTTCCAGCGCGTCCAACTGGGTGCGCAGGCCGCTGACATGGCCGATGGCCGCAAACTCGCGCAGCGCGTCAATCTGTTCGCGGCTGAGCCGGGTTTGCGCCGCTGCTTCGGCTGGGACGGCGGGGCCGGTCCATTCCAGATCGAGCAACCGCCCAATGCATTCGAGCAGCGCGGGAACATGGAGCGGCTTGGTGAGCGTGGCGTCATGCGCGCTGCCCGGCGGCGGGTGTTTCAGGGCGCGGCTGTCGGCCGAGATCATTACCAGGGCGGCAGATGGATAGGCACGGTGTAACGCGGTCGCCAGCTCCCAGCCGGTCTCGCCGGGCAGGGAGAGGTCGAGCAGGAACAGCTCCGCCTCGCCGGCAGTGCGGCACTCAGCGGCGTCGGCGGCGAGGGTGACAGCGAAGCCAAGCGGCTCCAGCACGTCGGACAGCAGCAGGCGATGGTTGGCGTCGTCATCGGTCACCACCACGCGGCGGCGCGGGCCCCCATAGCCGGTAACCGGCCGCTCCGCCGGCGCCTGCCGCGCAGGTTGCGCGGCGGCCGAGAGCATGAGGCGTACCCGGAACCGGCTCCCCTGCCCCGGCGTGCTTTCGGCACTGATCTCGCCGCCCAAGATCTCGGTCAGCGCCTTGGCAATCGCCAGGCCAAGTCCCAGACCCGGCCGGGCCTCGCCCCGCGCCGTGGCGACGCGGTGCAGCGGCTCGAAGATGCGCGCCAGCTCGGCGGGCGTGATGCCGACGCCGGTGTCCGCCACTTCGAACTCGGCAATTTCCGCCCGCCAGCGCACCCGCAACGTGACACCGCCACCGTCGGTGAACTTGATGGCGTTGGACAGCAGGTTGATGAGGATTTGGCGCAGGCGGTGCTCGTCGGTGTGCACCCGGGCCGGCAGGGCGCCGGCATCGAAGGAGAACCCTAAGCCCTTTTCTTCGGCCTGCAGCCGGAACATGTCTACCAACTGGCCGAGGAACTCGGGCAGCGCCACCTCGTCGCGGTAAATGTCGATGCGCTTGGACTCGATGCGGGCGATGTCTTGCAGGCCCTCCACCAGCGCGGCCAGGTGCTCACCGCTGCGGCGGATGATGCGCAGCGCGTCGGGGCGGCGCTGCAGGCTGGCCGGGTCGCGCTCCAGCAATTGGGCATAGCCGAGGATGGCGTTAAGCGGGCTGCGCAGTTCGTGGTTGATGCTGGTGACGAAGTGGCTCTTGGCCTGGTTGGCCGCCTCGGCCACCTCGCGGGCGCGCTGGAGCGCCGCGTCGGTGCGGGCATGGGCGCGGATTTCGGACAGCAGCAGGCTAGTTTGCCGCCTTGTCTCCCGCTGCGCCACACGGCGGCTTTCATGCGCCAGCACCAGCAGCCAGGCGGCGACGGCGCCGATCACCGTTAGCACCACGAAGGCCTGCCAGAATGCCGCCGTTTCGGCGGTGGCGAGCCGGGCGCGGATACCGAGCAGCACCAGCGCCGCGGCCAGGGTAAAGGCACCAAACACCGCGCCAAAGCGCCCGTAGCGGCTCAGCGCCGCGCGCATTACGGCCTGCGGCAGGGCCAGGCGCAACACCGAGACCGCCTGTGCGCCCAACCGGGCATGCGGCTTGCAGCCGTCTTCGCAGCGCGCGTCCAGCGAGCAGCACAGCGAGCAGATCGCCCCCGTGTAGACGGGGCAATAGGCCATGTCCTCCGGCTCGAACTCGTGCTCGCACACCAGGCATTGCAGCGTGTCGCGGTGGCCCCAACCGGCGCGGGGCTTGCGGGCAAGATAGTAGCGGCCGCGCGTGGCCCAGGCGATCAGCGGGGCGGCGGCGAACGCGGTGAGGAAGGCGGCGAAGGTGGAGAGCGCCGCCATCGCCGGCCCGAGCCAGCCGAACCAGCCTGCCAGCGACACCGCCACGCCGAGCAGCATCGCGCCCACGCCGACCGGGTTCACGTCATACAGGTGGGCGCGCTTGAACTCGATGCCGGGCGGGCTCCAGCCAAGCGTCTTGTTCACCACCAGGTCCGCCACCAGCGCGCCGATCCAGGCGGCCGCCACGTCCGAATACAGCACCAGGGTGCGCTGGATGGTCTCGTAGGCGCCGAGCTCCATCAGCAGCAGCGCGATGAGGAGGTTGAACACCAGCCACACCACCCGGCCGGGATGGCTGTGGGTGAGGCGGGAGAAGAAGTTGGACCAGGCAATTGACCCGGCATAAGCGTTGGTGACGTTGATCTTGAGCTGCGACAGCACGACGAACAGGCTGGTGACCAGCAGCGCCATCCCCGGCGCCGGCACCACTTGACTGAACGCCACTAGGTACATCTGCGCCGGGCGCACCGCCGCCGCGGCGGACAGGCCCGACCGGCTGGCCGCATAGGCCAGGAACGACCCGGCGAGCAGTTTCACCACGTCGAACCCGATCCAGCCGGGGCCGCCCAACAGCAGTGCCGTCCACCAGGCCCGACCGCCGCACACCGCGCGGGGCGGCAGGAAGCGCAGGTAGTCCACCTGCTCCGCCGTCTGCGCGATCAGGGCCAGTAGGATGGAGGCGCAAACGCCGAACTGCAGCAGGTCGAACGAGGTGGAAGCGCCGGGCACGGTGCCCTGGTAGGTGGACCAGTCGCGCAGCCAATCCGGATGGGCCAGGAGCATGGCGCCCAGCGCCAGCAGGTTCAGCGCCAGCCAAACCGGCTGGGTGAGCAGTTGGAAGCGGCTGATGAAGGTGATGCCGTGTGTGACCAGCGGCAGCACGGCGGCCGCGCACAGGATGTAGCCGAGCCAAAGCGGCACGCCGAAAAACGTCTCCCCCATGGAGGCCACAATCACCGCTTCGATGCCGAAGAAGATGAAGGTGAAGCTGGCGTAGATCAGCGAGGTGACGGTGGAGCCGATATAGCCGAAGCCGGCGCCGCGGGTGAGCAAATCCATGTCCACCCCGGCGCGGGCGGCGTAGAAGCAGATCGGCAGGCTGATGACGAAGATCAGCACGCTGACGAACAGGATGGCGGCGACGCTGTTGGTGAAGCCATAGGCTACGGTGAGCGTGCCGCCGATGGCTTCCAGCGCCAGGAACGACATCGAACCGAGCGCCGTCTGCGCCACCCGGGCGGCGGACCAACGCCGGGCCCGTTTGGCGGTGAAACGCAGCGCGTAGTCTTCCAGGCTCTGGTTGGCGACCCAGCGATTGTAGTCGCGGCGCTCGGGAATGATGCGTTGGCGCGGGATCACTGCTGGTCTGGGCCCTCTCTGCTGCCGGATTGATGCTGAGATCACAGTGTCGCGCATTGTCAATACGACAAAACCGGGTGCGTGGCCGCCGCATCCGCGCCCTATCGTTGGGGCAGCGCACGAAGCGACCGCTTCGAGTATGGCACAGGGAGTATGGACGGTGACAAACGGGATGGACGACGCGCCGCAGCGGAGCGGCCTGGCTCGGCGGGATTTGGGCAAGCTGGCCTTTGGCACGGCGGTGGCCGCCGCGGCCGCGGGCGGGCTCACCCGCGCCGCCCGGGCGCAAGCGCCCACGATCAAGATCGGCGTGCTGCACTCGCTGTCGGGCACCATGGCGATCAGCGAGACCACGCTGAAGGACGTCATGCTCATGCTGGTGGATGGGCAGAACCAGAAGGGCGGCGTGATGGGCCACAAGCTGGAGGCGGTGGTGGTGGATCCGGCGTCCAACTGGCCGCTGTTCGCCGAAAAGGCGCGCGAGCTGATCACGGTGGACAAGGTGAGCGCCGTGTTTGGCTGCTGGACCAGCGTGTCGCGCAAGTCGGTGCTGCCGGTGTTTGAGGAAACGAACAACCTGCTGTTCTATCCCGTGCAATATGAGGGTGAGGAAAGCAGCAAGAACGTGATCTACACGGGGGCCGCGCCGAACCAGCAGGCAATTCCGGCGGTGGATTACTTGATGAGCGAGAACAAGATCACCCGCTGGGTGCTTGCCGGCACCGACTACGTTTATCCGCGCACCACCAACAAGATCCTGGAAGCCTACCTGAAGAGCAAGGGTGTGGCGCCGGCGGATATCATGATCAACTATACGCCGTTCGGCCAGTCGGACTGGCAGACCATTGTGGCAGACATCAAGAAGTTCGGCTCGTCGGGCAAGAAGACCGCCGTGGTGTCCACCATCAATGGCGACGCCAACGTGCCGTTCTACAAGGAGCTGTCGAACCAGGGGATCAAGGCGACCGACATTCCCGTGGTGGCGTTCAGCGTCGGCGAGGAGGAACTGGCGGGCATCGACACCAAGCCGCTGGTGGGCCACCTGGCTGCGTGGAACTACTTCATGAGCGTTGATACGCCCGAGAACAAGGCGTTCATCAACCAGTGGCACGGCTTCACCAAGAACCCGAAGCGGGTGACCAACGACCCGATGGAGGCGGCCTATATCGGCTTCAACGCCTGGGTGAAGGCGGTGGAAAAGGCGGGCAGCTACGCCCCGGCGGACGTCATCAACAACATCATCGGCGTGTCGGTGCCGAACCTGTCCGGCGGGTATGCCACGGTGATGCCGAACCATCACATCACCAAGCCGGTGCTGATCGGCGAGATCCAGGACGACGGCCAATTCAACATCGTCAGCCAAACGCCGGGCCTGATCGTGGCGCAGGCTTGGTCACCGTACCTGGAGGGCTCGAAGGACCTGATCAGCGACTGGCTGCCGCCGATGTCCTGCGGCAACTACAATGTGGTGGCGGGGAAATGCGGGGGCGGGAAGGCCTGAACCGGCACATCGCCAAGACGCTGGGAAAGCCCTCTCCCACTGGGAGAGGG
>CAXTNN010000094.1:11087-11715 GCA_964245545.1 uncultured Acetobacteraceae bacterium | reverse complement strand
AGCTGTCACTCTGTAAGGTGATTGCAGCCCCGCCCCCCGGACCACCGGCGCCGATATAGCCGGCGCCACCGGCGCCCCCGGCGTAGGAAGCGGGGTAGGCCGGGCCCGGAAGCGTTTGGCTTGTGACCGTGTCGGTCTCGTCCCCGCCACCGGTGGGGGAAAACCCGCCGGCCCCCGCCGCACCGGTCGTGGTGGGAGCGGTCAGCGTGTCGACCACGGGCGCGCTGGTGCCGGTGTTGCCGCTGGTGTCGGTCAGGCTGGCGGTGAGGCTGTTGGCGCCAAAGCTGGCCAGCGTAATGGGGGCGGTGAAGCTGTCGTCACCAGCCAGGGCGGCGGTGGCGACCGCAAGCCCGTTGTCGCTGATGGTGACGATCTGGCCCGGCGCCACGCCGCTGCCGGATGCGGCGCCGGTGATGGACTGGCTGGCGTCGGCGCCGGTTTCAGCCGCCGCCGTGACGGTAATGGTTGGTGCGGACATGGTACGACCCTCCTGGCCGGTTAGGCTCTTGGTTGTTTTGCCGGCAGGTTAGGAGTGTCGATACAAACGAGCAACGGGTTGGACGGGGAAGCGGGGGGGCGGGACACAAGGGGGGGGGCCCGGGGCCCCGGGGGGGTGGGGGGGGGGGGG
>CAXTNN010000094.1:0-11077 GCA_964245545.1 uncultured Acetobacteraceae bacterium | reverse complement strand
CAACAGTGGCGGTCCACGCTTCCCCGTCGGTTATGCTGTCTGGTGGGCCGCGAAGCGGCGTTGGCGGCGGCGAAGGATGCGCCAGAAAATCCGTGACATCACGGCAGACAGGCGCCCGCGCGGCGGCAGGCCCACCGCCTTCAGGATCATGCCCATGCTCCGCTCGACATGGGTGAAGCGGTAGAAGCCCATGGCCCGGCCCATGTAAGCCGCCATGCAGCGGTCGTGGGCGTACGGCACGCCCAAGGGCTCGTTGCCGCAATGGTAGGCGTAGGCCAGCTCGTCATCCTCGGTCTCGGTGATGCGCCCGGCGGCAATCTTCAGCCGGCGCAGGATGCCGATGCGCTCGCGGTCCAGGTAGCGGCGCATATGGTCGTAGAACAGCTTGAAATGACGGTACTCGTCCGCCGCGATCAGGCGGCAGACCTGCTGCAGCACCGGCTCGTCCGAGGCATCGGCCAGTGCGGTGTAGTAGGAGGACGTGCCCGTCTCCACCATGCAGCGGGCGATCAACTCGCCGGTCTTGGAGCCGCGGACCGAGTTGTCGGTGTCGAGCGGGAGCTTGTACTCGGTCCGGTAGCGGTGGAACGCCTCGGTGAAGCGCCACGCCGGGTCGGCCAGCTCCGCCCAGCGGCCGAGCGCATCGCCATGCTGCACCTCCTCCACCGCCCAATTGGTGCTGGCCTGACAAAACGGTGGGTCTTCCCGGAACACGCGGCACAGATAGGCCGCGTATTCCACCCCGTTGCGCTCCACCATCGCAGCCGATTTCACCAGCCGGACAATCTCAGGATCGACCTTGGAGGGATCAAACTGCTCCCAGGCCACATCCTCAATCCGCCAATGCTTCATAGCCCGCTGGGAATCCTCCTGGTCACGCCCGAATCACGGCCCTAGACATGGCATTGCGGCGGCTGCGGGGGAAGCCAACGTGGCGTGAGGGCGACAGCGCCGCGCCCAACCGTGGCCTAGCCGCAACAGCGGACGCTGCCGTGCTATCGGCTCACTCGGCGGCGCGGCGCTGCTCGAAGAAGTGGTTCGCCGGTCGTGGCAGGCCCAAATTCTCGCGCAGGGTGGCGCCCTCGTACTCGCGCCGGAACAGGCCGCGGCGCTGCAGTTCGGGGACCACGGCGCCCACGAAGTCGTCGAGCCCGGCGGGCAGGAACGGGAACATGACGTTGAACCCGTCGCAGGCCTCGGCTGCCAGCCACGCCTCCATCTGGTCGGCAATGGCGGCGGCGGTGCCCACCATGGTGAGCCCGCCATAGCCGCCCATGCGCTGGGCCAATTGGCGCACCGTCAGGTTCTCCCGCGCCGCCAATTCGATCAACGCCTGGCGGCCGCTTTGCCCGGCATTGGTGGGCGGGATCGGCGGCAAGGGGGCATCCAGCGGGAACTTGGAGGCGTCGGTGCCAAGCCGCATGGACAGGTTGGGCAGGGCGCTGTCGGTATGCACCAGGCTGTCCAACAGGGCGTGCTTTTCCTCCGCCTCGGCCTGGCTGCCGCCAACGATGGCCAGCACGCCGGGCAGCACCTTCAGATGCGCGGGGTTGCGGCCGATGCGGGCCATGCGCCCCTTCACATCGGCGTAGTAGCGCTGCCCGTCGGCGATGGTGAGCGCGCTGGCGAACACCACTTCGGCGGTCTCCGCCGCCAATTGGCGCCCCGCTTCGGACGCGCCGGCCTGCACGATCACCGGCCAGCCCTGGGGCGAGCGGGCGACGTTGAGCGGGCCACGGACGGAGAAATACGGGCCCTTGTGGTTCAGCACATGCAGCTTCGCCGGGTCGAAAAACACGCCGCTTTCGGTGTCGCGGATGAACGCGTCGTCGGCCCAGCTATCCCACAGCCCGGTGACGACGTCGTAGAACTCGCGGGCGCGGCGGTAGCGCTCGTCGTGCTCCATCTGGTCGTCCATGCCGAAGTTCAGCGCGGCGTCCGGGTTGGCGGTGGTGACGATGTTCCAGCCGGCGCGCCCGGCACTGAGATGGTCGAGCGAGGCGAACCGGCGGGCGAGCGTATAGGGCGGCTCGAACGTGGTGGAGGCGGTGGCGATCAGCCCCAACCGCTCGGTGGCGGTGGCCAGCGCCGGCAGCAGGATCATCGGGTCGAACGAGGTGACGGTGGCGCTGCGCTTGAGCGCGTCCATCGGCATGTTCAGCACGGCAAGGTGGTCGGCCATAAAGAACGCGTCGAACCGGCCACGCTCCAGGGTCTGGGCGAAGCGCTTGAGGTGGGCGAAGTTGAAGTTGGCGTCGGGCCAGCCGCCGGGATAGCGCCACCAGGCGGTGTGGATGCTGACGGGGCGCATGAAGGCGCCGAGATGGAGCTGTCGGGTCATGGGTGCGCCGGTTCCTGGCCACAGAGACTGGGACATTGGGTGCGGCGCTGCCGGTTTCAAACCAGCGGCGCTTTTCTCTCCCGCCAGGCCGGTTTGCAGCCTACACAGCGTTCCACAACAGCACGGGAGCCGCAGAATGCATCGTATGGTAGGTCGCTGCCTCGCCCTCGCCGGCTTGGCGGCAGCGGCGACGGCTCCGTTGGGTGCGGCTGCAGAGGTGCTGAATGGCAGCGCCGCCAAGGTGCCGCCATACCAGGCGCGGGGAGCGACGGAGATCCGGGCGTATCTCGAACACAGCATCGAGCCGCCGATTGGTGCGCGGCGTGCAAGGCGACCCAAGCCACCATCGACACGCTCAAGCAGGCCTATGGCGACCGCATCGCCTTCGTCCAGTTCGACGTGACGAACGCGAAAACCGCCGCAGCGTCCGAGGCCGAGGCGCGGCGGCTCGGCCTGGGCACGTTCTACGACACCCAGAAGACCGCCACCTCCACCGTCGCCATCATCGACCCCAAAGACGGCAAGATTTTTGCCACCTTCTACAACGACAGCATGCCAACCGACTACCAGGTGGCGATTGACGGGGCGTTGAAGAGCGAGGGCTGAGGCTGTGTCGACCCAATTGTCGCGCCGCCCTTCGCGCCTGGCCCTGGCTGCCGGCATCGCCGCCGTCGCCGCGCTGGCGGCGGCAATCGCCTGGGGACCGCTAGGGGACGTGTTCGAGCGGGAAGTGGGGTTGTGGCAGAATGCAGTGGCGGCGCGGCTATCCGGCCCGGGCGCCCTGGCTGGCTGGCGGCTCTACGCGGTGGCGTTTGCCGGGGGGTTGGTGGCCAGCATCTCGCCCTGCATCCTGGGCATGCTGCCGCTCAACCTGGCCTATATCGGCGCCTCCAAGCTGCCGTCGCGGCTGGCGGCGCTGCGCGTTGCCTCCCTGTTCGTGGCCGGGGTGATCGCGGTCAACGTGGCGCTCGGCCTGGCGTCGTCGCTGTTCTTTGCCGTGTTCGTGCAGTACCGCGCGCCGGTGAACATTGCCGTGGGCTTGCTGTCGGTGGTGATGGGGCTGTGGATGGCCGGGCTGATCCACGTGCCGGTGCCGCAAATTACCACCCGCATCCCGATGGGCGCCGGGTCGTTCATGGTCGGGCTGGCATTTGCGCTGGTGGCGACGCCGTGCGCCAGCCCCGTGCTGGTGTTCATCCTAGGCGCCGTGTCGCTGGCGGCGTCGCCGGCACGGGCGGTGGCGGCGATGGCGCTGTACGCCGTCGGCTACACGCTGGTGCTGTTCCTGGCCTCGCTGTTTGCCGGCTTCGCCGCAGCCTCCCGTCGGCTGCTGGCGCACTCGCAGATGGTGTCGCGCATGGCCGCGGTCGGGCTGCTGTTCATCGGGCTGGCGACGGCAGCCTATGGGCTGGAGCAGCTCTAGACTCGGTTCCGTCCGGCTGGCGCCAGATAGCAACGGGTCTAGGGTATCTGGCCTGGCAATTCACGCACCGGGTGATTCCACCCAGTGCGATCGCAGGCTAGCTACATGGCCTCGGTATCGAGCGCGTAGCCGGCGGCGCGGACGGTGCGCACCAAATCCATCTCCCCCGGCCCATTCACCGACTTGCGCAGGCGGCGGATGTGCACGTCCACCGTGCGCGGCTCGACATGGATGTCGGGGCCCCAGACCGCGTCGAGCAGTTCCTCGCGAGAGAACACGCGGCGCGGATGCTGCAGGAAGAACTCGAGCAGCCGGTATTCCGTCGGCCCGAGATGGATGGCCCGGCCGTTGCGTTGCACCCGGTGCGCCGACAGGTCCATGGCGATGTCGTGGAACTCGAGCCGGCCCTTGGCGGGCATCGCGCCCGCGCGCCGCAGCAGGGCGCGCATGCGGGCGAGCAGCGCATCCATGTTGAAGGGCTTGGTGATGTAGTCGTCCGCGCCCGTGTTCAGGCCCCGCACCGCATCGCCATCCTCGGTGCGGGCGGTGACCATGATCACCGGCAAGTCGCGCGTGTTGGAGCGGCGGCGGATTTGCCGGCACACCTCGATGCCGCTCATCGCCGGCAGCATCCAGTCCAGCAGCACCATGTCCGGCTGCGCCTCGGCGATGCGGGTCAGCGCCTCCTGCCCGTCCGCCGCCTCATCGACGCGAAAACCCTGCTTTTCCAGGTTGTAGCGCAGCATGGTGGCCAGGGCGGCTTCATCTTCCACCACCAAAACCAAAGGCTTGGCTTGGTTTGACATCATCTCGGCCATGCTGGCTTCCCGCATGCGGCTGCTCCTTCGATAGGCTGGTTAGTCGCGTGGCCGAACCACGGTGTAGGCAGAGGTGTCGCCCTTGGGCCGGCTCTCCGGCAGAACCTCCCCAGTGACGGTGTAGTGCACCGTCTCGGCGATGTTGGTGGTGTGGTCGCCAATGCGCTCGAGGTTCTTGGCGATGAACAGCAGGTGGGTGCATGGCGTGATGTTGCGCGGATCTTCCATCATGTAGGTGATCAGCTCGCGGAAGATGGCGTTGTAGATGTCGTCCACCGCCTGGTCGGCGCGCCACACTTGCAGCGCCTTGTCTCCGTCGTTCTCGCTCACCGCGTCCACCGTGAGCTTGAGGTTCTCCTGCACCAGCCGCGTCATGTGCGCGATGCCGGACAGGCTGAACGGCAGGGAAAACTGCTGCAGCACGATGGAGCGCTTGGCGGCGTTGGAGGCGTAGTCGCCGATCCGCTCCAGCGCCGCGGTGATCTTCAGCGCCGCCACGATCTGCCGCAGGTCCTGCGCCATAGGTTGGCGCAAGGCCAGCATGGCAATCACCTGCGCCTCCACGTCCCGCTCGATGGCGTCGACCGCCGGGTCCTGCTCGACCGCCTGGCTGGCGGCGGCGCTGTCCTGGTGCACGACGGCGGCGGCGGCGTAGGCGACCTGCGCCTCCACCATCCCGCCCATCTGGGTGATGCGGTCACGCAGGGCGGCAAGCTGCTGCGTGTAGGACCGAACGATGTGCTCGGGCGGCGTATCGGCCATGCTGCGGCTCCTAGCCAAATCGTCCGGTGATATACTCTTGTGTGCGCTTTTGCCGCGGCGCTGTGAACATCTGCACGGCAGGCGCCACTTCGACCAACTCCCCCAGGTAGAAGAACGCCACCTGGTCGGCGCAGCGGGCGGCCTGCTGCATGTTGTGCGTCACGATGGCGATGGTGAAATCCCGCTTCAGCTCGTCGATCAGCTCCTCCACCCGCAGCGTGCTGATCGGGTCGAGCGCGCTGGTGGGCTCGTCCAGCAGGATCACCTCGGGGCGGGTGGCGATGGTGCGCGCGATGCACAGGCGCTGCTGCTGCCCGCCCGACAGGCCGGCGGCGGAGGTTTTCAGCCGGTCCTTCACCTCCGGCCACAGCGCGGCGCGGGTGAGCGACCATTCCACCCGCTCGTCCATGTCCGCCCGGCTCAGCCGCTCGTGCAGCTTCACCCCGAATGCGATGTTGTCGTAGACCGACATCGGGAACGGCGTCGGCTTCTGGAACACCATGCCGATGCGGCTGCGCAGCATGTTGAGGTCGACCGACGGATCGATGATGTTGCCGCCGTCCATCATCACCCGGCCCGCGGCGCGCTGGCCTGGATAAAGGTCGTACATGCGGTTCAGCACCCGCAGCAGGGTGGACTTGCCGCAGCCCGAGGGGCCGATCATGCCCGTGACCTGGCGTTCCGGCAGTTCAAGCGAAATGCCCTTCAGCGCCTGGTTGCTGCCGTAGAAGAAGTCCAGCCCCTCGATGGAAATGCGCGGCGTATTCAGCGCGGCGGCGGCAGACCGTTGCGCGATGCTGGGCTGGGCCTGGATCATGGTCTGGTCTGTCATGCTGATAGCGTTCCTTCCACCCGGCGGCAGGTTAGTTGCGGCGGCGGATTGCCAGCCGGGCCACGATGTTGAGCGCCAGGACGCCCACGGTGATCAACAGGGCGGCGACCCAGGACAAGTCCACCAGGTCCTGATAGGCCGAGCCGGCATATTGGTAGATCGTCACCGGCAGGCTCGACATTGCCGTGCCGAACGCGGTGACCAGCGTCGCCGGATGGTGCAAGTCCACCGTGGCGTTGAGATTGCCCAGGCTGGTGAACAGCAGCGGCGCGGTCTCGCCGGCGATGCGCGCGATCGCCAGCAGCACGCCGGTGAGAATGCCGTCCAAAGCCGCCGGGTAGCAGACCCTGGTGATTGCCCGCCACTTCGGCGCCCCCAGTGCCACGGCGGCCTCGCGCAGGCTCACCGGGATCAGCCGCAGCATGTCCTCGGTGGTGCGCACCACGATGGGAATCACGATCACGGCCAGCGCGATGCAGCCGGACAGGCCGGAAAATCCACCCGAGGGCAGCACGACGAGCTGGTAGATGAACAGGCCGATCAGGATGGACGGCGCGGACAGCAGCACGTCCGACACGAAGCGCACCGCGTTGCCCAGGGCGGAGCCGCCGGAATATTCCGACAGGTAGGTCCCCACCATCAGCCCGATCGGCGTGCCGATCAGCGCGCCCACCGCCGTCTGCAGGACGGTGCCGACGATGGCATTGGCCAGCCCGCCATCCGACCCGGCGGGTGCCGTGTTACGCACCAGCACACCCAGCGACAGGCCGGCGAACCCGCGGTAGATCAGGGTGAACAGGATAGAGGCCAGCAGCAGCAGGCCGATGCCGGTGGCAGCGATGCAGAGCGCCCCCACCACGCGGTCGGACAGGCGGCGGCGCCGGGCCAGGCGGCCTGCCACGGCATGGTCGCGGGCGTGCCCGGGCAGGGTGGAGAGGGTTGTGGCGCTCATCGGCGTCAGGTCCTCGCCCGCGGCCGTAGCAGCAGCCGGGAGATCGCCAGCACGATGAAGGAGATCACGAACAGGATGAAGCCGAGCGCCATCAGCGCCGAAAGCTTGAGGCTGCCAGCCGGCGACTCGGGGAACTCCAGCGCCACCAGCGAAGCGATGGTGTTGCCGGGCGCGAACAGCGAGGGGGACAGCCGGTTGGTGTTGCCGATCACGAAGGTGACGGCCATGGTTTCACCCAGGGCGCGCCCCAACCCCAGCATGATCCCGCCCACCACGGAGACGCGCGTATAGGGCAGCACGACCCGGCGCATCACCTCCCACCGCGTGCAGCCAAGCCCATACGCCGACTCCTTGAACATGACGGGCACGGTCTGGAACACGTCGCGCATGGTCGCGGCGATGAACGGGATGATCATCACCGCCAGGATCAGCGCCGCGGTGAGGATGCCGGTGCCGAACGGCGCCCCGGAGAACAGCACGCCGATCAGCGGCAGGTCGCCAAAGCTGTCGATCACCCAGGGCTGCACGTATTCGGCCATGATCGGCACGATGACGAAAAAGCCCCACATGCCGAAGATGATGGAGGGCACCGCCGCGAGCAGTTCCACCGCGGTGCCGATCGGCCGCTTCATCCAGTCGGCCGCCAGTTCGGTCAGGAAAAAGGCGATGCCGAACGCCAGCGGGACGGACATGGCAAGCGCCAGCACCGCCGTGGCGAGCGTGCCGTAGACCGGGACCGCGGCGCCATAGATATGCTGCACCGGGTCCCAATCGGTGTCGGTGAGGAAGCCGAAGCCGAAGGCCTGGAACGCCTTCAGCCCGCCCAGGAACAGCACCACGATGATGGCGCCCAGCAGCACCAGCACCAGCAGCCCCGACCCGGTGGCCAGGCCGGCAAACACCCGGTCCCCGGTGGACCCGGTGATCATCGCCCGCCGCTTGGCAGGGGCGGATGGCGGCTGGGTTTGCGGTGTGGCGGCGAGGACCTGTTGCACGAAGGCTCCCATGATCCAGCTCAAGAGCGGCTGCGCTTAATAGACGGGCTTGCCGCCAAAGGTCACGTCCTTGTGCCAGGCTGCGCGCACGGTGTTTTCCACCGAATCCGGCAGCGGGATGTAGTCGAGTTGGCTGGCGATCGCGCTGCCGTTCTTGTAAGCCCAATCGAAGAACTTCATCACGTTGGCGCTCTTGGTGGGGTCCTTCGGGTCCGTCGGCAGCAGGATGAAGGTGGGAGACACAATCGGCCAGGTGGTCGCCCCCGCCAGATCAATCAGGCTGACCGCGAATTGCGGCGCCCCGGCCCAGTCGGCGGCAGACGCGGCGGCCTGGAAGGCCGGGATGGTCGGCTTGACGAAATTGCCGGCCTTGTTGCGCAACTGCACCGTCACCAGGTGGTTCTGGGTGGCGTAGGCGTTCTCGACATAGCCAATGCCGCCGCGCGTGTGGGCAACCGTGCCGGCAACGCCGTCATTGCCCTTGGCGCCAGCGCCTGCCGGCCACTTCACGCTGGTGCTGGCCCCGACCGAGGATTTCCACTCCGGGCTGACCGCCGAGAGATAGGACGTCCAGACGAACGAGGTGCCGGAAGCGTCGGCGCGGTATACCGGGGCGATGGCCAGGTTGGGCAGCTTCACCCCGTCGTTGAGCGCGACCAGCTTGGGATCGTTCCACTTCACGATCTTGCCGGCATAGATGTCGGCGATGACCTCACCCGTGAGCTTCAGCTCGTCCTGCGCCACGCCGGGAATGTTCACGATTGGCACCACCGCGCCCATGACCGTGGGGAACTGCAGCAATTGGGCCGACTGCAGCTTGTCTTGGGCAACCGGCGCATCGGAGGCGCCGAAATCGACGGTCCGGTTGACGACCTGGTTGAGCCCGCCGCCCGAGCCGATGGCCTGGTAGTTCAGCTCAATGCCCAGCGCTGCCTTCACCGCCTCACCCCATTTGGCATAGATCGGCGCACCAAAGGTGCTGCCTGCGCCGGTGATCTGTTGCGCGTGGGCGGCCAGCGAGGCGCTGGCGAACGCGAGGGCGAGGGCCGCGCGGGAGAGTTTCATAGAGCCTCCAGGACATGAAAACCGCAGCGCCGCCGGTATGCGGGGCCGTTTGAGTGGCCGGACCCTACGCAAAAGAAACGACACGGATGTGACAAAAAGATGAACGTGGCGTGACAACCTCTGCCGTTGGCATCTGGTTAACCGTTCCGGCATAGGGTCGCATCCGGCGACCATCGGCTCCGTCGCATGGAAGAACCGGCGCATGACCGCAACCCTGCATGAGATTGTCCCGCTCACCAGCCGTATTGCTTATCAGAACCCCTGGATGCGCCTGCGGGAGGATAAGGTCCGCCGGGCCGATGGCACGGAGGGGCTCTATGGCGTCATCGAACGGCCGGACTTTGTCGTCGTCGCGGCGCTGGGGGACGGTTGCCTGACGCTGGTCGAGCAATACCGCTACCCGGTGCGCCGCCGCCTGTGGGAGTTGCCGATGGGCACGCTGGAAAGCAAGCCCGACACTCCGCCCAGCGAAGTTGCCGCTACTGAACTCCGGGAAGAGACCGGGCTGGTCGCCTCCCGCCTGGAAAAAGTGGGCGCGTTCCTGCAAGGCCCCGGTTACTGCAACCAGCTCGGTCACGTGTTCCTCGCCACCGGGCTGCGCCAGGGCCCGGCGCAGCGGGAGGCGAGCGAGCTGGGCATGGTGGCCAAGGCCGTGCCGGTCAGGGAAGTGGAGGCCATGATCCGGGACGGCCGGCTGCTCTGCGCCATGACCATTGCCGCCTTCGGGCTGCTGCGCATCCACGGCGCGCTCTGACCCGGCGCGTGGGGCTTTGACGAGTTCATTCGCGGCGGGCGATAACGTCTGAATGCCCAAGCGCCCCGAATATCCCGCGCCCAGCCTCGTCACCACCACCGACAGCCTCGCCGCCCTCTGCCTCCGGCTGCGCCAGGAAGATTTCGTCACCGTCGACACCGAGTTCATGCGCGAGCGCACCTACTATCCCGAGCTCTGCGTGGTGCAGCTCGGCGGCGCAGAGGAAAACGCGGTGATCGACGCGATGGCGCCGGGCCTCGACCTGGAGCCGTTGGGCGCCCTGATGCGCGACGAAACCACGCTCAAGGTGTTCCACGCCGCGCGGCAGGATATCGAGATTTTCCTGGAACTGTTCGGCGCCGTGCCCAAGCCGGTGTTCGATACCCAGGTGGCCGCCATGGTAGCCGGGTTCGGCGACCAGGTGGGCTACGACGCCCTGGTCTCCGCCCTGGTCGGCGGCGCCATCGACAAGGCGCACCGGTTCAGCGACTGGTCAGCCCGCCCGCTCTCCCCGGCGCAGGTCAGCTACGCCGCGGCGGACGTGACCTACCTGCATACCGCCTATCTCCGCCTGCGCGACCGGCTGGAGCGGGACGGCCGCACCACCTGGGTGCTCGAAGAAATGAAGGTGCTGGCCCACCCCGCGACCTACCGCGCCGACCCCGACGCGATGTGGGAGCGGCTGCGCCCCCGCACCGCCAACCGGCGCATGCTTGGCGTGCTGCGCGCCGTGGCGGCTTGGCGGGAGCGGGAGGCGCAACGGGTCAACATCCCGCGCCAGCGCCTGATGCGCGACGAAAGCCTGCTGGAGGTGGCCGCAACCGCCCCGGCGACGCCCGAAGCCCTGGCGCGCTGCCGCGGGGTCACCCGGGGCTTCGCCGAGGGCAAGTCCGGCACCAGCCTGCTGGCCGCCATCGCCGCCGCTTCCGCCCTGGACGAGGACGCCTTGCCCGAGCCGCAGCGCCAGCGGGATGGCCCCCGCCCCTCCCCCGCGCTCGTGGCCTTGCTGAAGGTGCTGCTGGCCGCCAAGTGCGAGGAGCACGACGTGGCACCCAAGCTGGTCGCCTCCTCCGATGACATCGACCGGCTTGCCGTGGAAGAGGCGCCGGACGTCCCCGCCTTGGCCGGCTGGCGG
>CAXTNN010000093.1:6219-12013 GCA_964245545.1 uncultured Acetobacteraceae bacterium | reverse complement strand
CGCGCAGGCTCCGCTGCCGCGAGAGGGCTGCTGCCCGCGTGTGCCCACTCCTCGCCGGGGGAGACGATCCACGCGACGGGGGCGCCCACCGCCCCGTCCTCGCCCGCAGCGGCGGCCTGGCCGCGGACGATGCCGCTCGCCGGCGCCTCGATTTCCATCGCCGCCTTATCGGTCTCGATCTCGAACAGCGGTGCGCCCTTCTCCACCGGCTGGCCATCGGCCACGAACCAATGCGAGATCTTGCCCGACGTCATCTCCATGTCGACGCGGGGGAAAATCACTTCCACCGCCATGGCTAGAACGCCCCTCGGATCAGGTCGCGCGCGGCGGTCACGATGTCCTCCACCTGCGGCACGGCGGCGCGTTCGAGCTCGGGGTTGTAGGGGATCGGGCATTCGGCCCCGCCCAGGCGGCGGATCGGTGCGTCCAGACGGTCGAACGCCTCGCTTTCCGCCACGGTCGCGCTGATCTCGGCGCCGATGCCGAGCGTTTTCACGCCCTCGTAGACGCAGAGCAGCCGGGTGGTGCGCGATACGCTGGCCACAATCGTGTCCCGATCCATCGGGCGCAGCGTGCGTAGGTCGATCACCTCGATGTCGAGGCCTTCTTCGGCCAGGCTGGCAGCGGCATCCAGCGCGCGGTGCACCATCATCGCGGTGGCGACAATGGTGAGGTCGCGGCCGTGGCGCACAGTGGCGGCCTTGCCGATCGGCACGCGGTAGGGCTCCGCCGGCACGTGGCCGCGCATCTTATAAAGCAGCTTGTGTTCGAAAAACATTACCGGGTCAGGGTCGTCGATGGCGCTGAGCAGCAGGCCCTTGGCGTCGGCGGGCGTGGAGGGCTGCACCACCTTCAACCCGGGAACATGGGCGAACCAGGCCTCCAGGCTCTGGCTGTGCTGGGCCGCCGCACCCGTGCCCGACCCGGCGGGGAAGCGCATGACCAGGGGAACCGAGACCTCGCCGCCCAGCATGAAGCGGATTTTGGCCGCCTGGTTGGTGATCTGTTCCATTGCCAGCGTGGCAAAGTCGGAAAACTGGAACTCGAGCACTGGCCGGGCGCCGGCCAGCGCGGCACCCACTGCGACGCCCGCCGCGCCCAACTCGGCGATGGGCGTGTCCATCACCCGCTCCTCGCCGAACCGGCGCACCAGGTCTCCTGTCACCTGGAACGCGCCGCCATAGACGCCGATGTCCTCGCCCATCAGGAACACCCGATCGTCGCTCTCCATCGCCTGCGCCATCGCCTCCTGCAGCGCCTGGGCATAACTCAGCTCGCGCACGGCGGCCTCCATCACACCGCCTCCGTGTAGACGTAGCGTGTGAGGTCGGCGACCGCGGGCGCCGGGCTTTCGGCGGCGAAGGCGAGCGCCTGTTCCACTTCGGATTGCGCCGCCGTCTTCAGGGCGTCGATATCGGCCGCGGTGAGCAGGCCATGCCGCTGCAGGTCGTCGCTGAACAGGGTGATCGGGTCGCGGCGCTGCCACGCCTCGATTTCTTCCTTGGTGCGGTAGCGGTTGCGGTCGCTGCGCGAGTGGCCGCGGATGCGGTAGGTCTTGCACTCGATCAGGCTCGGCCCGTCGCCGGCGCGGGCGCGGCGCAGCGCGCCATAGGCGGCCTCGGCCACCTCGGCGAACACGTTGCCATCCACCACCTGGCCCGGCATGGCATAGGCCGCCGCGCGGTCGGCCACGTGCTTGACCGCCATCGACCGCTCGGTGGAGGTGGACATGCCATATTTGTTGTTTTCGCACACGAACACGACCGGCAGGCGCCACAGCGCGGCCATGTTGAGCGCCTCGTGGAACGCGCCCTCGTTGGATGCGCCGTCGCCGAAGAAGCACACCACGGCGTCCCGCTTCCGCTGCTGCTTCATTGCCAGCGCCGCACCCACCGCAATCGGCAGCCCACCGCCCACGATGCCGTTGGCGCCAAGGTTGCCGCGGCTCACGTCGGCGATGTGCATGGAGCCACCGCGGCCGCGGCAATAGCCCGTCTCCTTGCCGAAGAACTCGGCGAACATGCGCGCCACGTCCGCGCCCTTGGCGATGCAGTGGCCATGGCCGCGATGGGTGGAGGTGATCTTGTCGCCATCGGTGAGAAAGGCGCCCACGCCCACCGCGCTGGCTTCCTGGCCGATCGAAAGATGCATGGTGCCGTGGATCAGCCCGCGCATGTAGGCCTGCTCGGCATTCTCTTCGAACAGCCGGATCAGCACCATGCGGTGTAGGCTTTGCCTAAGCTGTTCGATCGAGAGGCGGGTGTAGGCCGGGGGCAGGGCCGCCGCTTCATTGGCGAGGCTGGTGCTCATGTCATTCCGCCGCCAAGGACATCAGCCCGGCATCCTGTCGCCGCCGCAGCTTGACGATCTCCATTGCCTCATCGACCCGGCAATTGTCGTAGGTGAGGTACGCGCCGGGTGCGATCGGGGCCGTCACCACGGCGCGTTCGGCCAGGCCCATCGGCAGCAGCCGGTCGCTGCGCGCGTGCTCCACCGCCGTCAGCCAGCCGCGGTAATGGTCCTCGCCGATCTTACCGAGGCGGATGCCGGGTTGCAGCGCCTCCTTGGCCACGGCGCAGCATTCGGCCACGGGGGTGGGCAGTGGCACCATATGCGGCTCGCCGTTGATCACCAACGACGCGGCGGTCAACGGTACTTCCAAGCTGGTCAAGTGATAGGGGCGGATGAAGGTGAAGTACGGGCCTTCGCCCATCTTCAGGTCTCGCATGCGCTCGTGGATGCGGGGGTGCGGCGCACGGACCACCACGAACACGCCGGGGGCGAGACCTTTGCCGACGGAGTAATCCACCACGCCCTCCCGCGACAGCAGCCCGCCATCTTGCTGCGGGACCAACGTGCGGGCGAGCTCGGCCGGCCCCGCATCCGGCCCGTGCATGCCGGGCCGGTCGGGGACAAGCCCGGTGGCATTGGCGATCGCGCACATCTCGATCATGGTTTTGGAGCCGTCGACGAATTCCACCAGCATGCGCGGGTTCATGTGCCGCCGGCGCGCCTCCTCCTCGTACTCCGCGGGTTTGGCGCTGAACCGCAACGGGTTGTTCTTGCCCTTGCCGGCCGCCACGATCGGATAGCCAAGGCTGCGCACGAAACGGATGATCTCCATGGCCGCACTCGGCTCGTCGCCCGCGCCCAGAGAGTAGCCGACGCCGGCCGCGCGCGCCTCGTGCGCAAGCATCGCGCCAACTGTGACGTCGGCCTCGACGTTCATCATCACCACGTGCTTGCCGTGGCGGATCGCGCGCATGCAGAGTTGGGCGCCGATGCCAGGATTGCCGGTGGCGTCGATGATCACGTCGACATTGGCCGCGCTGCAGGCGAGCTCGCCATCGGCGGTCATGGCGATGCGCCCGGACCGAATGGCATCCTCGGCTGCGGCTTGGGTGTCGACCGCAACGCCGCGCTCGCGCGGGATGCCGGCGATGTCGAGCGCGGCCCAGGCGGAGTCGGTGCGCATTTCCGCAAGCACGGCCACTTCGATGCCGGGCATGAGGCTGATTTGGGTGACGATATCGGTGCCCATCTCGCCGCACCCGATCAGGCCCACGCGCACCGGCCGGCCCTCTGCGGCCCGGCGTGCCAGTTCGGTTGGTAGTATTTGAGACATGCAACTCCTCCCTCTCGTGGTTGGCCACGTTGCAGCCGGCGGTGCAAAGCCCGCGGTTTTCAGTCACCTCAAACTTCCAAACTCTTGTGCGTGCGTCAACACAAATGTTCCAATCAGTTCGAGTTGTGGATGACGGGACCAAGAGCCGAACCGTCCATTGTGCGCTGCAGCAGTGAAAACCAAGAACATCAACAGGAAATCTTTTGTGAGGGCCTAGAACATATTGACGCCCGTTTGCATGAATGTTTAGGCTTCAGGCAAACGGGCGGCCGCAGGCAGCGGCACAAGCGCGGAAGGGGAACCCGATGACGTTCAATTGGCAGTATGGCCTGCTTATTCTGGGGCTGCTCTGGGGCCTGCAAGTCGTCGGCACCATGTTGCAGATGCGGCACTACCGCACCGTGCTGAACGGCGTGACGGCCCGCTGGCGCGATGGCTATGTCGGCACCGGCGCCGCATATGCCTCGCTTGGCCGCGGCGTCATCGCCATACTGGTGACCGATTGCGACCAGCGCGTGCGCGAAGCGCTCGTGATGCAAGGCCGCACCGTGTTCGCAAAGTTCCGCCGCCTGCCCGAGCTCGACGGCTGCTCGCTCGAGCAAGTTCGTGATGGAATGCCGTTCAAAGGCGGCAATGCAAAACTCGCCAAGGCTTTCGCCGGCTGCGTGGGACAAATCGAGGGCGCAGCGGCCTGACGACATCGGCGCGGCCTCATCGCCGCCAAGCAACGACAACGAGTAGAGGACGGTACGATGCTCTTCCTATCTCACCTCGCCGAAGGCTTCATTGGCATTTTCAACGAGGGCGGCAAGGTCTTCGTCGCCTTCGTCACCGGCATTCTGCCAACGCTGATTGTGCTGCTCACGGCGGTTTACGCATTGATCGAGCTGATCGGCGAACACCGCGTCCATCGCGTCGCCCGCTTTGCCGGGCGCTATGCCATCACCCGCTACACCGTGCTGCCGGTGCTCGCGATGTTCTTCCTGACCAACCCGATGGCCTACACGTTCGGCGTGTTCCTGGAGGAGAAGCACAAGCCTGCCTTCTACGATTCCGCGGTGTCGTTCTGCCACCCCATCACCGGGTTGTTCCCGCACGCCAACTCGGGCGAGCTGTTCGTCTGGCTCGGCGTGGCCAGCGGGCTGACCAAGCTCGGCTTGCCGCTGGGCCCGCTGGCGGTGCGCTACTTCCTTGCCGGCGTCGTGGTCATTTTTCTCAAGGGCGTGCTCACCGAACGCGTCACCATGCTGTTCGCGCGCCGGCAAGGCATCACGATCTAGCGCCGGTCAACCGGTCGGAGGGAAACGTCAAATGTCCGAAGAACTCGAACGGTCGCGCACCCGGACGTTCCACGCCGTTCAGGTCAACGCCGGGCGGCAAGGCTGGGGCGGCCCGCTTGTCATCCTGCCCACCGGCCAGCGCGACAAGATCGTGGCGGTGACCGGGGGCGGCATTCCGCCGGTGGCGCAGCGCTTGGCGGAGCTGACCGGGGGCATCGCGGTGGATGGCTTCCGCTCGCCGCCGCTGGAAAGCGAGATCGCGGCCGTGGTGGTGGATTGCGGCGGCACCGCGCGTTGCGGCATCTACCCCCGCAAGCGCATCCCTACCATCAATCTCACCGCGGTTGGCCAATCAGGGCCGCTGGCGCAGTTCATCACCGCCGACATCTACGTCTCGGGGGTAAAGCTGGAGAACCTGGCCCTGGCCGATGGCAGCCCGGCGCCCGCTCCGGCGGTGCCGGCCGGCGCGGTGCACCCGTTTGCGCGGCCCGCACCGGCCATGCCGGCCAACATGGGCGGCGGCTTCACCGGCTTCATCGCCAATATCGGCCGCGCCATGGGCGGCGTGGTCAACGTCCTGTTCCAAAGCGGGCGCCGTTCCATCGACCAGGTGATCCGCAACGTTCTGCCGTTCATGGCATTCGTCACCATGCTGATCGGCGTCATCAACGCTACCGGGCTTGGCGCGGTGATTGCCACCGTGCTGACCCCGCTGGGCGGCAGCCTGATCGGCCTGCTCATCCTTTCGGCGATCTGCAGCCTGCCGTTCCTGTCTCCCATCCTTGGCCCGGGCGCGGTGATCGCGCAGGTGGTGGGCGTGCTGGTGGGCCAGCAGATCGGCGCCGGCAACATCGCCCGGCAGCTGAACCTGCCCAATCTGCAGGCGATC
>CAXTNN010000093.1:2292-6209 GCA_964245545.1 uncultured Acetobacteraceae bacterium | reverse complement strand
GGCGCTGTTCGCCTACGACTCGCAAGTCGGCTGCGACTTCGTGCCCGTCGGCCTGGCGCTCGGCGAGGCCAAGCCGGAAACCATCCAGGTCGGCGTGCCCGCCGTGCTCATCAGCCGCCAGGTGATGGGACCGGTCTCCGTCATCATCGGCTGGATTTTCAGCTTTGGCCTTTACTAGGGGGAAAGAGACCATGCGGCTCTATGAAACCACCGTCGAGTCGGTCGGGCCCGACGCCGCCGAACTGATCGCCGGAGGCGTGATGATCCTGTTCGCCGCCGGCGCCCCGCCGGAATTGGCCGAGGTCTCGGTGCTGCACAACACCGTGCAAGAACCCGGCGAAGCGCCCAGGGCAGGCGACGAGCTGGCGATCGGTTCGCAGCCGTTCCGCATCACCGCCGTCGGCGCCACCGCCTGGAACAAGGTCCGCGACATGGGCCATGTCGTGTTCAGCTTCACCGGCGCCGACCAGGCCGAGCGGCCCGGCGAGATCATCCTAGCCGGCAGCCCGGGGATCGACATCGCCTCCCTGCTCGCGCCCGGCTCCAGGATCACCATTTCCCGCCCGCAATGAGGCCGCGCCATGCTGTGTGAGCAGAACGTGGTGGTGCGGCTGGAGGAAGGGCTGCATGCCCGCCCCGCCACCACGCTGGCGCGGCGCGCCAAGGGGTTCACCGCAGCCGTCAACATCGCCAAGGGCGGCAGCACGGCCAATGCCAAAAGTTCGGTGCAGATCATGCTGCTCGCCGTCAAGGAAGGCGAGAGCGTGGTCATCCGCGCCGAGGGTGAGGACGCGGAGCTGGCGGTGGGCGAGCTGGCCTCCTTCGTGTCGGGCGATGACGGCTGGCAGGCCGCGCCGCCCCTAGCAGCCAGCCCGGCGCCGCTTCCCGAGCCGAAGGGACCCGGCCTCCACGGCGTCGCGGCCAGCCCCGGCGTGGCGCTGGGCCCCGCTTTCGTCTACCTTCCCGAACGCCGCGCCGCGCCTGACTACGCCGTGGCGCCGGACGCGGCTGGCTACGAGATCCACCAGTTCGACAGCGCCGTGCAGGCGGTGGCCGCGGCGCTGGACAGCGCTATCGCCGGGCTGGCCGGTGATGGCGTGGCCGACCGCAGCGAGCGCGAGGTGTTGCTGGCGCTTCGCGACGTCACGGTGGATGTGGCCATCGCCGGGCAGGTGCACGCCGCCATCCAAGCCGGTCAAAATGCGCCCCGCGCCACCCTGGCGGCGGGCGAGGCGATTGCGGGGCAGCTCGCCAAGGCGGACGACCCCTATCTGCGCGCCCGCGCCGAAGACATCGCCGCCGTCACCCGGCGCATTGCCGACACGCTGATGGGCGTGCCGGAGTTTGGGCTGCACCAGATGGAACAGCCATCGGTGCTGATTGCGGAGGACCTGAGCGCGCTGGATTTCGCCCGGTTGCCGCCGGGGCGCCTGCTCGGCCTGGCCACCCTCAGCGGGACGGCCACCTCGCATGTCGCCATTATCGCGCGCTCCTTGGGCGTTCCCGCGGTGCTGGGCCTAAAGGCGGACGCGTCCATGTTCTCCGGCGCCCGCCAGGCCGCCATCGACGGCGGGGAGGGCACGGTGTTCATTGATCCCGACGCAGCGACCCGGCAGCGCTTCGCCAGCGCGCTCGCGCAGGCCGCGGCGGAGCGGCAGCGCCTGGCCAGCTACGCCGCCGTCGAGCCCCGCACCCGGGACGGGCGGCTGATTGAAGTGGCGGCCAATATCGGCGGCCCCCAGGACGTGGCGGCGGCGCTGTCGCATGGCGCCGGGGGCGTGGGATTGTTCCGCACCGAGTTCCTGTTCATGCGCGGCCGCTCCGTGCCGGATGAAATGGCGCAGGCGGCGATCTACGCCGAAGTGCTCAAGGCCTGCGCACCCCACCCCGTGGTGATCCGCACGGCTGATATCGGCGGCGACAAGCCGCTGCCATGCCTGGGCATCGAGCGGGAAGACAACCCTTTCCTTGGCTGGCGGGGAATTAGGCTGTGCCTTGGCCGGCCCGACATCTTCATGCCGCAACTCCGCGCCCTGCTGCGCGCCTCAGCCGCCGGGCACCTGCGCATCATGTTCCCGATGGTGGCCGATGAGAGCGAGGTCCACGCCGCGCGCGCCCTGTTGCGCACCGCTGCCGACGAGCTGGCCCGCGAAGGCGTGCCATTAGGCGAACCCGAAGTGGGCATCATGGTCGAAACCCCCGCCGCGGCACTCTGCGCCGCAACGCTCGCCAAGTCGGTCGATTTCTTCTCCATCGGCACCAACGACCTCACTCAATACGTGATGGCCGCCGACCGCACCAACAGCCGCTTGGCCCATCTGCAGCACGCAAGCCACCCGGCCGTGCTGCGCGCGATCGAACTTACCTGCGAGGCGGCGCGAGCGGCCGGCATCTGGGTTGGCGTGTGCGGCGAGGCGGCCGGCGACCCGGCGTTGATCCCCACCCTGGTGCGGCTTGGCGTGACCGAACTCAGCATGTCGCCGCCGCTGATCCCACGGGCCAAGCTGGTCATCACCGAGCTGGAACAGCCGATTTAGCCGCCAGCTCCAGCAATCCCTCCGCAGCCTGCTGATCGGTGATCAAGACCGAGGGCGAGAGCAGGGCGAGAGCGGCATGCAGCGCCTGCACCTTGCGCCACCCGCCTGAGGCAAGCACCAGCTTTGGCGTGCCGCGCAGGTCCTGCGGGTTCACCGCCACCACGCGGCGGTTCAGCGGATGGTCCACCAGGCGGCCCTGCGCGTCGATGAAGCGGCAGAGCACATCGGCCACTGCCCCGGCGCGCGTGAGCGACACCAGGTCGTCCCGGCTGATCACGCCCAGCCGCACCAGGGTGGAGGCCGGCGTCAACTCGCCCACGCTCACCAGGGCGAGGTCAAGCGTGCGGGCGCGGGTCATCACCTCATCAATGGCGGGGTGGCGCAGCAACGCTTGCTGGGTGTCTTCGTCCGGCGCCAGGATGGGGGCGGTCATCATGTAGCAATCCGCTTCGAGCCGGTCGGCCACGCGCCACGCGAACTCCGACGGGTTGACGCCGGTGGCTCGTGTCAGGCCGCCGAGCAAGGACACCACCGTCAAGCCCTCGACGTGCTGTTGCGGAATATTGGTGAGGCAGTGGCGCAGCGTCTGCCCCCAGCCGAGCCCCACCGACATCAGGCTGCGCAGCGTGTCCGAAAGATAGGCGCCGGCCGCCGCCCCGATCAGCGCCGGGAGGCGGTCTTCCTCCTGCGGCGTGGGCACGATGACGGCCTGCTGCAGCCCAAACACCTGCTCCACCTGCCGCTCGAGCGCCACGCAGTCGCGCAGCTTGGCAATGACGCGGATTTGCACCGTGCCGTCCTGGCGGCTTGCCGCCAACAGCTTGAGCACCCGCAGCCGGCTGATCCCGAGCTTGTCGGCCACCGCGTCCTGCGTCATGCCTTCCATGTAATACAGCCAGGCGGCACGGGTCTTGAGATCGTTGTCGCGGGCGTCGGCCGGCACGGCGCTGGATGCGGGGCCAGCGTGTCGCCCATTGCCCAACGATTCAGCCCGCGAGCCGAACCAGCAGCTCGGTCAGCGCCGCCGGGGCCGACACCATGGCATCATGCCCCGTCGCCAGCTCCGCCCAGTCCCAGCCGGGCCGGCCGCGCGCCCAGCTTCGGCAGGAGGCGAGCGGCGGGTAGACCGGGTCGGTGCAGGCAACATAGGTGCAGGGCAGGCCGTTCCCAACCATGGGGTTTGCCAGGTTCAGCATGCTGGTGAAGGTGCCGAGCGGGTGCGGCGTCATGCGGCGGGACACCCAGGCGGCGTCGCCCGGGTCGGTCAGGCCGAAGTCGGCGGCGGCGGGCGGGGGAATGCCGTGGCCACTGCCCTCTTGCGCCGCCTGCTGCCAGCGCGCGCTGCGTGCCGGGTCGGTGTCCAGCATGGATTGGCCGGCG
>CAXTNN010000093.1:0-2282 GCA_964245545.1 uncultured Acetobacteraceae bacterium | reverse complement strand
GGGCCGGCTTCCAGGATGCGGCTGTCCAGATAGACCAGCCGGCGCACGCGCTCCGGCATGCGGTCGGCCACCCCCGTGATGCTCAGCCCGCCGAAGCTGTGGCCGACCAGAACGGCGTCTTGCAGCTCCTCGGCTTCCAACACGGCGCAGATATCCTGGGTAAAGGTGTCGAGCGTGATGCCCGGCGACAGCAAATGGGCGCGCTCGCCCAGGCCAGTTTGCGTCGGCGTGAACACGGTATGGCCGGCGCCGCGGAGCAGGGGTGCGGTGCGCGACCAGCACCAGCCGCCATGGAACGCACCGTGGACAAGGACGAAGGTGGCCATGCTATCCGCCCCACTGCCCCAGCGCGCCAAGCACCGTCACCAGCACCGCCAGGCCCAGGTTGAGCGTCACCAATCGGCGGATCGTGTTGGCCGCCGCCGCCGTCGGCCCGCGCCGGAACTGCCGCCAGGGGCCGAAGAACATGCCCAAAAACACCAGCGCCATAACTAGGCCGAGCGCCTGCATGCCGTTGACGGCCCAGCCGACATGGGCAAAGCCGCCATAGACACCAAACACCATGGCCCACCCCGTGATCAGCACCAGCGGCATGGCGTGCCACACGATGAGGAAGAAGCGGCGCAGCGTTTGCCCGTGGAACGCCAAGCGGTCAGCGGCCGGCAGCGTGGCCAAGCTGGGGCGTAGCACCAGCAGGGCATAGGCCATGCCGCCGGTCCAGGCCGCCATGGCCAGGATGTGAACTGCCAGAACCAGTGCCCAAACCGTCACGCTGCACTCCGCCGCTGCTTGCCGCCCACGCTATGACGGCTCGCCCCGCCTGCCGCAAGCCGCTCTGGTATGGACCGGGGGCGCCGGCTTGCCACTCCGCTATTCTGCTGCGCAATTTCGCCCAACCGCAGCCGCGCAGGAGTTGACCGTGCCGCCAAGTGCCGACGTCACCGAGGCAGACGCGCTGCTGGGCCGCCGGGTGCCCGCCCCGAGTTCGACCGAGCTGCTGACATTGTTCGCCCGCATCGGCTTGACCAGTTTCGGCGGCGGCCTGTCCGGCTGGATGCTGCGCGAGGTGGTGCAGCGGCGTGGCTGGCTGGGGGAGGAGGAGTTCCTCAACGGCCTTGCCCTGTCGCAGGCCTTTCCCGGCGTCAATGTCGTCAACCTGGCCATCTGGATCGGGTTTCGCCTGCGTGGCACCCCGGGCGCCGTCCTCTCGGCGGCCGCGATCATCGTGCCGCCCTGCCTGCTGGTGGTGCTGATCGCGGTTGGGTTCGCCGGGCTCTCGGACGTCCCGTTGACCCATTTGGTGCTGGATGGCGTGGGCGCTGCCGCCGTGGGCCTGTCGCTGCAGATGGGCTTGGTTGCGGCGGAACGGGCGGCAAGGAAAGGCACTTGGTCGGTGGTCCTGACCGCGCTTGCCTTTATCACCGTGGGGCTGCTGCATCTGTCCGTGCCGCTGGTGGTGGTGGTGCTCGGCCCGGTCGGCGTAGCGCTGGCCTGGCGGGATTTGCGGCGTGCGTAGCTTGCTCCTGTCCCTGCTGGTGATTTTCGTGCCGCTGTCGCTGGTGTCGGTGGGCGGCGGCGCGACCATCGTGGCGCCGATCCATCAGGACGTGGTGATCCAGCACCATTGGCTGACCGAAGCGCAGTTCGTGGACGCCTTCGCCATCTCCCGCCTGGCTCCCGGGCCGGGCACCATCCTGGTGACCTTGATCGGCTGGCAAGTGGCTGGTGTGTGGGGTGCCGCCGTGGCGTCGATCGCCATTTTCATCCCCTCCGCGCTGCTGGTTTACGGCCTGGCCCGGCTGTGGGCGCGTTACCGCGGCGCGCCCTGGCAGGTGGCGCTGGAGGGCGGGTTGCGCCCCGTTGCCGCCGGCATGATCCTGGCGTCCGGCCTGGTGCTGATCGAGGCGCTGGAAGGCGGCTGGCCGGCCCGTGGCATCGCCCTGGCCTCCACCGCCTTGCTGATGACCACCCGGGTGAACCCGCTGGTGCTGATGTCGTTGGGCGCGGTGGTGTTCATCGTGGTGCACGGACTGGTGGGAGCATGAACGAGCTGCTGACGCCCAGCGAGATGGCCCGCGCCGACGCGCTAGCCATCGCGGCAGGGACGCCTGGCATGGTGCTGATGGAGCGGGCCGGCTGGGCGGTGGCGCGGGCGGCGCGGCGCATGGGCCCATGCCGCACCTTGGTTTTGTGCGGTCCGGGCGGCAATGGCGGTGACGGCTACGTCGCCGCGCAGTGGCTCGGCGCTTGGGGCTGGCCGTTGCGCGTCGCCGCCCTTGCCC
>CAXTNN010000092.1:0-12040 GCA_964245545.1 uncultured Acetobacteraceae bacterium | reverse complement strand
CCGGGCCAGTTCAGCCTCCGTCACCCCTGCTTCGCGCAGGCGGGCCAGGCGGTCGATGCGGGCGAACAGGCCCAGCGCGGTGAGGAACTTGCCTTGCGGGATGGGGCCATAGGCCGGCACGGCGGCGGCGCGGGCGAAGGCGGCGAAATCGACATGCGCGGTGAGGTCGGCCGCGCCCGGGGCGTCGAGCGGGTCCGCCGGCTTGCCGCCGCGCAGCGCCTGCAGGCTGTCGCCGGGCCCGCTGGCGCCGGGTCCATAGTCAAGGAACAGGGCCGCGCCAGGGGCGGTGCGCAACCGCTCGCCAATATGGATGGCGAGCGTGGGATCGCAGTACTCTTGTATGGTGCCCTCCGGAGCCTCGGTGGCTGGGAGGTCCGGCGGCGGCGTTGCGGGCTGCTCGGCCCAGGCACCGCCGTCCACGAAACGCTCGGCCCAGCCCGTGCCGCGCCGGCGGAATTGGCGGATTGGGAGCGCATCCAGGAACTCGTTGGCGAGCAGGATGGCGGGGCCGGCGGGCACTGCCTCGATCCGCTCATGCCACACGGCCCCGGCCAGGCGCTCGGCTTGGACGGCGCGCAGCCGGGGCGAGGTTTCAACCAGGTGGAGCCGGATGGCGGAGCGGAAGGCTGGCGCCACCTTGGCCACCGCCCGCAGCGCGTCCGCCATCAATGTGCCGCGCCCTGGGCCGGCCTCGATGAGCAACACCGGGTCGGGCCGGGCCATCGCCTCCCAGGTGACGGCCGCCCATGCGCCCAGCACCTCGCCGAACGCCTGGCTGATTTCCGGGGAGGTGGTGAAATCGGCGAACGGATCATGCTCGGCATAGTAGCGGGCGTTGGCGCGGGCGATGAAGTGGTCCAACCGTTCCATTCCCAGCCGCCGCCTAGACGACTGCCACGCGGGGCCGGCACAGCGCCCGCGCGATCAGCCAGATGCCCGCGAGCAGCATGGGGATGGACAGGAGCTGGCCCTCGGTGGACCCGGCAAGCAAATAGCCGCGGAACGCATCGGGCTCACGGAACAGTTCGCCCGTGCTGCGCGCCACGGCGTAGCCCGCCAGGAACACGCCCGAGAGCAGGCCAAAGTGCGCCCGCACGGCTTCGCGCCGGGCCAGCAGCCAGAGCAGCGTGAACAGAACCAGCCCTTCCAGGATGGCCTGGTAGATTTGGCTCGGATGCCGGGGAATGTCTCCCGCCCTGGGAAAGATCATGGCCCAAGGCAGCCAGGCTGGAGCCGGCCGGCCCCAGAGCTCGCCATTGATGAAGTTGGCGATCCGCCCGAGGCCCAGCCCGATAGGCACCACCACAACGATACGGTCGGAGAAGCCAAGCATGGACAGGCGCTGCTGCCGGCAAAACACTGCCAAGGCGATGATCACCCCCAATGCGCCGCCATGGAAGCTCATGCCGCCCTGCCAGATGGCGAAGGCGGACAACGGCTCGGCGAGGAAGTGCGCCGGCTGATAAAACAGCACATAGCCGATCCGGCCGCCGAGAACGACGCCCAAAGCGGCCCAGGTGAGGAAATCGTCCACCTGCTCGGGCGTTGCGACCACCGGGACTCGCCGCACCAGCCTGCGCGCGATCCACCAGCCGAGCAACAGGCTCGAAATATAGGCCAAAGCGTACCAGCGGATCGAAAACGGCCCAAGCTGCACCAGCGTGGGATCGAAATCGGGAAACAGCAGAACAGGGATCAACGGTATGGGTCCGGCGTGTCCAAAAAATCGACGACGTAGCGCCGAATGCCCTCTTCTAGCACGGTGAACTGGCCCGCATAGCCAGCCGCCCGCAACCGGCCGGTGGCGGCTTGGGTGAAGGACTGGTAGCCACTGCGCAGATGCGCCGGCATGTCGACGAATTCGACCTGCTCTGGAACGTTGCAGGCCCGGCACACGGCCTGCGCGAGATGCTGGTATGAGCGCGCGCGGCCAGTGCCGACGTTGAACAACCCGCTCACGCCAGGGGATTGCCGCAGCCAAAGCATCACGTCCACCACGTCGCCGACCCAGACGAAGTCTCGCATTTGCTGGCCATCGGCCAGGCCGGGCTGCGAGGATCGGAACAGTGTTGGAGCATGGCCAGCACGTATTTCGTCATACTTGACCTTAATGACGGAAATCATGCTGCTTTTGTGATACTCGTTTGGCCCATATATATTGAACAGCTTGAGGCCAGCCCATTGCGGCGGCCGCGGTGCACCGCTGGCGAGCATATGGGCGACCTGCATGTCGAAGACGTGCTTCGACCATCCATAGAGCGTGCGCGGCTTAAGCTGGCGCAAGGCGTCGATATCATCTTCGAATCCTTGCGCACCATCGCCATAGGTCGCAGCGGATGACGCATAAACCAGGCGGACGCTGCGGCGCGCGCACCAGCGCCAGATCATTAATGGTAACGCGACATTACTCTGCCAGACGAGGTCCCCATCCTTGGCAGTTGTCTCACTAATCGCGCCAAGGTGAAACACGATCTCGATTGGCGGATCAGTGGCAAGGAAATCGGCAATTGTATCAGGTGCTATTAACTGTGCGGGTGGGTGAGCCGCGAGATTGCGCCACTTGCCTTGGCTTCCGAGCCAATCGACAATGCACACCTCCAATCCAGCCTGCGCCAACGCAGCATTAAGATTGGAGCCGATAAAGCCGGCCCCCCCGGTGATCAGGATCATAGATGGCGTTATAGGCAGGCGAGATGCCAGTGACTAGCGGATTAAACCCTCGGCCAAACAGGTCTTTCACTACCAGGCCAGCGTTTGCAATAACATCCGAGCACGTAACAATCACGACGAAATCTAAATATTAAAGACGAGAAGATAGCGATGCAGTGCTTGCCCGAAGGGTCGAGGAGCTTTAAGGGAAATGCGACGGCGCTCCTCACGAATTCGTGAGACACAGCGGCGGTTGAAGGTTTAACATGCCGGGCAGGCGGCAAGCAGCTCTCCAGTCTGCCACAGTTCCGGGCGCCGAATAGCGTCCTTTCGTTTCGCTCGACGCAAATCGGATACGGTTTGCACGGTGGAACATAGCTTGCTCTCTGTTCTGGAGAGTCCGACTCGCGACTGTAACTATACGGGAATGGAAAAAATCCATGCAAACCGCTCAAGATACGACGCCTGCTCCTGTCCAGGCTGAGTCAACCTACGCTTTCATCAACAGCATCGGCGTGGTGACCCATAACAACGACGCTGACGATGCCTATGCGACGCTGCAGCCTGAGTTTGTGTCGGAGATGCAGTATCTCGGCATCTCTCTCGCCGGCGGTTCGTTGGATGGCATCAGCTTCACTGGCGGCGGCGGCCTCACCTACCTGCACGTCCTCGAATCCGAGATGTCCCAGGGCATTCGCTTCGACATGTCGGTCTCCGATAACATGCCCGTCGCCACCGCGATTTCTGAGCTCAATCAACTCGAGACGCTCTACCCCGGGATGATCGCCTATGTGACCGGCCAGAACGAAGTCGGCGAAAACGACCCGAACATCGAAGCCGACATGGCCGCGGCGCAAAACTACCAGGACCAGCTCTACGCGGCGATCAAGGCCGACCCGCTGCTCAGCAGCATCGGCGACATTACCTACTCGCTGGGCACGATGGTCCCGTCAGTCTACACCTCGCTCGGCAACCAGTCGGCCAACACGGCATACGGGAACGTCCACAGCTACGCCGGCCCGTTCCCGCCGCAGATCTATGACAGCTTCTACACGCTGGTGAACACCTCCACCACGCCAAACGACCCGTTCGTGGTCACCGAAACTGGCTATGCCAGCACCGGGCCGGGATCGCCCCCCGGCGGTGGCTTTACCTATCAAGCCGCCTCTGAATACGCGCTGGACTCGATCTTTGACTTCCTGCTCGACGGCGCCTCGGCGGTTGAGCTGTACGAACTGCTCGACCAGTTCAACGACCCGAACAACGTCAACGGCACTGAGGACCATTTCGGCTTTTTCACCACCACCGGCCAGGCCAAGCCCATCGCCACCGCGCTGCATAACCTCACCAGCATTCTGGCCGACCCAGGGCGGAACGCGGCAAGCTTCACGCCTGGCACCCTGTCCTACTCGGTCAGCGGGCTTGACAGCACGCTCAACACGGCAGCGGCGCAGGCCGCCTTCGGCTACGGCATCTTCAATCTCTACGTCGCCAACAACCCGGTTTATGGCGCGTCTTACCTGCTGGAAAAGTCGAACGGCACCTACGACATCGCAGTTTGGCAGGAACCCGAAATCTGGGATCAGGCCAACCAGACTCAGATCCCGGTCAGCGCCACGCCCGTCACCGTCACGCTTGGTCAGACCGCCCAGTCTGTCGAGATTTATGACCCGCTCGTGGGCACCTCGCCGATCGCAACCTTCACCGACGTGAGCTCGGTAACGGTCATGGTCACCGCCTCCCCCATCGTCATCGAGGTCGACCCGTTCGCCGCCGGCACCACGCCCGCAGCATCGACGTCCCCGCCGGTGGTCAACGTTGGCTCAGGCCCTGACACGCTGACCTTGTTCGTGGCCGGGTCGGGGCAACCGGGCGGGGCCCAATTCACGGTCTCGATCAACGGTCTGCAGATCGGCGGCGTGCAAACAACCTCGGCGATCAGCTCGAACGATCAATCGCAGCAATTCAACTTCTCTGGCGCGTTCGCACAGGGCGCCAACTCCATCGCCATCACCTACCTGAACGCGAACAACAGTGTCTTGTCCGTCGACAGCATTGACATCAACGGCACCTATGTGCCCGGTAGCTACAGCACCTTGGGCAACGATGGAACGCTGAGCTCCACCGCAACCCAGTCCACCGGCCCCGCCGCGGTCGCTCTCGGCTCCGGCCCGAACACGCTTGACTTGTTTTTCTCTGAGAACGGTCAGGCCGGCGCGCAGTTCACCATCAGCGTCAACGGCCAGCAGATCGGCGGAGTGCAGACCACCACGGCCATTGCCAACAGCGGCCAGGTGCAGCAGTTCGACGTGTCGGGGACCTTTACGGCCGGCAACAACCTGGTCACCATCGATTACCTCAACGCCTCCAACAGCACGCTTTACCTCGACAGCGCGACGATCAACGGTGTTGGCATCTCGGCCAGCTCGCTGACGATGAGCAACAACGGCAATGCCGATCTGAGCTTCAGCCAGTCGAGCGGCGGGCCTGGGCCGGTGACGCTGGGCTCGGGAGCAGACACGCTGGCGGTGTTCGTGTCTGACCGCGGCCAGAACGGGCCGGCGGCTTTCACCATCACCGTCGATGGCCAGCAATATGGCGGCGTGTTGACGACGACGGCCGATAGCACGCAGGGCCAGACGCAAGAGTTTGACCTGCTCGGCAACTTCGGTGTCGGCAACCACACGGTGGCAGTCGATTACCTCAACGCCAACAACAGCTTGTTCTTTGTCAATGGTGCGACCATCGATGAGACGGCGGTTGTCAACAGCTCTCTGTTCTATGGCAACAGTGGCACGCTCTCCTTCGGCTTCGCCAAGCCGGGCATTGCCGTCCCGCTGGCGGTCACTGCGCCGATAGTTTCAACGCCGGTGGTTGTGGTGCCGAGCGGCGGCTCGTCCGGTGCCCCAGCAAACACCACTGGCTCATCAAGCAGTTCCAGCTCGTCCACCAGCAGCTCTGCACCAGCAACGTCGAGCATCGGCACCGTCACGATCGGTTCGGGGTCCGACACCTTGGCCCTGTCCGTGTCCGAGCGCGGCGCGGCCAATGGGGACCAATTCACCGTCAGCGTGGATGGGCAGCAGATTGGCGGCGTGCAGACGACGACGGCCAACAGCGTCGCTGGCCAATCGCAGACCTTCGACGTGGCGGGCACGTTTGCGGCCGGCAATCACACCGTGTCGGTCGACTTCCTCAACGCCAGCAACAGCTTGCTCATGGTCAACAATGCCGCGATCGACGGTTCCGCCGTTGCGAACAGCAATGTGGTTTTGAGCAATACCGGGGTGGCAGCTTTTGGCTTCACCGAAGCCGGCGGCACGGCGCCGCAGGTGGTCGGATATGGCCTCGATACCCTGGCGCTGGCCATGTCTGAGCGGGGTGCTGGGAGTGGGGACCAATTCACCATCAGCGTGGATGGACAGCAGGTTGGCGGGGTGGAAACCACGACCGCTAACAGCGTCAATGGGCAAAGCCAGGTGTTTGACGTGTTGGGGAACTTCGGTGGCGGCAATCACACCGTCTCGGTAGATTTCCTCAACGCCAACAACAGCCTGCTTACCGTCAACAGCGCCAGCATCGACGGCAACGCCATCTCGGGCAGCAACACCGTGTTGTCAAACAACGGGGTGGCAAGCTTCGGCTTTGCTGAGCCATCAATGCCCGTCAGCGATACCGGGATTGGCGCCGGGCCAGACAAGCTCGACCTCTTCACCTCCGAACGTGGCGCCTCCAACGGTGCCCAGTTCACGGTGAGCGTCGATGGGCAGCAAATTGGCGGTGTGGAAACCACAACCGCCAACTACAGCGGCGGGCAAGAGCAGGAATTCGACCTTCTTGGAAACTTCGCACCGGGCAACCACACGGTGTCGGTCGACTACTTGAATGCGAATAACAGCATCCTGTTCGTCAACACGGCCACGATCAACGGCGCGACAATCAACGGCAGCAGCTTGGTGGACACCAACAACGGTGCCTCCGGTTTCAGCTTCGCCACGCCGGCCGCGCCCGCGCCGACAACAATCGGCAGTGGGCCGGACACCCTGGCACTCAACATCTCGGAAGACTATTATCAGGGCAACGCGCAGTTTACAGTGAGCGTGGACGGCAAGCAGGTCGGCGGCACGCAAACGGCGCAGGCAATCGCCGGCAACGGGCAGAGCCAGGTGTTGGATGTGCTGGGCAATTTCAGCGGATCGCACACGGTCTCCATCAACTACCTCAATGATGTTTCCGGTGCCCAGCCTTCCCAGGGCTACGACCGCAACCTGTTCGTTGGCGGTGCCACGGTTGATGGCACAAGCATCGCCAACAGCACGCTTGGTCTCTATTACGCGGGAACACAATCGTTCAGCTTCAGCCACTGATCTCAGTCTCGTAAACGCTTCGCCGACTAGCAAGCCGGCAGGTTCCATAAGGGGCCTGCCGGCGTTTTCTTTTGCGGCGATGGGATAGTTTTGTCTTCTGTCACGCAGTAGTATGGTGGGGGTACTAGGCCCCTCACGCTTGGGCCTTTGCTGCCCAGCGCTCTGCCACCGCGCCTGCGCCGTGTGGCGAAAGCTGAACTGACAGGAGAACAACCATGAGCGATACGACCAATTCGCCGGCAGTGATGTCGTCCGTGCAAGCCATGAGCACGACCGCATTTGTCGGCAGTATCGGCGTGGCGTCCCATCTCGACGATTTCGGCACCGGCTACACCAATAACTACAGCAGTCTCGTTGCGGATTTGCAATATCTTGGCATCAACCTGATCCGGTCTGGTGCGGTGATGGATTTCGACGGTGGCGGCGGCCAATACTATGCCGATGAAGTCGAGCTCGCGATGGCAGCCGGAATTAAGTTCGACCTCGTCATCAATGACGACGCGCTTAGCCCATCCTACTACACCACGATCTTCGACCAACTGGAAACGGCTGATCCCGGTGGTATCGCCGCCGTGGAAAACACCAACGAAGTTCATCCGGCTGACCTGCCGTCAGCGGCCGTGTTCAATGCCAGCTTGGCGCTGGCCATCGAGCCAGACCCTCTGCTTAACGGCGTGCAGATCTACAACTACACCATTCTGTCATATCAGCCGACTGCCTTTAGCCAAGAAGGCGATCTCGACGGCTCCGTGACCATGGGCAACGTTCATGTCTACTCAGACAACCTGCCCCCCAATGACTTCGACTCGTGGTTCGCCCCCGTCAACCTCGGTGGCACGCCGGGCGTGAATTATGCGGTGACGGAGACTGGCTACGAGACCGCCTCCGGATTGCAGCCAGACGGCCAGGCGGAGGGTGGCACTCAGGACGTGGAGGCAAATTACGTCCTGGACGACGTGTTTGACCTGATCCGCAACGGTGCAAGCGAGGTCTATATCGACGAGCTCTACGACCTCGGCACCGATCCGAGCTACAACGAAGACAATTTCGGCCTCTTCACCTATGACGGCGTGCCGAAAGAGGCCGCCGTCGCGCTGCATAACCTCACCACCATCCTGGCTGACCCGGGTGCAACGGCCGGCACCTTCATTCCGGGCAGCCTGTCTTACTCGATCACCGGGCTGAACAGCACGCTTGATGCGCCGGCGTTGGAGCAGGCGTGGAACTTCGGCATCTTGGCGTCGGTGGCGCAATCGCTGCCGGTCAACGGCTACTCGCTGCTGTTGCAGAAATCGGACGGATCGTTCGACCTGGCAGTCTGGCAGGAGCCGGAAATCTTCGATACGTCGCTCGATCAGGAACTGCAGGTTCCAACCATCAGCAGCACCATTACCTTGGCCGAGACGGTTGCGTCGATCGAGGTGTATGATCCGCTGCTCGGCACCACGCCGATTGCCACCTACACGGACACCGATCAAATCACCATCGGCGTCAGCGATCATCCTATCATCGTTGAGATCGACCCGTTCCCAGGCGAGAACCCGGCGCCGACCACGTCGCCGCCGGCCACGCCGTCGGTGGAGCAGCAGCAGATCACCCCTGCTCCCGTGGCCAGCACCCCCTCTCCATCGCCGGCCGCCGTGGTGGTGGGGTCTGGGCCCGACACCATCACGCTGGTGGTGAGCGAGGATGCGTTCGAGGGGGACGCCCAGTTTACCGTCTCGGTGAATGGAGCCCAATTGGGCGGCGTGCTGACCACCACGGCCCAGCAAAACCTCGGGCAGCGCCAGCTATTCATCCTGCAGGGCAATTTCAACAGCGGGACCAATGCGGTTGCCGTCACCTTCCTGAACGATGCCTATGGCGGCTCGCCTAGCGCCGACCGCAATCTTTACGTGCTCGGCGCGTCGCAGAACGGGGTGGATTCGGCTGGCTCGGAGCTGGCGTTCTTCGGCGGCTACACGCAGACGATGACCGTCGGCACTCCCGTACCCGGCCCGACGGTGGTCGGCTCCGGCCCGGATACGCTGGCACTGACGGTGTCGGAGCAGGAATTCAATCAAGATGGCCAGTTCACCATCAGCGTCGACGGCGTTCAGGTCGGCGGCACCCTCACCGCCACCGCCATCAGTGCCCTTGGCGACTCCCAGGTCTTTGACGTGAAGGGGGATTTCGGCCCGGGGTCGCACACAGTGTCGCTCGATGTGATCAACGGCACCTTCATTGCCGGCTACCCGCTTGGCGCCAATGCCCTCAATGTGCTGAGCGCCAACATCGACGGCTCGGCCATTTCGAACAGTGCGCTCAGCATGACGACGATCCCATTTGGCAGCTTCACCTTTACCGAACCAGGCTCCCCCACGGCCGCGAATACCGACCCGGTGATTGGGTCCGGGGCCGACATCATGTCAATCAGCGTCTCGGAACGGGCGGAAGACAGCGGCGCCCAATTCACCATCAGCGTGGATGGGCAACAGATCGGCGGCGTGCAGACCACGTCTGCCAGCAGCTTGGCCGGGCAGACTGAGACGTTTGACGTGCTTGGCAACTTCGGCGCCGGCAACCATGCCGTATCGATTGACTACCTCAATGCAGACGACAGCCTGCTTATGGTCACGAGCGCCAGCATTGACGGCAATACCGTTCCGGATGGAGCGATCACGCTGTCGAACGACGGCACGCTGGGGTTTGGTTTCACCGCCCCAGACAGCAACCCCGCCACCATCGGCACCGGGCCGGACAGCCTTGACCTGTTCATGTCCGAACGTGCGGAGGCAGCGGGCGCCCAATTCACCGTCAGCGTGGACGGTCAGCAGATTGGCGGCGTACAAACGGCCAGCGCCGATGCGCTCGCTGGACAGGAGCAGCAACTCGATGTCCTTGGCAGGTTTGCCCCGGGGAGCCATGCCGTCTCGATCGACTACCTGAATGCCGATAACAGCTTACTTTACGTCAACACGGCGACCATCGACGGGGAGGCGGTCAACGGCAGCAGCTTCAGTCTGAGCAACAACGGAGCAGCCGGCTTCAGCTTTATTGCTCCCATCGCGCCGCCGCCGAGCACGATCGGCACTGGCCCCGACACGCTCGCGCTCGAGCTCTCGGAAGACTATGCCGGAGGCAATGCGCAGTTCACGGTTGCGGTGGACGGGCAGCAGGTCGGCAGTGTGCAAACGGCCGGCGCAATCAACGGCGACGGTGAGTCGCAGGTGTTGAATGTGCTCGGTCGTTTTACCGGTGCGCACACCGTTTCTGTGAGTCTGCTGGGGGGAAGCAGCGCCAGCCTTTACCTTAGCAGCGCCAGCATTGATGGAGCCGGCATCAGCAACAGCGCTCTGGCTTTGCACGGGCCGGGCACTGAAACCTTGACGTTTTCACATTAAACGCATCTCGCCGTTGCCACTATTTGTTCTGGCGGGAGTGCAGCGCACTCGCTCAGAATGCGTTCTTGCTGCGCACCTCCCTTAGGACCGTCGTTAGCATGATCTTGAGGTCAAACCGGACGGACCAGTTTTCGATGTAGAACAGGTCGCATGCCACGCGCTGCTCGATTTGGTTGACCGTCGCGGTTTCGCCACGCCAACCATTCACCTGCGCCCAGCCGGTGATGCCGGGGCGGACCCGGTGACGCACCGCATACTGTCCCACGACGTCACTGAACAGCCGGTCGGCCGCCTTGGTGTTGGGGGCGTGTGGCCGTGGCCCGACCAGGGACATCGTGCCGTTCAGCACGTTCAGGAGTTGCGGCAGCTCGTCGATCGAGAACTTGCGGATGATCCGGCCGACGCGGGTGATACGCGGATCGTCCTTGGTGGTCTGCCGATCGGCCAGGAGATCGGTCATCTTCGTGTGCATGGAGCGGAACTTATAACAAAGGAACAAACGGTTGTTGAAACCCATGCGTGGCTGCCGGAACAGGATGGGGCCCGGTGAGTCGAGCTTGATCGCCAACGCCGTCAGCACCAACACGGGCGATAGCGCTATCAGCGCGAGAACGCCCACGCTGTAATCCAGCGCCGTCTTTTTCAGGGCGCGCCAATCCTTCAGCGGCGCTTCCCGCACCGACACCACGGGGTTGCGGCCGATTCCTTCGAACTGGGTGCGCGAGAACCGTAACCCTGCCAAATCCGTCGTCAGCACGATGTCGGCCACCGTGCTGGCCAATTGCTCGAGAATGCGGCTAATCCGGTCCACCGCGCTGAGCGGGAGCGCCACGACGATCACGTCAACCGGCTCTTGGCGCGACCGTTCCACCAGATCGCTCACCGTGCCGAGCCACGGCACGCCAGACTGGCTGGTCGGCGCCCGGCTGCCCCGGTCGTCATACAGGCCGACCACTCGGAACGCGCTCGGCTCGTCTTCCAGCCGCTCGATGAACTCGCGGCTGAAATCATTCACGCCCACCACGGCGATCTTGCGGGCGAGGCGGCCCTGAGCCGACCAGGTGCGCATGAGCCGTGCCATCCGCAACCGGCCTGCCACGGCCGCGGCGGCCGCAAAACCCACCCAGAGCAGCGGCCAAAGGCGGAACGGCAGGCTGGCTTCAAAGGAAAGGAACAGGCTGGCAATGAGGCAAAAGGTTCCCAAAACCAGCGGCTTGAACAGCAGCCGGATGCCACGCGCCTCGGACGCAAGCACCGTTTGCGAGTAGCCCCCTTCCCGAGCGATAGATACGGCGGTGGCAAAAGCACCCACGATCGCCGCCGTCCAGACCGGGCCCTCCGGCTTCGAGCCGTAGATGATCGACACGGCCAAGATGGAGAGCGGCCCGGCCAATCCGAGAAGCAACAAGTCCAGCAGGCGGACCAGCCCGGAGACGACGGGAAAGGAAACGCTGGCGATCGGCGCCCGCTCGATGAATGTGTTCGGCAGCGCATCTGGCATTCGGCCCGGCCCTCACCTGCATCCCGCCGGGTGACTGGGCGGGCTCGGGCTCGGTGTAAACCTAGGAAGTAAACGCCGGGTTAGCGGCGCCACCAACCGCGCTTTTTCTCCGCTGCCGGCTCACCCACCCCCACCAAAAC
>CAXTNN010000091.1:0-12046 GCA_964245545.1 uncultured Acetobacteraceae bacterium | reverse complement strand
CGCCCCGGCGGCGATGGCCGCGCAGCTGGCCCTCCGCAGCCCGGCGACCGGCAAGCCGATGGCGGTGCCGCTGGAGGGCGGCGCATTCGCCGGGCCCATCGCCGATGCGGCGGTCTGCGGCGTCTCCGGCGAGCGGCCGCCGCGGCACCACGCCCTGTGCGCCCGCATTCAGGAGTATTTCGAGGAGGTTTGGAACCGCCGCCGCTTCGACCTTGCCGCCCGCTACGTCCATTCGCGCATCGTCTGCTCCACCGTGCGCATGCGCCGGGTGCAAACCCTGCAACCTTACCAGATGGCGATCATCGACCTGCTCGCCACTTTCCCGGACGGCCAGGTGGAGGTGCGCGACATCGTGGTGAACGAGTCGGCCGAGCTCGGCACCCGGGTTGCCGTGTTCTGGGTGTTGCGCGGCCATTACTCCGGCGTGCCCACCTACGGCCCCGTGACGGACGGCCCGGTGCAGGTGCTGGGCGCGTCGCATTTCGAGCTGCACGAAGACAAGATCCTGCGCGAGTGGCGCCTGTATGATGAGCTTTCCATCCTGGCCCAGATCGCCGCCCACGCCAGCCCGGGGTAATCCGCGCATCGCGCGCTGGGTCGGGATTTGCTAGGTTCTCCGTCGAGCGCAGGCGTGCCGCGTTGAGTTCGCACGCCTGCCTGTTTCGGAGGCATGATGACCCGCATTTTGCGTATCGCCGCAGCACAGATGGGCCCGACACAGCGGGCCGATGCGCGCGAGCAAACCCTAGCCCGCATGATCGCACTGTTGGAGGACGCGGCGGGGCAGGGCGCCCGGCTGGTGGTGTTTCCCGAACTCGCGTTCACCACCTTCTTCCCCCGCTGGCTGCTGGCGGATGACGAACTTGCCGGCTATGACGAGCCGGCCATGCCGAACCCGGCGGTGCAGGCGCTGTTTGACCGGGCGCGCGCACTGCGTGTGGGCTTCAACGTCGGCTATGCCGAGCGCACCCCGTCCGGACAGCGCTTCAACAGCGCCATCCTGGTGCAGCCGGATGGCTCGGTGCTAGGCCGCTACCGCAAGGTGCACCTGCCGGGCTCGGTGGAGCCGCGGCCTGGCGCGCGCTACCAGCAGTTGGAGAAACGTTACTTCGCCTATGGGGACCTTGGCTTTCCCGCCTTTCGCGCCGGGCCGGATTGGCAGGGTGCGGTCACCGGCATGCTGATCTGCAACGATCGGCGCTGGCCGGAAGCGTGGCGCGTGCTAGGGCTGCAGGGCGTGGAACTGGTCTGTGTCGGCTACAACTCCGCCGCCTATGACCCGAACGGCGGCGACACCGAGGACGCCGCGCGGCGCGGCTTCCATTCCCACCTGGTGGTGCAGGCCAACGCCTACATGAACGCCACCTGGGCCGCGGCGGTCGCCAAAGCCGGCAACGAGGACGGCTCCGGCCTGATCGGCGGCTCCTGCATCGTGGACCCGAACGGCGAGATCGTCGCCGAGGCGGCAACGCTTGGTGACGAAGTGGTGGTGGCCGATTGCGACCTCGACGCCTGCCGGCAAGGCAAGGACAAGATGTTCAACTTCGCCGCCCATCGTCAGCCGGCCCAGTACGGGCCAATCACCGAGCGGGCGGGCGTGATCCTGCCAGGAGACGCCTAATGCGGCTCGGCCTCATCGCTGCCCTCGCCTGTGCCGCCGCAACCACCGCCCAAGCCGCCGATCTGCCGGACAGCATCCGCAGCAGCGGCACGCTGCATCTGAGCGTCAACGCCACCTACGCGCCGATGGAGTACCATGATCCGGACACGGGCGCGTTGAAGGGCGTGGATATCGACCTGGCGCAGGCAATGGCGCAGCGGCTCGGCCTCAAGATCGTCTGGAACGACGTGGCGTTCGCCGAGCTGATCCCGGCGCTGCAAACCGGCCGGTCCGACTTCATCATCAGCGGCATCTCGGACCGTGCCTCCCGCCGCGGCGCCGCCGACTTCATCGATTATCTCACCACCGGCGCCCAATTCTTCGTGCTGGCCAGCAGCCCGGCGCAGGCGGCTACGGACATTTGCGGCCTCAAGGTGGGCACCACCCGCTCCACCAGCTTCCCCGACCAGATCGCGCAGTGGAGCCAGGCGAACTGCGAGCCGGCCGGCAAGCCCGCCATCGTCTACGTGCCCGGCGAGAACAGCATCGATGTGCGCAATCAGCTCAAGCAGGGCCGGATCGACGCTGCGGTGCAGGGCAGCGAGACCCTGCCCTATGCGCAGCAGCAGGAACCCGGCAAGTATCGCATTGTCGGCGAGCCGTTTGCCCGCAGCTACCAGGGCATCATGGTGCGCAAGGATGATGCGGCCTTGCGCGAGACGCTCACGGGAACGCTGGCGGCGATGATCGCGGACGGCAGCTACCAGGCGGTGCTGAACGCCTATGGCCTGGGCGGCAATGCGGTGGAAAAGCCGCTGCTCAACGCCGGCACGCAATGAGCGGAGGAGCGCCGGCCGCGGACGCGTTCCCCGACCTCTCCGGCCTTCCTCTCGCACGCCTGGTTCACTGGGGCCGCTGGCTGTCGGCGGCCGCCATCGTGCTGCTGTTGCTGGCGCTCGGCCGTGCCTTCGCCCGCGGCCAGATCGAATGGGCTTACGTCGCGCGCTTCTTAACCGTGCCCGTCATCCTCAACGGCATGGTGAACACGGCCGTGATGGCGGTGCTGGCGATGGCGCTCGGCATCGTGCTGGGTGTGGCGGCCGCCATTGCGCGGCTGTCGCCCAACCCCGTGCTGAAGGCCGCCGCCGCGTTCTATGTTTGGCTGTTCCGCGGCACGCCGCTGATCCTGCAGCTTCTGCTCTGGTTCAACCTGGCGCTGGTGTTCCCCACCATCGGCGTCCCCGGGCTGTGGAGCGGGCGCGCGGTCGACGTGATGACGCCGTTTGCCGCCGCCCTGCTTGGGTTGGGCATCAACCAGGGCGCCTACACCTCCGAGGTGGTTCGCGCCGGCTTGCTGTCGGTGGATGCGGGGCAATACGAGGCGGCGCAGGCGATCGGCATGGGGCGCATGCGGGCATTGCGCCGCATCATCCTGCCGCAGGCGATGCGCGTGGTGCTTCCCCCGATCGGCAACGAGTTCATCAGCCTGGTGAAGGCGACCTCGCTCGCCAGCGTCATCCAATATCCGGAAGTACTGCACGCGGCGGAGAACATCTACTACGCCAACTCGCGCGTAATCGAGCTGCTGATCGTGGCCGGGCTTTGGTACCTCCTCATTGTGTCGCTCCTGACCCCGTTGCAGATGTTGCTGGAACGGCGCTTCTCCCGCGGCGCGATGCCGCTTGCGCGATGACGCCGCTGGTTGCCATCCGCAACGCGCAGAAGGCGTTTGGCGCGTTCCAGGCGCTGCGGGGCGTGTCGCTCGACGTGCAAGCCGGGGAGGTGTTGTGCCTCATTGGCGCCTCCGGTTCGGGCAAGACCACGCTGTTGCGTTGCATCAACCAATTGGTCCCGCTCGATGCCGGGGCCATCTGGATTGGCGGCGAGCTGCAGGGGGTGCGGCAGCAAGGGGGCAAGCTGCACCGCCTCAGCGAGGCCGCGATCGCCCGCCAGCGGCTGCGCACCGGCATGGTGTTCCAGCGCTTCAACCTGTTCCCGCATCGCACGGCGCTGGAAAACGTGACGGAGGGGCCGGTGCAGGTGCAGCGGCGCCATCCGGCCGAGGCGCAGGCGGTGGCGATGGAGTTGCTGCGCCGGGTCGGTTTGGCGGAGAAGGCGGCCAGTTACCCATCCCAGCTTTCCGGCGGGCAGCAGCAGCGTGTGGCGATCGCCCGCGCTCTGGCCCTGCGCCCGCAATTGCTGCTGTTCGACGAGCCGACCAGCGCGCTTGACCCGGAATTGGTGGGCGAGGTGCTGGCCGTGATGAAGGGGCTGGCGCGCGAGGGCCTGACCATGATCGTGGTCACCCACGAGCTCGCTTTTGCCCGCGAAGTGGCCGACACTGTGGCTTACATGGACGCCGGCGCCATCGTGGAAACCGGTCCGCCGACGCAGGTGCTCGCCGCGCCAAGCGGGGCACGGACGCGCGCCTTTCTGTCGGTGGTGCTTGGTTGAACTCGACGACACTGAGGGGGAGCCCGATGAAGCATTTGCTCGCCGCCGCCTTGGCCTGCTTGCCCGCATTGGCAGCGGCGCAATCCCTGCCATCGGCCATCGCTGCCAGCCATCAGCTTCGCGTCGCCATCATCCCCAACTATCCGCCGCTCGAGTTCAAGGACCCGGCGACCAACCAGCTCACCGGCTTCGACGTCGACCTTGGCGAGGCGGTTGCCAAGAAGCTCGGCCTCACGTTGCAATGGCAAGAAACCAGCTTCGACCAAATGATTCCCGCCCTCACCACGGGGCGCGTCGATGCGATTATGTCCGGCATGACCGACCTGGCCACGCGGCATGACTCCGCCAGCTTTGTCGACTACATGCGCAGCGGCCCGCAATTCTTCGTCCAGGCGTCCCGCGCGGCGGAGTTCAAGGACATGGCGGCACTCTGCGGCAAGTCCGTGGGCGCCAGCCGCCGCACCAGCTTTCCCAAGGAGGTCGCCGCCTGGAGTGATGCGCATTGCGCGGCTGATCCAGTAAAGTTCGTCGGCACCGAAGGATCGGCTGATGCCCGCACCCAGCTCCGCCAAGGCCGCATCGACGCGGCGGTGCAGGGCAGTGAGACGCTGCCCTACGTGATGGCCCAGGAGCCCGGCGCCTATGCCGTGGTCGGGCAGCCGATTGCCGCGCAATACACCGCCATCGCCTTGCCGGTGGCGGACGTTGGGCTGCAGCAAGCCATTGCCGGCGCGCTCGGCAGCCTGATCGCCGACGGCAGCTACCGCTCCCTGTTGGACAAATGGCAGTTGTCCGGCACGGCGGTGGCGAAGGCGACACTCAACGCCGGCCAGTAACGGAGCACAGCTTGATGGACCGCGCCGCCCTCGACAGCATTCCGCGGCACCCCGCCAACACGGCGCCGCCGGCGCCGCACTTTCCCTGGCCCGGCGGCCATAGCGCGGCCATGTTCCTCTCCTTCGACGTGGACGCCGAAACCGCCTGGACCAGCAAGGATGCGCGGCACGCCGAGCGGCTCATCACCATGAGCTATGGCGGCTATGAGGCGCGGGTCGGCACGCCCAAGCTGCTCGAACTGCTCGACCAGCTTGGCTTGAAAGCCACCTTCTTCATCACCGGCTGGTCGGTGGACGTGTACCCGGCCATGGCGGAGAGCATCCTCCGCGCCGGGCACGAGATCGGCCACCACGGCTACCACCATCTCATGCCCGACCCTGGTGACCCGTGGATCATCGAGGAATTGGAACGCGGCTTCGATGCGCTGAAGCGCCGGTTGGGCGTGGTGCCGATTGGCTATCGCGCGCCTTACGGCGAGTTCACCGAAGAGCTGCGCCGAGCCCTGGTGCAATACGGCATCGTCTACAGCTCATCCTTCCGCGACGACGTGCGCCCGTACCGCCACCGGCTCGCCGATGGCAGCGCGGGCACGATCGAATTGCCGGTCACCGCCAGCTATGACGATTGGATGCACGGTCTTTCGGCCCGGTTCAGCCCGCGGCCGATCTTCCCGAAAGAGCACGTGCTCTCACTATGGAAGGACGAGCTGGACGAGGTGCGGGAGTGGGGCGCCATGGTCACCACGGTACTGCACCCGCAATGCAGCGGGCGCCCGATGCGGCTGCGCTTGCTGCGAGAGTTCCTTCAGTACGCGCAAGCCTGCCCTGACCTGCTGATCACCACGGGCAAGGCGCTCGCCCGCAACTTCGAGCAACATGAAGCTGCCACGCTATTGTGACCGGTTAGGATAATCCTTCCACAGCCACTCCAGCGCCGCCGGTAGGGTTTGCGCCACCACGGCCGGGTCCACATGCCCGGCGCCGCGGGCGAACACGAATTGGTAGTGGTAGCCCTTGGCCGCCAACACCCGCGCCATGCTTTCATCGCCCAGCACCCAATCATGCATGCCGTCCGCCATGTTGGCGGCGGGATAGAACAAGTCCTGGTCGCCTACTTCGAACCAGAAGCGGATCGGCTTGGCCGGGCTGTTGGGAATGAGCGGCGAGCCGGCCTGCGCTCCGGCCCAGCCGTCATGATACTCCCACGCGCCGCCGGGCCGCTGCGGGTCGTGCGGCCACTGCTGATTCACCATGGTCGGTGAATAGGCCAGCACGCGGTGGTAAAGCTCCGGATGGAACCAGGCCATGGTGAACGCCGCAGCCCCGCTGGAGCTGATGCCCATGGTCGCGCGCCCGTCCGGGTCCGTGGTGAGCGTCACCCCGGCAGTCCGCTCCACCAGCGGCAGCACCTCGTGCTCCACCCATTCCGCGTAGGTGCCCGACACGGCATCATACTCGCGGCCGCGTTCGCTGCCCTGCGCGTCCTGCCCGCCGGCGCCGATGCCGATGGCAATCATCGGCGGCAGCCGGCGCTGCTCGATCAGGGTGTCCAGCGCCGCAAACAAGTCGCGCCCCGGGTAGGCGCCAGCCGCACCGCCGTCGCCGAACACGAGGAATGGCGCCTTGCTGCCGGGCACATAGTTGGCGGGAACGTACACGTCCACCATGCGCGTCCAGGGTCCGGCATGGCTCGCCGTCAGGATGAGGTTCGAGGGGTCGCCTGGCGCGGTGTGCGCGGCATAGATGGCGCCGTTGCGGCAGCCCGGCGGATCATCCCGCACCACGCCGGGATTGTAGGCCGTACTATGCTCTGACGTGATGGTGAACGAGTGGATCAGGCCGTGTGGGCCATCAGCTCGCGGGGAGATCTCCGGCGCGGGCGGATGCGTCGGCCCGATGATGAAGTTTCCCTCCACCCCGGCCGGCGGCAGCGTGCCGTCAGTCAATTCCGCCGCGCGAGGATAGACGGGATTGGACGGATCGCGCGTTGGTGGGGCGGTGCGCAGGTCGAGTCGCGTCAGGTCGAGATAGAATGGTGCTGACTGGCGCACGGTGTTGGCGCCCGGGGGTACGGAGGCGTTGCCGCCAACGCAAGCAGGTTGCGCCACGGCGGCCGGCATCCGGCAAGAAAGGCACAGCAGCATAAAGGCGGTCAGGCTGCAGGCGTTCTTCATCCCAGCGCTCCATCCACTGCACCGAGTTTTCTGCGCCAATCGCTGCAGCGCAACACTCAAGATAGCGTGATGCAGTGGCTGACAGAAGCAAAGTTGGTCTTGTGCCCTGGCTGGCTTAAGGAAGCAGAAAAAACCGGGAACGTGCCAGATGGACAAGTGCCTCAGGCTGAGCCTAAGTCTCACCATTGTGGTTTCACTCGCATCACCCGCCGCGCACGGCGCCACCCTCAGCACAGCACCGTTCGGCACCACTGCGGGTGGCCAACCGGTGTCGCTGACCACCATGACGAGCGGGCATGGGCTGACCGTCAAGTTCATGAGCTACGGCGGCATCATCACGCAAATCCTGGCACCCGACCGCCATGGCCACGTGGCCGACGTCGTGCTCGGCTTCCCGACGCTCCACGACTATGAGACCAAGAGTGCACAGGGCGGCCTCTACTTCGGCGCCCTGGTCGGCCGCTACGCCAACCGCATCGCCAAAGGGCGCTTTACCCTCGGCGGCCAAGACTACACGCTGGCCATCAACAACCCGCCCAACTCGCTGCATGGCGGCACCGTCGGCTTCGACAAGAAGGTGTGGGAGGTGCAGCCCACCGCCACCTCCGGCAGCAGCGTCGGCGCCACTCTGCGCCTCACCAGCCCAGACGGGGAGGAGGGCTATCCTGGCACGCTTGCCGTCACCGTCACCTACACGCTGCGGGACGACAACAGCTTCACCATCCACTACGGGGCGACCACCGACAAAGACACGGTAATCAACCTCACCAACCACAGCTACTTCAACCTGGCCGGTGTCGGCGCGCGGGATGGCGTGTTCCCGCAAGTGCTGATGATCAATGCCGACGGCTACACGCCCACTGACAGCACGGCCATCCCGCTCGGCCAGGTCGCGCCCGTCGCCAACACGCCGTTCGACTTCCGCAAGCCCACAGCCATTGGCGCGCGGATCCGCGACAACGACCAGCAACTGCTATGGGCGCACGGCTACGACCATAATTGGGTGCTGACCAAGCAAGGCGACGCGCGCACGCCGCAACTCGCCGCCCGTGCCTACGATCCGGCCAGCGGGCGCACGCTGGAATGCCTGACCACCGAACCCGGCGTGCAGGTCTACACGGCCAACTACCTGGTCGGCGCCTATGCCGGCAATGGCGGCATTTTCCGCCAGAGCGACGGTTTCGCGCTGGAAACGCAGCATTTCCCCGACAGCCCGAACCACCCGGGTTTCCCGACCACCGAACTCAAGCCGGGGCAAACCTTCGAAAGCACGACCATTTTCCGGTTTGGAATCCAGCACTGAAGCGGAGCGCCCGGCCTGCACTCCGCCCCGTTCAGATTAACGCCGGAAGTCGCGATCCCCGTGAAAGTCGCCGTGATCCGGGCCATGGAACCCAGGGCCGCCGTGAAAGCCCGGGCCGCCATGGAAGCCTGGGCCATCATGGAATCCAACGGGGAAGCCGCGGCCACCCGGATAGAAATGGTCCAGCCGTCCACGCAGCGGGCCGGGAGCGCCGAACCAGCGATTGCCAAACCCGTAATAGCCCCAGCCTAACCCCGCCACGAACACCAGCGGAAAATAGGTGCCGGCATAAAAATACACCGGCGCTCCGTTCACGTAGGTCAAGCCGTCCGGCCCGACATAGGGCTGACCCGGCGCGGGCGCCGGATAGCCTGGCGCAGCATACACAACGCCAGGCGGCGGCGCGGGATAGCCGGCTGGCGGTGGCGGGTAACCCGGCGGCGGTGGGTAATCTGGCGGCGGCGCAGCGGGCCCAGGATAGGGAGCCGGGTAGGGCGCAGGCTGGGCAGCGACACCACCACCTATTAAGAGCCCCACCGAGACCCCAAGCGAAGCAATGGTAAGCGGGATACGTGACACGACTGCGATCCTTGTGTTGGTATGGCCGGTTGGCCCGGTTTGACCCTCAGTTGGGAACGGCCACCCCGGTTTGCAGCCGGTGTCGCTCCGCACTCAGTAACGGAACGCTACAGCCGCAGCCGCCCCGCCCGGCGGAGCAGTAGAGTCCGCACCGCCTCCATCGCGCGGTCGAACGCAGGCTTGCGATAGGCGAACACCGGATTGGCCGATGGCGGCACCAGCGCCATGGTCGCATTGGCCTCGAACAGCAGCAAACGCCCATCCGGGGCGAGGGCGAAATCCACCCCCGCGTAATCCAGCCCCAAAGCCGCGCCAATCGCCTCCAGGGCCGCCATCGCCGTCCCGCCCAGCACCTCCGCCATCCCGTTGAGGAAGCGCTGTTCTTCCTCGCGATGCCAGGCCCGGGCCGTCATGTCGGCAGAGTAGTAGTGCACCTTCCAGTCGCTCGAAATCGCCAGGTGCAGCGGGTACGCCTGGCCGCCGATCAGCATCACCCGGTATTTGCGCGAGCAGCCATCCGCGCCCGCTGCATCGAGATATTCCAGCGTCAGCAGCCGCTCGCCGGGCAGGCTCGCCGCCGCGCTGGCCAGGTCCGCCCCGTCCGCAACCCGGCGGAAATGCTGCCCGGTGTGGAAGCCCGGGCTCCGGAGCAGGAACGGGAAGGCGAACCCGTCTGGCGCTCCGGCCGCCAGCGCCCGCTTATCCACGAGCTCGGCCCGCGGCGCCACCACGCCGGGGAGCGCCCCCAGCCGCCGCAGGTTGGACAGCCGGTCGGTTGGAATCACCCGCTCCGGCGGATTGATTACCGGAGCGCCGCTATGAGCCGCCAGCCGTGCAGCAGCTTGCAGCGCCGCCGGTCCGAAATCGGCATCGCCGATGGCGTTCACCACCAACTCGTGCGGCGGCAATGCGTCGGCCGCCGCATACTCGGCGAAGGCGGTGTGGGTCAGGAAGGTGCGGTCGTCCAGCACGGCGCGCAGGGGAATGTTGTTGCCGCGCGCGGAGACGAGTTGCAGCACGGCCACCGGCGGGCCCTCGCCGCGATAGGGCGCGGTGGCTACGGGGCGGCCGGCAAACCCAAGGTCGCGGTGGTGGGCGGCCGCCGTGTCGTCCACGCCCTCCAGCAGGTAGGACAGGCCTTGATGCGCCTCCGGATAGGCTGGGTCGATCGCGAGTGCCGCCCCGTAGTGCGCGGCCGCTTCGCTCGGGCGCTGGGCGTCACGCAGGAGGTTGCCCAGGTTCACCCGCGCCGCCAGGTCGTTCGGGTGGGCGGCGGCGGCCTGGGTGTAGGTGGTGAGCGCCGCCCGCTTATAGCCGTTGGCGAGCAACAGGGCGCCCAGGTTTGCCAGCGCCCCGGCATGGCCCATATTGTGCGCCAGCACGTCGAAATAGGCCTGCCGCGCCTCCGGGGTGCGCCCCAGCCGGTCTAGCAGGCAGGCGCGATAGAACAGCTCCGCCGCCGTGCCGGGCGCTCCCGCCAGCGTCTCTTCCACCGCCCGCAGGGCCGCCTCGGTGGCTTGGCGTTGCGGCCAAGCCGGCGCTACGGCTGCCGCCATCCTGGTTGGTCCATCCACTCACCTCCGATCGCCGCATGCCATAGCATGCAAACCCGGCGGCGTGCTATCAGCTACTGCCGCGAGATCATCAGCAGCGCCGGCAGCGCGAGATGGGCCAGCAACGCCACCTCCGGCACCTGCGCCTCGCCGTAGAAACCGGCGCGATGCAGCAGGTTCAAGGTCCCCACCGTCTGCCCGCGCCAGCGCACCGGATAGTTCAGCACGCTCTCGCAGCCGAGCGACCAGATCAGCTCGTAGTCGAAGAACACCTCCTGGATGTCCGCGCGGGTGCGGCCGATATAGGGCAGGCCGTCGCGCACCACGCGCTGCATCCAGGCGGAGTCGGTGATCGGCTTGCTCCCGCCCACCGGATACTCGGCCGGCTTGTTGCTGTAGCAGCGCTGGTTCTGCCGCAGGCTCGGGTGGTTGATCAGAACCGTGAACAGGATATGGCCCGGCAATTGCCCCAGCGCCGCGTCCAGCGCGCGGAACGTTGCGCCGGGCTGGTCTGCCTCGGCATGGGCGTCGATAAGTGTGCTGGTCATGGGGTCCTTTCAGCGGGGTAGCGCCGCGCTCGCTCCGGCAGCAAGCCCTGCGGCCGCAAACGCAAGATCAGGATGAGCGTCGCCCCGATCGCACCCTCCCGCACCGAAGCGGCTTGCACGGGGGACAAGCCGGGCAGGGCGGCCGCCATGAAGCGCGTCCCCTCCATCAACGCCACGACGATGACCGACCCGAGCAGCGCACCGGACACCGTGCCCGTCCCGCCCAGGGTGAGCGCCAGCACGACGTAGATGGTAACCAGCGGGCCGAACGCGTCCGGCGACACATAGGCGTTGAACTGGGCATACAGCGCGCCGGCTAGCCCGATCACGCCCGAGCCGATGGCGAACGCCTGCACCTTGAAGCGCAGCGTGCGCTTGCCTGCCACCAGGGCGACCGTCTCATCCTCCCGCACCGCGCGCAACACCCGGCCAAACGGCGCCGCGCCCAGCCGCCCCAGGCCCCAGGCCGCAAGCGCCACTGCGGCCCAGACCAGGGCGGTCGCCAGCAGGTTGAACCCGGTGGGCGACAGCGTGCCGCGCCCCCAGCCCGGTACCGCGCTGATCCCGTCGCTGCCATTGGTGAGCCAAGTCTCGTTGGACGCTGCCAGCCGCAGCACCTCGGCAAAGCCGAGCGTCACGATGGCGAGGTAGTCGCCGCGCAGCCGCGCCGTAAGGCCGGCCACGCCCGCACCCAGCACCGCACCCGCCAGGCTCGCCGCACCCCACGCCGCCCACAGCGGTGCATGGAGCCGCACGGTGAGCAGCGCCGCCGCGTAGGCGCCCACCAGGTAGAACCCGGCCAGGCCCAGGTTGATCATTCCCGCCAGGCCCCAGATCAGGTTCAGCCCCAGCGCCATCAGCGCGTAGAGCCCGGCAAACACGGACAAGGCGAGCAGGTAGTTCTCCACGTCAGACGGCCCGCTCGCCCAGCAGCCCGCGCGGCCGCAGCAGCAGCACGGCCAGGATGGCGGCGAACCCCACCGCCGAACGGTAGGAGGG
>CAXTNN010000090.1:3235-12085 GCA_964245545.1 uncultured Acetobacteraceae bacterium | reverse complement strand
CTAGCGCCTCTGTCAGTCATATTCTACGTGGGTTTGGCAACTACAATATCGCCTTTTAGAAAGCCCTCTCCCTCCGGGAGAGGGTTGGGTGAGGGGCCCGCTTGGAACAATCAATCAAGCGGGACGACCCCTCACCCCGGCCCTCTCCCAAGGGGAGGGGGAGACGCACGCATGTCCAGCACGTCCATCATGTCGTAAAGCCCAGCCGGGCGAGAGCCGAGCCACCGTGCAGCTTGCACCGCCCCAACCGCAAACGCCCGGCGGTCAAAAGCACGATGCGTGAGGGCAACATGTTCATCGCCGGCCGCGAACAGCAGCGTGTGCTCGCCAACCACTTGGCCGCCGCGAAGTGACGCAAAGCCGATAGCGCCGGGCTTGCGCGCACCCGTGTGGCCGCTGCGGTCCAGGTTGGCCACTGCTTCGAACGCCACGCCACGGCCTTTTGCAACGGCGCGGCCAAGCCCTATTGCCGTGCCGGAGGGAGCGTCGACCTTCTGCCGGTGATGCATTTCCATGATCTCGGCATCGTAACGCTCCGCCGGCAGCGCGGCCGCCATGCGTTCGGCCAAAGCCAGCACGAGCACTACCCCCGGCGCGAAGTTCGCGGCATAGACGATGGGGATCGATTGCGACGCGACCTGCACCGCGGCCTCATCAGCCGCCGACAGCCCCGACGTCCCGAGCACCCAAGCGACCCGGTGTGCCGCCAGGATGCGTGCGTGATCCTGCACGGCTGCGGCGTTGGTGAAATCGATCACCACATCCGCCGCGGCGGCCGCCTCAGAGAGGGAACCGCCCGTCCGCGAGCTCCCCCCTGCCAGGACCAGCCCGGCGGCACGCACTTCTTGCTCTAGCAACCGCCCCATGCGCCCGGTGATGCCGGCGATGGCGACGCGCATGGCGGCTAACTCCGGCCCTCGAAAAACGCGGCAACCTTGGCGAAGAAGCCGTCGCTCTCGGGGCTGCCCTCCTTGTGGCGGTGCGCCTCGCTTTCGAACTCTTCCAGCAGCTCACGCTGGCGCCGGGTCAGTTGCTGCGGGGTTTCTACGGCCACCTGGACGTACATGTCGCCACGGGCGGCACTGCGCAGCACGGAGAAGCCTTTGCCACGAATACGGAATTGGTCGCCCGTCTGCGTCCCGGCGGGGATTTTCACCTTGGTGCGGCTGCCGTCGATCACCGGCACCTCGACATCGCCGCCCAATGCCGCCTGGGTCATGCGTAGGGGGACGCGGCAATAGATGTTGGCGCCATCGCGCTGGAAGATGTCGTGCGGGCGGATGGCGACGTGCACGTAAAGGTCACCTGGCGCGGCACCGGCGCCCCCGGCCTCGCCCTCCCCGGCCAGGCGGATGCGCACGCCATCTTCGACGCCGGCCGGTACGGTGACGGAGAGGCTGCGCTCGCGCGGCACGGTGCCGGCGCCGCTGCACACGCGGCAAGGGTTGCGCAGGATGCGCCCGGTGCCGCCACAGGTGGGGCAGGTGCGCTCGACCAGGAAGAAGCCCTGTTGCGCCCGCACCTTGCCGGCACCGCCGCAGGTGCCGCAGGTTTCGCGCTCGGCCTGCTTGTTGGCCGACCCGGTGCCATTGCAGGCGTCGCACTGCACCCGGGTGGGCACGCGAAGGTCCACCTTGGTGCCGGCAAAAGCGTCGGCCAAGTCGATTTCGACCTGGGCGCGCAGATCAGCCCCGGCGCGGCTACGCGCCACGCCATTGCGACGCCCCCCCATGAACTCGCCGAACATCTGGTCGAAAATGTCGCCGAGGCCGCCTTCCTGAAAGCCGAACCCGCCGGCCGCGCCACCCCCGCCGCCCTCAAAAGCAGCATGGCCAAACCGGTCATAGGCGGCGCGCTTGCTATCGTCGCGGAGGACTTCGTATGCCTCGCTGATTTCCTTGAATTTGGCCTCGGAAGCCTTGTCGCCCGGATTGCGGTCCGGGTGATACTTCATTGCCAGCTTGCGGTAGGACCGCTTGAGGTCGTCGGCAGTGGCCTCGCGGGTCACCTCTAAGAGTGCGTAGAAATCTTGCTTGGCCACGTGAAAACCCCAAACGCGCAAGGGGCGGGGCCGCGCCCCTCCACCTTGCTGGGGCTGGTGCCCCCGTCACCCCTTATCACAGAGACTTGGCGGGGGACCACAGCGCAATAGCTGCGGCCCCCGTGGATGGTCAGGCCGACTTCTTGCGGTCGTCGACTTCCTCGAACTCGGCGTCTACCACCTTCTCGCCGGGATTGCCGGCCGGCTCCTCGCCAGGGGTGGCGCCCGCCTCGTTCTGCGCCTTGTAGACCGCCTCGCCGATCTTCATCGCCGCCTTGGTCAGCCGCTCCGAGGCCGCCGTGAGCGCCGCTGTATCCGACCCAGCGAGGGCAGACTTGGCCGCCGCGATCGCCTGCTCCGCCTCGGCCTTGTCACCCGGCGGCAACCGCTCGCCATGGTCAGCAATGTTCTTTTCGACCGAATGGACCGTCGCCTCCAACTGGTTGCGGACCTCCACTTGCTCGCGCCGGGCCTTGTCGGCTTCGGCGTTGGCCTCGGCTTCCTTGACCATGCGCTGGATGTCGGTCTCGCTCAGGCCGCCCGAGGCCTGAATGCGTATCTGCTGCTCCTTGCCGGTGGCCTTGTCCTTGGCCTGCACCGAGACGATGCCGTTGGCGTCGATGTCGAACGTCACCTCGATCTGCGGCACGCCGCGCGGCGCGGCCGGGATGCCGGTCAGGTCGAAGTTGCCGAGCAGCTTGTTGTCGGCCGCCATCTCCCGCTCGCCCTGGTAGACCTTGATCGTCACCGCCGACTGGTTGTCGTCGGCCGTGGAGAAGACTTGGCTCTTCTTGGTGGGGATGGTGGTGTTGCGGTCGATCAGCCGGGTGAACACGCCGCCCAGCGTCTCGATGCCGAGCGACAGCGGCGTCACGTCCAGCAGCAGAACGTCCTTTACGTCGCCCTTCAGCACGGCGCCCTGCACCGCGGCGCCAATCGCCACCACCTCGTCGGGGTTGACGTTACGCGCCGGCTCCTTGCCGAAGAACTGCTTCACCGCGTCGATCACCTTGGGCATGCGGGTCATGCCGCCGACCAGGATCACGTCGTCGATCTCGGCTGCGGTCACGCCGGCATCCTTCAGCGCGGCGCGGCATGGGCCGAGCGTGCGCTGGATCAGGTCGTCCACCAGGCTTTCCAGCTTGGCGCGGGTGAGCTTCATCACCAGGTGCTTCGGCCCGGTGGCGTCAGCGGTGATGAAGGGCAAGTTGATCTCGGTCTCCTTGGAGGAGGACAGCTCGATCTTGGCCTTCTCCGCGGCTTCCTTCAGGCGCTGCAGCGCGAGCTTGTCGGTGCGCAGGTTGATGCCCTGGTCACGCTTGAACTCGTCCGCCAGGTAGTCGATCACGCGGGAGTCAAAGTCCTCACCGCCGAGGAAGGTGTCGCCATTGGTGGACTTCACCTCGAACACGCCGTCGCCGATCTCGAGCACGGAGATGTCGAATGTGCCGCCGCCAAGGTCGTAAACGGCAATGGTGCCGTGGTTCTTCTTGTCCATGCCATAGGCGAGGGCAGCGGCCGTCGGCTCGTTGATGATGCGCAACACGTCCAGCCCGGCAATACGGCCGGCGTCCTTGGTGGCCTGACGCTGCGCGTCGTTGAAGTAGGCGGGAACGGTGATGACGGCCTGGTCGACCTTCTCGCCAAGATAGCTTTCCGCCGTCTCCTTCATCTTGCCGAGGATGAAGGCGCTGATCTGGCCAGGCGCGTATTTCTCGCCGCGCGCTTCCACCCAGGCATCGCCGTTGTCGCCCTTGACGATGGCGTACGGCACCAGGCCCTTGTCCTTGCCGACCAATGGGTCGTCAAACCGGCGCCCGATCAAGCGCTTGACGGCGAACAGCGTGTTGGTGGGGTTGGTGACCGCCTGGCGCTTGGCGCTCTGTCCCACCAGCCGCTCACCGCTGTCGCTGAATGCGACCATGGAGGGGGTGGTGCGGGCGCCTTCGCTGTTCTCGATCACGCGGACATCCTTGCCCTCCATGATCGCCACGCACGAATTGGTGGTTCCCAGGTCGATCCCGATGACCTTGCTCATTGGCTACTCCATTTCAGCGGTCAGCCCGCGGCCCGAAGCACCGTGGTGACCCTAGGGGATTGTGTCAGGCGGATGTATTGAGCCAGCCATCGAGGGGCAAGGGGTTGACGGCTTTTTCGCAGTTTGTTCCGAGTGCGGATGATGGCTGAAACAAACCACAGGCTGTGCTATGTGCTTGTACCTGTGAGGAGGGGTGTGATGAGCGACGAGCCGGATAGCCTGGTCTTGCGGATGCTGCGGCGGATTGACGAGAAGCTCGACCGGCTTGCGGATGATGTTGCCGACCTGAAGCACCGCGTAACGGCGCTGGAGCATGGCCTTGCCGGCGTCCAATCTGGCTTGGCCAATGTTCATTCGCGCCTGGACCGCATCGAGTTGCGGGTTGAGCGCCGTCTTGACCTGGTCGATCACGGCTAACCCGGCTTTCACTTCTACGCTGTCAGTTTTGCGCCTGCGCAGGTGCCGCATCAGGCGCCTTGGCCACCACCACCATTGCCGGGCGCAGCAGCCGCCCGTTCAGCGTCCAGCCGGCGGTCCAGGCCTGGATCACCGTGCCCGGCGGGTGCTCGCTGGACGGCTGCTCGGCCATGGCCTGATGCAGATTGGCGTCGAACGGCTTGCCGGTGGCGTCCACCTTGCCGATGCCGTTGCGCTCCAGCAGGCTCAGGAACGAGCGCTCCACGCCTTCGAAGCCGTCGCGTAGCTTGCCGACAATCTCGGGCTCGCCGGCTTGGGCGGGCGGAAGCTGGTCGAGGCCGCGGCGCAGGTTGTCGGCCGCCTCCACGACGTCACGGGCGAATTTCTGGATGGCGAATTGGCGCGCATCATCGGCGTCCCGCTTGGCGCGGGCGCGGACATTGGCCATTTCGGCCTCCGACCGCAGCCATTTGTCGCGCAGCTCCTGCGCCTCGGCTTCCAGCGCCGCGATCCGTGCGGTGGCGGCTGCCATGAGCTGTTCAGGGGTGTCGTTCAGGGTGGGGGTGGGCTCGGCCATCTCGGTCGAGGCCTCCGAAGTGGGGATGTCACTACTCATGGGCGGAGAATTAGGACGCCGCTGGAAAGGGAACAAGGCTGTCGGCTCACTTGCTGCGCCCGGCGATGCTAGCCCAGCAGCCGGCCAATGACACGCGCGGTATAATCCACCACGGGAATGATACGGCCGTAGTTGATCCGGGTGGGGCCGATCACCCCGATGGCACCCACGATCCGGTCCGCCTCGCCGCGGGCCGGGGCCACCACCATGGAGACGCCCGCGGCGCCGAACAGCCCGCTCTCGGCGCCGATATAGATGCGCACCCCGTCCGATTGCTCGGCCAGTTCCAGCAGGCGCACCATCGTCTCCTGCGTCTCAAGCCGGTCGAACAGCACCTGGATGGCGCTGATCCGCTCGATCTGGGTCACGTCGGAGAGCAGGCGGCCTTGCCCCCGGATGATCAGGCTGCCCCCGCGCCCGCCTGCCCAGGTGGCCAGGCCCGCCTCTACCACCTGGGCGGAGAGCTCGTCCAATTGGCTGCGGTCGGCGGCCATCTCGGTGCTGACGATGCTGCGGAACTCGGCCAGCGAGCGGCCCGACAGCCGGGCGTTGAGATAGTTGGCCGCCTGGGTGAGCGAGGAGGGGGGCAGGCCCGGCGGGATTTCGATCACGCGGTTTTCCACCTGCCCATCGGCGCCGACCAAGATCACCAGGGCGCGGCCGGACCCGAGCGGCACGAAGTCGATATGGCGGACGGCGCCGTCGCTCTTGGGCGCCAGCACCAGCCCGGCGGCGGCGGAGAGGCCGGACAGCATGGAGGACACGTCGGTCAGCGTATCCTGCAGTGAGCGGCCGCGGGCCTCCAGCGCGTGGCCGATCTGCTCGCGCTCATCATCGGACAGCGCCCCGAACTGCAGCAGCCCGTCGACAAACAAGCGCAGCCCGCGCTCGGTGGGCAGGCGCCCGGCCGAGGTATGGGGCGAGAACAGCAGCCCCGCCTCGGTGAGGTCGGCCATGACGTTGCGGATGGTGGCGGGCGAGAGCGGGATCTGCAGCCGGCGCGACAGGGTGCGGCTGCCGACCGGCTCGCCGGTTTCGACATATTGCTCGACGATCTCCCGCAACACGGCGGCGCTGCGCGGGTCAAGAACGGGCGGGGGCTGTGGCTGCCGCGGAAAAGGCGGTGCGTCCATGGAGAAAGCCTAGGGAGCGCGCGTCGCCGGGTCAAACGATGGCCGGTCAGGCCTCGCTGAGCAGTTCGTCGAGTGTGTAGGGGCACTCGGCCGAGACGGGCAAAGGCGGGCGGCCGTCCATGGTTTCGGGCAGCCCGCGGAGCGCGCGGCGGTAAAGTTGCGCCAGGTCGATCTTCTGCCGCATCGAAGGGGTAAACCGGGCTGCCGCGTCGCCCCGGAAAATTCGAGCCTCGGCTCGCCAGTGCGGCACATCGCGAGACTCAGGCCAGGCCTCCGCCTTCAAGCCGTGGCGGAGCGCCTGCACCAGGAGCGAAGTGACGGCGAAGACCTGCTCGCTTCCCACGCTTTCCACTTCCTCGATGATATTCTCCCAGTCCGGCGCCTCGTTCACCGGCTCGCCCACCGCGACCCGGCGCAGCAGGTCTGCTTGGCGCTGGCTCCATTGGAGGATGTCGGTGTCATAGTCGCCCATGACTCCACTCTGGCGCATTGCGCGCGAGGTGCCTAGGAGAAGCGGGTTGATCCAAGGACCCAAGCCATGCGCCCATCCGGCCGCGCGCCCGACGCGCTTCGCGACGTGAGCTTCTCCACCGGCTTCGCCCGCCATGCCGAGGGCTCCTGCGTCATCCGCATGGGCGGCACCGAGGTGCTGTGTGCGGCCAGCGTGGAGGGCCGCGTGCCGCCGTTCCTGCGCGGCAAGGGCGAAGGCTGGGTCACCGCTGAATACGGCATGCTGCCCCGCGCCACCCATACCCGCGGCGACCGGGAGGCGGCCCGCGGCAAGCAATCCGGCCGCACGCAGGAAATCCAGCGGCTGATCGGCCGCTCCCTGCGCGCCGTGGTGGACCGCAAGGCGCTGGGTGAAATGACCATCACCCTCGATTGCGACGTGTTGAACGCCGACGGCGGCACCCGCTGCGCCGCCATCACCGGGGCGTGGGTGGCGCTGACCCTGGCGGTGCGCACGCTGGTGGCCAACAACGTGCTGGCCCGCTCGCCCGTGCTCGGCCAAGTGGCGGCCGTGTCCTGCGGGCTGGTGGCCGGGGAGGCGGTGCTGGACCTGGACTATGCCGAGGACTCCACCGCCGCAGCCGACGCCAACTTCGTGCTCACCGAAGGCGGCATCGTGGAAATCCAGGGCACGGCGGAGCAGGCGCCGTTCAGCGACGCGCAATTCGGCGAGCTCATGCGCCTGGCCCGGCTTGGCACTGGCCGGCTGTACGAGTTGCAGCGGGCGGCGCTGGCGTGACAGGGGCGCGCGCACGGCGGCTCGAGCGCGGCAGCCGGCTGGTGCTGGCCAGCCACAACGCCGGCAAGCTGCGTGAGCTGGAGGCGATGATTCGGCCCTTCGCCATCACTGTGGTGTCAGCCGCCGCCCTGTCCCTGCCTGAACCGGAGGAGACCGAGCCGGACTTTGCCGGCAACGCCAGGCTGAAGGCGAGCGCCGCCGCCGCCACCGCCAGCCTGCCCGCGCTGGCGGACGATACGGGCTTTTGCGTGGCCGCGCTCGGCGGTGCGCCCGGGCCGCTCTCTGCACGCTGGGCGGGCCCGGCCAAGGACTTCGCCGCCGCCATGCAGCGCGTGCACGATTCAGGCGGCCATCCCAGCCGGGCCTGGTTTGTGTCTGCCCTATGCCTAGCGTGGCCCGGCGGCGGCGGAACCAGCACCTTTCTCGGCCGGGTCGACGGGCAAACCTGCTGGCCTCCGCGCGGCAGCTTGGGCTTTGGTTACGACCCGATGTTCGTCCCTGCGGGCAGCGCACTCAGCTTTGGCGAGATGACGGAGGCAGCCAAGCAAGTGGCCAGTCACCGTTGGCGGGCCTTCGCCGCGTTCAAGATGGCTTGCCTCCCCAAAGCCGCTGGGCCGGGTTGACCGCGCCGCGATGCATCCAGGCCCGCCCCATCCCGTGATGCACAATGACGCAGACGAGGAGTTGCAGGCGATCAACAGGGTCATGACGGCGCCGCGTGGCTGGCGCAGGTTCCGGCGGCTGCGGCCCGCCATTGCGGTCGCGTCGGCCCTGCTGCTCGCCTCCTGCGACCATCCGGCGGCGCTCAACGACCTTACCTACACCGGCGACCTCGCGATCACCCGCGACATCGCCTACGAGCCGGGTCCACGGCATGGGCTGGACGTCTATCGGCCGAAAGCGCCCGCGCCGAACCGCCCGCTGGTTGTCTTCCTTTATGGCGGCTCCTGGCGCGGCGGCAGCAAGGATTACTACCCGTTCGTGGCCGCCAGCCTGGCGCATCGCGGCGCGGTGGTGGTGGTGCCGGACTACCGGATCTACCCCGAGGCGGTGTTTCCGAGCTTCCTGGAGGACAATGCCCACGCCGTCGCCTGGGCGGTCGCGCACGCCGCTGAGTACGGCGCCGACAGTCACCGCCTGTTCCTGGTCGGCCATTCCGCCGGCGCTTACAATGTGGCCATGCTGGCGCTGGACCCGGTCTGGCTCAAGCAGGTCGGCCTCAGCCCGGCTGACATCGCGGGCGTGGTGGGGATTGCCGGGCCCTACGATTTCCTGCCGATCACCGACCCGAAGATCGCCGCGGTGTTCGCGCCGGGCGGGGATGCCTTGTCGGGTCACGCCGACTTCGACCGCTTC
>CAXTNN010000090.1:2909-3225 GCA_964245545.1 uncultured Acetobacteraceae bacterium | reverse complement strand
GCTGGGCGCGCCCGTCGCCGACAAGATCTATCCGGGCATCGGCCATCTCGGGATCATCGGCGCCTTTGCCCCCGTTCTGCGCTGGTATGCGCCCACCTTGCGGGACACGTGGCAGTTTATCGCCTCGCACGGGGGTGTCGGAGAGTAGACCCTCCCGCCCGTCTCCTGTAGGGACGCGGCGTGATGGCTGGGTCTGCCTCCGATCGCGCCGCCGGGCCTACGCTCGTCACAGGCGCCACTGGCTTCGTCGGCTCCGCCGTGGCGCGGGCGCTGCTTGCCGCCGGCCACCGGCTGCGCCTGCTGGTGCGGCCGGGCA
>CAXTNN010000090.1:0-2899 GCA_964245545.1 uncultured Acetobacteraceae bacterium | reverse complement strand
ACATCGCCGAGCTTCCCGCCGAGTTGGCAGTGGGCGACTTGAGAGACCCAGCGTCGCTGGTGGCCGCGGTGCAGGGCTGCCGCTGCCTCGTGCATGTTGCGGCCGACTACCGGCTTTGGGTGCCCGACCCGGCGGCGATGAACCAGGCCAATGTCGAGGGCACCCGCGCCCTGCTGCTCGCCGCCCAGGCGGCCGGGGTGGAGCGGATGGTATATTGCAGCAGCGTGGCGGCGCTGGGTCTGGTGGGGGACGGCACCCCGGCCGACGAGACCACGCCCAATGCGCTGGAGAAAGTCATCGGCACCTACAAGCGCTCGAAATACCTGGCCGAGCAGGCGGTGCTGGCGCTGGTGCGCGAGGGCGGCGTGCCGATAGTGCTGGTGAACCCGAGCACCCCCGTTGGCCCGCGCGACATCAAGCCGACGCCCACGGGGAAAATGATCGCCGACACCGCCGCCGGGCGCATGCCGGCCTATGTCGACACCGGCCTGAACGTGGTCCATGTGGACGACGTGGCCGCCGGGCACGTGCTGGCGCTGGAGCGCGGCCGGGTGGGGGAGCGGTATATCCTAGGCGGCGAGGACATGCCCATGCCCGACCTGCTGGCGCTGGTGGACGAGGTGACGGGCCGAAAGGCGCCCCGGTTCAAGCTGCCCCGCGGCGCGCTCTACCCGGTGGCGCTGGCGAGCGAGGCGCTGGCGCACGTGGCAGGCGTGGAGCCGCTGGTGACACGGGACATGCTGGCGATGTCGCGCAAGAAGATGTTCTTCTCCTCCGCCAAGGCGGTGGCCGAACTGGGCTATCGCTGGCGCCCGCCGCGCGAAGCGGTGGCGGATGCCGTGGCCTGGTTCCGCGCCAACGGCCGGTTGCCGGCATGACGGTGCTGGCGGGCGTGGCGCTGCTCACCTGGCTGTACCTGCTGCTCGGCCATGGCCGCTTCTGGTCGGCCGGGCCAAGCCTCGCCCCGGTGCACCCGGCTTTGGCCCCGCCGGTGGACGTCGTCGTGCCCGCGCGGGACGAGGCGGAGAGCATCGAGGCCTGCCTGCGCTCCCTGCTGGGGCAGGACTATGCCGGGCCGGTGCGGGTGATCCTGGTGGATGATGGCAGCGCGGATGGAACCGGGGAGATCGCCCGCTCCCTCCTGCCCCGCACCGCTCTCCCTCTCCCTGTGGGAGAGGGCCGGGGTGAGGGGCACGCCGCCGCGAACCATCAGGCGGTTGGCGCCCCCTCACCCAACCCTCTCCCCGAGGGAGAGGGCTCTACACCGGTGAAACTTGAGGTCGTTGACGGCCTTCCCCGGCCGCCGGGCTGGAGCGGCAAGCAGTGGGCGGTGAACCAGGGCGTGCAGCGCGCCACCGCCCCCATCCTGCTGCTCTGCGACGCCGACATCATCCACGACCCGGCGCATCTCGCGACCCTGGTGGCCAAGTTGGAAGCAGGCGGGCTCGATCTGGTCTCGGAAATGGTGGAACTGAATTGCACCAGCTTGGCCGAGCGGGCGCTGGTGCCAGCCTTCGTGTTCTTCTTCCAACTGCTTTATCCCTTTGCCGCCGTGAACAACCCGCGCCGGGCGATTGCGGCCGCAGCAGGGGGCACCATGCTGGTGCGCCGCGCCGCGCTGGAGCAGGCGGGTGGCATCGCGGCGCTCAAGGGCAAGCTGATCGACGATGTGGCGCTGGCCGCCCTGCTCAAGCGCCGCGGCCGGATTTGGCTGGGTCACAGCCGGCTGGCGCGGTCGATCCGGCCTTATCCGCGGCCCGGCGACGTGTGGCGGATGGTGGCGCGCACCGCCTATGTGCAGCTCCGTTTTTCGCCGCTGCTCCTGCTCGGCACCGTCGCCGGGCTGGCGCTGGTCTGGCTGGTTCCACCGGTGGCGGCGGTGTTCGGCCGGGGTTACGCGCGGGCGGCCGGGCTCGCCGCTTTCCTCGCCGCCTGCGGCAGCTACCTGCCCACCTTGCGGCGGTTCCGCGCGAGCCCGGCCTGGGCGCTGCTGCTCCCGGGGGTGGCCGCTTTCTACCTGGCCGCAACGGTAGGCTCCGCCATCCAGCACCATCGCGGCCGCGGCGCCACCTGGAAGCGCCGCAGCTACGGGGAGGTGGGGCTGTGAGCGGGCTATCGGTCGAAGCGCCGTCCGGCAAAGGGTGCACCGACGAGAATTTCCCCGTGGGCTCGCGGCTGATCCGGGCGTCGCTGCGGCCCCACGTCCATGCCTTCTACGCCTTCGCCCGCAACGCCGACGACATCGCCGACAGCTCCACGCTGCCCCCGGAGGAAAAGCTCGCCCGGCTGGACGCCATGGCGGCCGTGCTGTTGGGCGGGAGCGGTGCGGGCTCGCCCAGCGCCACCGCCCTGCGGGCCAGCCTGGCCGAGACGGGGGTGACGCCGCAGCACTCGCTCGACCTGTTGCGCGCCTTCAAGCAGGACGCCACCAAGACGCGCTATGCCACCTGGGATGAACTGCTTGATTACTGCCGATACTCCGCCATGCCCGTCGGCCGCCACGTACTGGACCTGCATGGCGAGCCGCGCAGCACCTGGGCGCCGTCGGATGCGCTTTGCGCCGCGCTGCAGGTGCTGAACCACCTGCAGGATTGCAGCCGCGACCTGGCGGAGCTCGACCGCTGCTACCTGCCGGAGGAGATGCTGGCCGCTGCCGGGGTGACGGTGGCGGCCGTGCGGGCGCCGCCCGCCTCGCCGGGGCTGCGCCAGGTGCTGGACGCATTGCTCGACCGCACCGACGCGCTGAACCAGGCGGGCACCCGCTTGCCCAACCACGTCACTGACCGCTTCCTGCGCACGGAGACCGCCGTGATCGCCGGGTTGTCGCGGCGGCTGGCGCGGCGGCTGCGGCGGGCGGACCCGGTGGCGCGCCGGGTCAAGCTTCGGGGCGGGGACGTGG
>CAXTNN010000089.1:1589-12134 GCA_964245545.1 uncultured Acetobacteraceae bacterium | reverse complement strand
ATCAGCGGCCCTACCGGCAGTTGCGCGAAGGCGTAGGCCCATAGGAACGCCGACAGCAGCAGCCCCATGTCGGACACAGACAGGTTTAGGTCGTGGCGCACGAGTGGGTTGGCTATTGCCAGGGCCCGACGGTCAATGGTGTTGATGGCACCGCTTAACACGAGCATTGCCAGCGCCGAGCGCTGCACGAAGCGCAGGCGTGGCGTAGCGGTCAGAGTCGTGGACATTGCGGTTTCCCCTGTGGCTTTTGACGCCACTCATAGCAGAGTGTCCGGTTTGCAGGCCCGGCGCTATAGGCCCTTCCCCGGTAGCTGGCACGTAAAGGAAGGTCTGCCGCCGAACTCGGTATGAGGGCCGCGCGGCACCACTGCGCGGCAGAAGCAGGATAGTCCGGCCGCTCGCAGCTCTGCCAAGTCCCGCAGGGCGCCATCGATCACCAAACCGCCCCAGACTGGCCGGTGTCTGACGGGCTCAGCCCCAAGCCTGCTGCTCCGGCACGGAGGCTTCGCTCAACGCCTGCTCGATTTCAGCAACGGCGGCTTGCAGCTTGCCAAGATAACGATCTGCGGCTTTGGGGATCGTGATGGCGCTTGCCAGGAAAACGATTTTGATGACGCCCTGCACGCGCCCGGCATGCCGTACCGGCAAGGCGATCGCCGCAACCATCGGTTCGCGCGCCCATTCCCGGTGGTTCGAGCCGTAACCGGCCGCCCTGGTCCGCGCCAGCAGCGCGCTGAGCCTTGGGTGAGCGGGCAACCCTCGCCTGAGGGTCGTTTCCAGCCCGCATGATCTCGAGGAGGTCGTGGCACTCGGCGTCCGGGCAGAATGAGATGTATGCCCGTCCGGTGGCCGTGAACAGCATGGGCATGCGCACTCCCACCATCGACCTGTGAAAGGAAAGAGGGCTGAAGCGGTGCGTCGTTTCCCGGATCACCATTGACGCACCTTCGGCCGTGCAAAGGTCGGTGGGCCAGACCACCGCACGAAGCAAGTCGCCGAGCACCGGCGGCGCGGCCGCCGAAATCCATTCGTCGTCGGTGAAGCCCTCGCTGAGCGCACGTACCCGCAAGGCAAGGCGAAACGTGCCGTCCGACCGGCTTCTCCGGACGTAGCCGTTCGACAGCAACGTCTCCAGCAAGCGCCGCACGGTGGTCCGATGGATCCCTGTTTGCTGCGCCACGTCCGCTACATCGAACTCGCCACCCCGGCCTGTGTTCATGACCCGCAGCACTTCAAGGCCCCTCGAAAGGCCTTGCACTTCCTTGTACCGAGCACTCGCTTCAGCTCCCACGTCAACGCGCTCCGATCGTCATGTGCACATAGTGCACAAATCTCCGAAAGTCGTTGCGCGGCGGTCTGAGCCAGGGCGCATATTCAGCCGCATCAGATGAGGTGATGGGTATGGCCTCCCTCAGGCCCGTGCTGGAGGAGGAGGTGGAGCCCGGTCCCCACCTCACCTCGGACGAAGACCTTGCCGAGTGGGTGAAGAAGGTTGCCACGACCATGTGACATCCGATCGGCACCTGCCGCATGGGTGGGGACGAGCGCTCGGTCGCGGACGCCCGCTTGCGGGTGCGGGGTGTCGAAAGCTTGCGTGTCATTGGATGCTTCGATCATGCCCAACATCACGAGCGGGAACACGAACGCGCCCACACAGGCGCTGGCTCGTTACGGCTCGGTCATGCTCGTTGAGGACTTGAACCAGGGCACATCGCCCGTCTCGGTCCAGACCTTGCAGCCCGGGGCTGAGATCGTTGCGCGTGGGTAAGGTCGGCAAGGTGACCTTCGGTGCCGGTTGGGACTTGTCCGCATCATGTGGGTCGTCGGGGATGCTGACAGCTTTCGCGGCGTGGCCGGCCTCCTTGGACAGGCTCGTGGGCCGCCCCATGAGGTTCGCGGCAGTAGCTGTATCCGCACTCACCTGCGTGCCGGCAAACGGTCAGACGATAGCACTCAAGCCAGCGTCCATGACGCGCATCGGAACCGTGGACGAGCGTTACCAGTCCTACAACGTAGAGATGCTGGAGGTGACCGGCGGTCGGTTCTGGAGGCCTTACCGGGACCTGCCTGCGCAAGGAGCTGCCGAGTCCGCGGGCCAGAGCGCGGACGGCGTCGGGAGCGGCGGTGCGCCTGCCGGGATGAGCCCCAATCTGTATCAATATCGCCCACCGCTCGACCTCGCGAATACCCGACTGCGCACCTTGGCGCGGGCCCTCGGTCCGGCTTACGTCCGGATCAGCGGTACCTGGGCCAACACGACGTTTTTTGCCGATACGGACGCACCTCCCAAGGGCCCGCCGGTGGGCTACGACGGCGTGCTCACGCGCCAGCAGTGGCTGGGCGCCATCGACTTCTCGCGCGCGGTGGATGCGCCCATCGTCACCTCCCTGCCCAACAGCGACGGCACGCGCGGGCCGGACGGGGTTTGGCGGCCCGACCAGGCCCGCACCTGGCTCGCCTTCACGGCGGCGCACGGCGGTACGGTTGCGGCAGCCGAGTATTTCAACGAGCCGACGCTCGCCGCCATGGGTGGTGCGCCCAAGGGCTACGACGCGGCGGCTTATGGGCGTGACTTCCAAGTGTTTGATGCCTTCATGCGCCGGGAATATCCGGGGCACGAAGCCCCTCGCACCCGGCTCCGTCGGCGAGACGACCGGCGACTGGGGCGTGGCCCAGGGCGGGTATGGCAACATGCAGGTGCTTCCCGCCGCCGGGCTGGCGACCTCGACGGGCGACGCGGACGCGTTTTCCTATCACCATTACGGGGCAGCCTCGCAGCGCTGCGAGGCTATGGGCCACCAGACGACCGCCGATGCCGCCCTCTCGGAGGACTGGCTCGGGCGCACCGACCAGACGCTCGCCTTCTACCGCGCCGTGCGCGACCGTTTCATGCCCGGCAAGCCGTTCTGGAACACGGAAACGGCAGATGCCGCTTGCGGAGGCAATCCGTGGGCAGGGACCTTCCTGGACACGTTCCGCTACCTCGACCAGCTCGGCCGCCTCGCGCGCCAGGACGTAGCGGTCGTCATCCACAATACGCTGACATCCAGCGATTACGGATTGCTGGATGAGGCGAGCTTCGAACCCAGGCCCAACTACTGGGGCGCGCTGCTATGGCGCCGCATGATGGAGACCACCGTGCTCGACCCCGGCGTGGCGAACGGCCCGGGACTGCACATCTACGCGCAGTGCTTGCGCGGCGCACCCGGTGGTGTGGCGGTCCTGGCCATCAACACGAGCCGGGCCAAGGCGGAGCTCGCCGATCTGCCGGTCGCGGCAGACCGCTACACCCTGTCGTCGTCGGAGCTGGACGGCAAGGAGGTCATGCTGAACGGCAACGCCCTCCGCCTGCGCGCCGGTGACGAGCTTCCCGGCCTGGAAGGCATCCGCATCCAGCCGGGCGCGGTCGACCTGGCCCCAACAACCATCACGTTCCTGGCCATGGCTGAAGCTGGAAACCAGACCTGCCGGTGATGGTGCGCCGTTTTCAACGTCGAGTTGGGTCCATGATTTCTCGCAAGCCCAGGGTTCCCGCAGGCGCTGGACATGCGCCGCTTCGCCCTGCTGTGGGTCGCTCACCGCTGCCGCCAGGTGCTTGTTGCGGTGCGGTGCCCGGATCGGCTAGCGGGCACCTGCACCACCGGAGTTGCCGCATGACCCTGCCGATCCTGCTCGTCCGCTCCGGTGGCCCCGCCGCCCTGCCCGAGTGGCAGTCCGCCTTTGCCGCGGTGATGCCGGAGCTGGAAGTGCGCTGGTGGGATGACGCCGGCGTCGATGCCGCGCGCGTCCAATACGTGCTGGTATGGGAGCCGGAGCCCGGCCGTATCGCGCGGCTGCCGAACCTGCGCGCCGTGTTCAGCACCGCCGCGGGGGTGGACCATATCGTGCGCGACCCGGACCTGCCGAAGCATTTGCCGGTTGTCCGCATGGGGGCGGATGAGCTGCCGCAGACCGTGGCGGAATACGTGGTGCTCGCCGCCCTGGCCTGCCTGCGGAACCTGCCGCGCATCCTGGCGCTGCAGGCGGAGCGGCGGTGGGAAACGGTTTACGTGAAGCGCACGGCGCGCCAGACGCGGCTCGGCATTATGGGGCTTGGCCGCATCGGGCTCACCGCCGCTGCCATGCTGTCGCCGATCGGCTTCGCCGTGCACGGCTGGTCACGCACCGCGCGGGCGGACAGCCCCGTGCCCTGCCGCGCTGGAATGGGCTCGCTGGACGCATTCCTGGCCGAGAGTGACATCCTGGTCGCCCTGCTGCCCGACACGCCGGAGACGCGCGGGCTGTTGGACGCGCAGCGCCTGGCCTTGTTGCCACGGGGCGCCAGCGTGGTCAGCGCCGGGCGCGGCACGCTGATCGTGCAGCCCGCCCTGCTGGCGGCGCTCGACAGTTCTGCGCTGTCCTGCGCGGTGCTGGACGTGTTCGAGGAGGAGCCGCTGCCGCCGGCCGACCCCGCATGGTCGCACCCGCGCGTGATCGTAACCGGCCACCTGGCGGGCAACGCATCGCGCGCTTCCCGGGCCGCCAGCGTCGCGGAGACCATCCGCATGCTGGAAGCCGGCGAGGTGCCGCCCACGCTTTACAACCCGGCGCGAGGCTATTGAGCCGGGCACCTGGGCAGGGCGACAAGGACGTGCAAGCAAGCGGGGTAAGGCGAGGCGACGAGGGCGGGATGGCGAAGGAGAGCAGCAGCGCCTGCCGCAACCGCGCGGCCGACACGCGTGAGGTCCGGCTTACCGAGTTCAGCGTGCTGGCGTTCGACTGCTACGGCACGCTGATTGACTGGGAAAGCGGCATCTACACCGCCCTGCAGCCATTATTGGCGCGCCTGCCTGCGCCGCCCGGCCGCGATGCCGCGCTGGAGGTGTTTGCCCAAGAAGAGTCGGCGCAGGAGGCGCAGACGCCGGCGATGCTCTACTCCGAGCTGTTGGCCGTCGTGCACGGCCGCGTCGCCCGCGCGCTCGGTGTGGCGGAGGACGCGGCCGAGGCCAAGGCATTCGGCGCCTCCGTGCCGGCCTGGCCTGCCTTCCCGGACAGCGCGGCGGCGCTGGCCTACCTCAAGCAGCACTATAAGCTGGTGATCCTCTCCAATGTGGACCGCGAGAGTTTCCGCGGCAGCAATGCGCGGCTGGGCGTGGCGTTCGACGCGATCTACACCGCCCAGGATATTGGCTCCTACAAACCAAGCCCACGCAATTTCGAGTACCTGCTGGCCCGGCAGGCGGAACTGGGCGTGCCGAAGGACAGGATTTTGATGACGGCGCAGAGCCTGTTCCACGATCATGCGCCGGCCAAGCGCGCCGGGTTGCGCTCGGCCTGGATCGACCGCCGCCACAGGCAGGAGGGCTGGGGTGCCACCATGCCGCCGCCTGACGACGCGACCTACGAGTTCCGTTTCGATAGCATGGCCGCGCTCGCGGCTGCCCACGCGGCGGCACTGCGCAGCAGCTAGATAGGGTGCTGCCAACGCTGGACCCGGGCGCCGGCAGCGTGGTGCGGCCCCGGAAGCCCGGCCCGAGGCGTGCCGCTCGCCTGGTTTTTGATCAGGACTGAGGCGGCGAGTCCCATGGCAACGGGCTGCCTGCCAAGTCGGGCCGCAGGAGTGCAGGCCAGGTCAGGCGCAGGCGGGCCAGTTCGGCACTGGCCGGTGCGGGGCGGTCCGGCCCGGTGACGGCGGCGTGCGGCGTGCCGGTGATGCGCAAGCCAAGCTGGCGCAGGCGCAGGCAAAGCTCCGCCAGGGCGAGGTCGCAGCCATAGGCCGGGCTGATGCCGCCGGCCTCCGCCAGCAGGGACCGGCGTGTGGCGACGGCGCGAAACGGGAGCACCAACGTCTCGTGCTGCACGGAGCAGCCCGGCGTGGCGCCAGCCAGTCCGTTGCCACGCTCCGCCGCCAGCGTCATCAGCGCGCGCAGCCAACCCGGCCCTTGCGGCTGCATGCCTGGCGCGAGCAGCACCAGGAACTCGGTGCCGGCAAGCCGCCAGGCAGCGTCGAGTCCGGCCTCGCAGCGAATGGTGTGCAGACGGTCGCCGGGCCAATCAGTCATCGCCAATTCCGGCGCGGGCCCTCCGTGCAGCACTGTGACGGGCGGTGGATCGGCGAAGCGGCGCCGCAGCTCGGCCGTGCCCGGCAGCAATCCTGGCACGGCGTCGCAGCCGGGCCGCAAGCGGGGCAGCACCGGCAGCAGTTCAGGCAGCACGGGAACGCTTGGGAGCTGCGGCCAATCCGCGTCGATCCGACCGATCTCCAGTCCAGCCAGCAGGGCTTGCAGCAGGAGGCGGTAGGGCGGGTCCCGCATCATGCCTGCCAGCAGCGGCATGGCCCGGCCGCGCACGGCGAGCGGGCCGCCGACATAGTCCTGTGCCAACAGCCGGGTTGGGTCGAAGGCCGGGCCATTGCCATACACCACGTCCAGGTCTGGCCGCTCGGCCGCCAGCGCCGCCGGGACCTCCATGCCATACCAGGCCGCCTCGTCCCAACCGCCCGCCTGCAGCGTCATCCGGCCAGCACGTCCATGACCAGCGCGCGCATCCGCGCTCCCACCTCCATCGGGGACAGCATTCCCGCCACGCGGGCGCGGGCGGCCTCACCCAACGCGGCGAGCGCACCCTGCGGCAGGCCTGCCACGTGGCGCAGCGTGCGGGCCAGTGCCTCCTCGTCGATGCGGGCCCATTCGGTTCCGGCGCGGTACGGGCCAAGGTCATCGGCCAACTGCCAGGCGGCGTAGCCCACGGGGAAGCCGCAGCTTGCGTCGAGCCAGTCGGTGGTGCCGCCGAAATCGGTTGCGACCACGGGCTTGCCGCATGCCATTGCCTCCGCGACCGTCAGGCCAAATCCCTCGGATGCATGGGGCGAGGCGTAGACGTCAGCGAGGTCCAGCAGCGCCGCCGCTTCCTCCGGAGGCGCCGTGCGGTCCAGCAGGAGTGCGCCGGGCGTGGCCTGCACCAGGGCACGCAGGTCGGCGGTGGGGGGCAGGTGTTTGGTTTTCAGCACCAGGGCCCAGCCCTCGCTGCCCAGCCCGGCGCGGGCAAAGGCTCGCACCAGCGCGTGCGGGTTTTTGCGCTCCAGGTAGCTGGAGGCGTCGAAACTGAACAGCACCGTGCGCGTGCCGGGGGCGAGGCCCAACTTGGCGCGCAATGCCGCCACCCGGGCCGGGTCCGCGCCCATGGACCCGGCGGGCACGGCGTAGGGCAGCACATGCACTGGTGCCTCCGACACCGGGCGGAAGGCGGCGGCGCAATAGCGGCTCGGCACCCAAACGGCGTCGAGCTGCCGCGTGCGCTCGGCGAAGCCCGCGGGCAGCACCCCCGACTCCCACACGAACAGCCCGACCCGGCGCCGTGCCGCGGCGATGAGCGCCGTCTGCGCCGGGGTCAGCAATGGGTCCCAAGCCTCCGGATTGAGGTGCACCAACACCACGTCCGGCCGTCCGGGCGGGCGGGCGCCGAGCGGCGGGGCGACGTGGGCGTGGACGTGGAACGGGCGCTCAATGGGCAGCGTGGCGGCGGAAAGGCCGGTGTGGGCCAAGGCGCGCAGGTAACCGCGCGCTGCGCTGCCCAATCCGTTGCTGTATGTATACGGGCCGATAAACGCCAGCAGGGGCGGCCCTCCTGGCGCTGGCGCAACGGCCGCGATGGGCGCCGGTTGCGGCGGCTCAGCCAACCCGACGCTGTAGCCGCGCCCGGCCAATTCCTGCTGCCAGCCGCTCTGGGATGCCATGACGGATCGTTTCAGGAAGGGGAAACCGTCGTCCAGCAGCTCGCGCCACGCGGTCACCGGCCGGTTGCGGTCCCCGTCGCCAGCCTCGTTGGGAAACAGCACCTCCGTCCGCAGCCCGGCGGCGCGCAGGGTGGCTGCGAGCGTGAGCTCATAGGCGTTGATAACGTCCTCCTTGAGCGGCAGGCAGCGGACGCCTGCGACAAAGCGCGCCAAGGCGGCGGAGCGCAGCGCGGCCTGCCGAAAGGCGAGGAAGTAGCTTTGGATGTGGTCGCAGCGCGAGACGCTGCCGGTTAGTCCCACCAGTGCGGCCGTGCTGGTGCGCACGCGGCCCAGCACGGCGCGAAAGGCGGCGGCATCGACTGGGCCGAGCACGCTGTCGTTCACCCAGAACAGCACCCGCGCCCCGAACAAGCCTGGATTGAGTTGCAGCACGTGCGCCCAGGCGGCGAAGTCCCACCCGGTATTGTCCCGCACGTACAGCCCGTCCAGCAACGGTGGGAGCCAGGGTTCCGGTGTGAAGGGCTGATCGGCGGCGATGACCAGCGTGGTGGCGACGCCCTCTGCCGCCAACGCCGCAAGATAGGGCCTAACATGGGGGGCGAGGCGGCCGGCTGGGCAATGGGTTGCAAAGAGGGCCACCTCCTCGCCCCCGCGCGGCGCCGTCAGTTCCAGAATGGCGGCGAAGCTGGCGGGCAGCGCGGTGGGGGGCGCGGGGCAAGGCGAGCGCCCCTCCCGTCGCCCATGCGCGAGGTAGTGCGCCAGCGGGTTTTCGCCCCGGTCGCGCACGTCGCGATAGTGGTCCAAGTAATACCCGGTGGCGAAGCCAGGCGACGGGTCGTAGCGCAGCGCGGCGCCCGTGGTGACGTAATGCAGCAACGGGTCCTGGTCCGGCGGCAGGTGGTAGGTTCGGCAGTACCAGACCGGGTCGAAGAACGGGTTTGGTGCGGCACCAGCCGCACGGCCGTGGTCCAGCCAATGCAAAAGCGGGTGGGCGCTGCCCAGACCGGCCGCATTGGCAGCGTACCATCCGGCGTCGAAGAACGGGCGCACGGTCTGCACCACCGGGTCGTTGCGCAAGCGGGTGCCCTGACGATAGGCAAGCAGCCGCGCGCGCCAGCGGAAGAAGCGGCGTGGGAGTGCCAGCACGATGCGCGCCAGCACGGCATGGCGGACCGCCAGGCGGTGCAGCCGGTCCAGTGGGGGCGCCGACCTGGCCTGCGCGAGGGCCCGTTGCAAGGCGTCCCGTTCGGCCCGCACGCGGCGCAACGATGCGTCCCGGGCAGCAAGCCGGCTCAGCACCAGAGCGCCAGGTTGAGCGCTTTCTCTCCCGTCGCTTCGTGATGATGGAGGTGGCAACGGGTCGGCCATCGTGAGCAGATCAGCCGTCAGCCGCGGAGGACACGCCTCAGCCATCCACGCTTCATTGCTGGCGGCGCAACTGGCGGGCTGGGGGGCTGCTTGGCGGGCAGCGTCCAGCCGGCGTAGTTGATCCGCATGGCCTCCGCGTCTGACAGCGCCGGCAGCACCTCCGGCCGGCGGCGGGCGACAACGGCCGTCTGGTAGCTCGGAATGGCACCCTGCTCCACCAGCAGCCGCTCCAGCAACACCACCAAGCGGCCAACGGTCTGGTCCTTCGGATCGTCCCAGTCGAAATTGGGCAGGATGCCGGTGAAGAACGGCCGGACGAGGCTGCCGCCGTAGTCGCGGCGGTCGATCACGTCGAAGAAGCGGTAGGTCAGCGGCAGGATTTGCGAGGCATGCACGCCTTCCGACGGGTCATGCTGCAGCATCCACGGCAAATCCGGCTTCGGAATGTGTTCACGATCATGCTTGGACAAGTGATCCCAGCGGTAGCCCGGCGACAGGCAGGCGTTGATGCGGTTTATGATGGCGACCACGTGATCGTCGTAGAGGTGGTGGTCGGGGCCGATATACTCGTCGTAGATCAGCAGCCCGTCCGGCTTCAGCACGCGGTGCATCAACTGGAACATCGGCTCGATTTCGAAGAAATGGTGGATCGCCGCCTGCACGAACACCACGTCGAACGCTGCCGCGGGCAAATCCTCCGTCAGCACGTCAGCGCAGCGCAAGTCCAAGCGGCCGGCATAGGGCTGGCTGCCGACCCGCTCCTTGGCCGCCGAGATGGCCGAACCGGACATTTCGTAGGCCAGGATGTGTTCGGCGAAGCCGGCGCGGATGATCTGCTCTTCGATGAAGGCCATGCCGCAGCCGACGGACAGCATCTTGGCCGGCGGCGGCGTTAGGTATTTTTGCCCGATCGCATCGATGATCCAGCCGTCCGGCGAGCCCGTGGTCGGTTCCGCAACGGCATGGCGATAGAGAAACCGGTGCTGGGTATAGTCCACCGGGTCACCCTCGATGGTCGCGCGGGACCCGACGTGTTCGCCGCCCTCATAGCGCTGGTCCCACACGGCGGTCGAGTAAGCGGCTTTGTCGGACATGGTTAGTCGGCTCCATCATTCCGGCTCCCTCGGGGGGGACCAGGTGGCGTACCAGTCATCTGTCATCACGATCTCGGCCAAACGGCGACTGCTTTCTTGCCAAGAGATGGTGGTGATCATCGCCGGGTCCGGCAGCCGCCCCTCCTGGCGCAAGCGCAGCCATTGCCGCAAGGCAGCCGCGATCGGCCCGGCGCCGCCGGAGAAGTAAAGCGCGTGCTCTCCGCACACTTCACGGAAGATCGGCAAATCCCGCGTGATGACGGGCAAGCCGGCGCGGGCGCCTTCCACCAACGGCAGGCCAAAGCCCTCGCCTTCTGAGGCGTTCAGCAGAGCGCCGCTGCGTTGGTACAGCGCCGCCACCATGGCGTC
>CAXTNN010000089.1:0-1579 GCA_964245545.1 uncultured Acetobacteraceae bacterium | reverse complement strand
TTGTTTGGCGCGACGAATGGCGCCGTCACGCCAATGGCGTCGTCGGCATCGCGCAGCCAATGCAGCCGGCTGCCGAACTCGGGATGGGCGAGGATACGGTCCTCCAGCGCCTGCATCAGCCAGCCGGTGCGGCCGACGAAGATGACGCCGACGTCCAGCCCCTCGGCCCACAGCCTGTCGAAGGCGGTGAGGATGTCGTTGTGGCCTTTGCGCGGCTCCAGGGTGCCCACCACCACTGCGGTCGGGCGGGCGGCAGCGGCGGCGAGGCAGGCATGGCCGGGAGGGGCGGCTCCGGGAGCATCGTCGCGGGCGGTGCCGTGGGCGGCTGGGCGGAAATCCGCGCCCAAGTGGAACCATCCCACGTGCAACGGCCGGGTGCGGACCGGCGGATTGCGGTCCAGCCACGCCAGCAGCTCATCGGCGACCACCCGGGAGATGCACACCAAGCCGTCGGCTAATTGGCTGATGGTGCCAAGCCATTTGGGGAACATTGCCTGCACCGGGGCGGGGAAGCAGGCCGGCATCTGCACCGGCAGCAGATCATAGATGACCACGGTCGCGCGTGCCCCGGCAGCCCGCACCGTCTGGATGGCATGCGCCAGCCGGCCCACGTCATGGATGTGCAGGTCCAGCCCGACGAACACGTCACCAGGGGCAAGGCGGGCAGGAATAGCCGACTCACCCAGCGCCGGCAGGCCGAACAGGCGGCAGCCGAACGGCCGGGCGAGGGTCATGGCCTCGCCCAGATGCACCGGCTCCATGCGTGCTGGCAGGTCCGGCATGGTGCCGAGCTGGCGGGCCACTTCGCGCACCACGCGCTGAATGCCGGTGCCGGCGTCGAACGCAGCGATGGTGGACACGTCGAGCAGCAGCGCGCGGGATGCCGGGCGGCGGAAGGTCGCGGCCAGCGCAGCCGCCACCTCCGGCAACGCGGTGGCGTCGTCGCCGGCGAGTGCGGCCAAGCATCGCTCGATGCCGGCACGCGGCCCGGCATAGGCGGCCTCAAGCGCCGCATGGAGCGCGCCAGGGCCGGCGGCCGCATCCGCCACCACGGCCAAGGCACGGGCGGCGAGCATGTCATCCAGCGGGAAGCGGTCGGCAGCGCCCGGGTCGGCGCGCAGCGCGAGCACCGCGTGCCAGCCATACTCGTCCAATACCGCAGCATGCAACGCATCGGCGGCCGCCCTGGAACCCTGCGCCAGCACCTGGGCGAACGGAGTCCGGCCCGCCAGCACGACGCCGGGATAGCCGTCCAGCAGCTCCAGCGCCAATGCGGCATAGCTGCTGTCATCGCCAGGCCGGTATAACAGCCGATCGGGCGTCTGCTCCCGCAGGCTGGCGACAGGGCGCGCGTCGAAGCACGTGCGCAGGGTGACGTCCTGCGGCGGGGCGTCGTCGGTCAGCAGCACGACCTCGTACCAACGCGCCAGACTGGGCAGCAACCGGCGCAAATCGTCCTCGGCGCCGCCAACGGGGGTCACCACGCCCAGCGAAGGCTTGCGCCCCGCCCGGGCGGGGGCGGTGCGGGCGGCCACGGCCTCCAGCGGGCCGCGATAGGGCACCTGACCCTCGATGCCTT
>CAXTNN010000088.1:0-12254 GCA_964245545.1 uncultured Acetobacteraceae bacterium | reverse complement strand
GCTCGCGGCTGACCGCAACGGGCTGGCCGGACGCGTCACGCTCCAGCGCGGCGACGCCTTCGAGGTGATGGCCACCCTGGCCGCCGCGGGGGAGCGCTACGACATCGTGGTGTGCGACCCGCCCGCCTTCGCCAAGTCGCGCAAGGATGCCGAGGCCGGCCTGCGCGCCTACAACAAGATGACCCGGCTTGCCGCGCCCCTGGTGGCACCCGGCGGGTTCCTGTTGGTGGCGTCCTGCAGCCATCACGCCAGCGTGGAGGCGTTTGCTGGCCAGGTCGCGCTCGCGCTGCACCGCGCCCGCCGCGAGGCTCGCGTGCTGACCACGGCGGGCGCTGGCCCGGACCACCCGGTGCACCCCCAATTGCCGGAAAGTGCGTATTTGAAGGCACAATTGCTGCAGCTTACGTAGACCGCCGCTCACCCAACCCTCTCCCGGAGGGAGAGGGCTTTCTGGGGAGAAAGGGAAGCTATGAACCAGCCGCAGTAACTCTCCCCGCCTGACATGGCCGCTCGAACCGCCTAGGCTGCCGCTTCATGCTCACCGACCTGCCCAATCTGCTCACCCTGTCGCGGATCGTCGCCATCCCGCTGCTGGTGGCGCTGGCCGCGCTGCGCAGCCCGGTGGGGGACCTGCTGGCCATGCTGCTGTTCACCGCCGCGGCCCTCACCGACTGGCTGGACGGCCATCTTGCCCGCACCTGGAAGCAGCAATCCGAGATCGGCCGCATGCTGGACCCGATTGCCGACAAGCTGCTGGTCGGCGCCACGCTGATGCTGCTTGCCGGCCTGCAGCGGCTGTCCGGCGCCGGCCTCTATCCCGCCATCGTCATCCTGCTGCGCGAAATCATGGTCAGCGGCCTGCGCGAGCACCTGGCGGGAATGAGCGGGCGGCTGCCGGTCACCCGCCTGGCCAAGTGGAAGACCGGCTTTCAAATGGGCGCGCTCGGCACCCTGCTCGCCGGCGACGAGGTGGCGGCGCTGCTCCACGTGCCGCTGCCGGTGGCGGCGATCGGGGAGGCGATGCTGTGGGTGGCCGCCCTGCTCACCCTGGTCACCGGTTGGGGCTACCTGCAGTCGAGCCTGCGCCAGGTGCAGGGCACCACCGGCCCGGCGGTGCGCGGCCAGACCGGCCCTTGACCGCCTGCGTGCTGGGCATTGCCGGCTGGTCGGGCGCGGGCAAAACCACGCTGATCGAGGCCGTGCTCCCCGGCCTGCGCGCCCGCGGGCTGGTGGTGTCGACGGTGAAGCATGCCCACCATGGCGCCGAGTTGGACACGCCGGGCAAGGATAGTTGGCGCCACCGTGCGGCTGGGGCGCGGGAGGTGCTGGTGGCGTCGCCGGGCCGCTGGGCGCTGATCCACGAAGAACCAGGGGCCGACCCGCCGCTGGACGCGCTGCTCAGCCGCCTGGCGCCCGCCGACCTGGTGCTGGTCGAAGGCTTCCGTAGCTCCCCCATCCCCAAGCTTGAGGTGCATCGGCCCGCTTTGGGCAAACCCCCGCTCTGGCCCGGCTGGCCCGACGTGGCCGCCGTCGCCAGCGATCAGGCTTTGCCCGGCTGCGACCGGCCCGTACTGCCGCTCGGTGATCCCGTGGTACTTATAGCATGGATTGTGGCTTTCCTGCATGAGCACGGCAGCAGAGCTTGAGCAGCGGGCGCCAAGCGGGCACATTCCGGGCGCTTGGCCGCGGCCACCGATGGAGCCACCGTATTGACGTCGCGTTTTGCGTTTACCGCCCTGGTGCTCGCGGGCGCCGGCTTAGCGTCCGGCTGTACCGGCATGGGCGTTTTCTTCGATCACACCACCAAGTGGTTTGACGAAAACCCCAACACGCCGGCCGGCAGCAGCGAGACATTCCAGGTGATCCGGGGCCAACCGGTGGAGGTGCCGCCACTGCTCCCGGAAAAGGGCAATGTGTGGCCGGAAAACCAAGGCCCCGACCAGACGCTGCAGGACTTGGAACGCCAACAGGCGGACGAACTCCGGCGCGGGGCGGTCCAGACGGGGAGCAGCCCCGCCACCGGCCCCACCAACGGACCCAACCCGCAGGTCAACCGCGCCAATGGCGCCGATCAGGGCTTGCCGCCGCCACAGGTGCCATCGGGCCGGGTGCCATCCAACCTAAGTTCACCCGTGCAGCCTTCGCCGGGCGGGCCCGCGGTGAATGCCACCGGCGGCCAGCAATCAGGCAGCTACCGCGGGCTCAGCAACGGCCGCGGCAACCCCGCCGGCAGCGTCCTGGTTCCCAACGGCAACGGCACCAGCACGCTCATTGGCCCGGATGGGAGCGTGCAGACCGTGCCCAGCCGGCCTTGATGAGCAAGCCGTGATGCTGCGGGTGCTATATTTCGCCCGGTTGCGCGAACGCGCGGGGCGGGGCGAAGAGCTGCTTGCCGTGCCCCCCTGCGTGACCACGGTGGGAGAGCTGGCGCTCTGGCTGCGAGACCGGGACGGCCTTCGCCCCGCCCGGCACCACGCTCGCGGACGGTGACGAAGTGGCGTTCTTCCCCCCCGTGACCGGCGGATGATCCCCACCATCCGCGTGGCGACGGAGGATTTCGACGTGGGCGCCGAGATCGCCGCCATGCTGGCCGGCGGTACCGAGGCGGGCGGGATCGGCTGCTTCATCGGCGTCGTCCGCGACGACCCGGCGCATCCGCTCGCCAGCCTCACGCTGGAGCACTACCCCGGCATGACCGAGGCCGCCCTGGCCGCCATCGCCGCCGAAGCGGCTGCACGCTGGTCGCTGCTCGGCTGCACGGTGATCCACCGGGTCGGTCCGTTGCGGCCCGGCGCCAACATCGTGCTGGTGCTCGCCGCGGCGGCGCACCGGGCGGCGGCGCTGGAGGCGGTGGCGTTCCTGATCGACTGGCTGAAGACCCGCGCCCCGTTTTGGAAGCGCGAGCTGTTCCAGGACGGCGCCTCGCGCTGGGTGGACGCCAGAGTGGCCGACGACAAAGCCGCCGCTCGCTGGTGAAGCCGGTGGGATGGGTGGCGCTGGGGGCGGCGCTGCTGCTGTGGCCCGCCTTGGCCAATGGCTATCCAATCGTGTTCAGCGACACCGCCGGGCTGGAGGCGATGGGGCTCGAACCAAGCATCGGCTGGGACAAACCCTGGCTTTACGGCCCCCTCACCCTGCTGTTCCACACCGGCGTGACGCTCTGGGGCGTCGTGGTGGTGCAATCCCTGCTGGTCAGCGCCGTGCTGTGGGCGGTGGGGCGCCGGCTCGGCTTGCGCGGCGGCGTTTGGCATGGGGCGGTGTGCGCCCTGCTGGCCCTGGGAAGCGCTGCGCCCTGGTTCACCAGCCTGGTCCTGCCCGACATCTTCGCCCCCCTTTCCGTCCTCACCCTCTATCTGCTGGCTGAACCTGTCGCCGCCTCCCATGGGGAGCGGGTGCCGCTCCGCACGGCCATTCCAACCGGCTTGCTCGCCGCGGTCGCCATCGCCTCGCATCTCACCCACCTGGTGGTCGCCACGGCCTGCCTCGCGCTCGTCCTGCTCACCCGGCCGCGCCGCTTCCCCCTCTGTGCCGCGCCCCTTGCCGCCGCCCTGGCCTGGCTGATCGCCTGCAACCTGGTGGGCGATGGCGTTGCTGCGGTCTCCCCCTACGGATCGGTGTTCGCCCTTGCCCGCCTGCAGGCGGACGGCCCCGCCGCCGACTACCTGCGCAGCGTCTGCCCGCAAGCCAGGCTGCGGCTCTGCGGCTGGGCCGGGCGGCTGCCGATGGACAGCGACGCCTTCCTGTGGGACCCGCATGGCCCGATGTGGGACAATGATTTCGGCCCCCTCCTGCTCGCCCCGGAGGCCGCCGCCGTGGTGAAGGCTACGCTTGCCTTTGAACCCTGGCAGGCCGCCCGCGCCGCCGCGCTCAACACGCTGCGGCAGCTCGCCCGCAACCAGGTCGGGGACACGCTGGGCCCCGAGTATCTGGCTAGCACGGTGGGCTTGTTGCTGCGCACGTACTTCCCCGCTGCGGAGCAGGCCCGCTTTGCCCGCTCGCGCCAGGTGGCCGGGCACTTGCCGGCGCTGGCGGCGCCATTGGCTGGCTTGCGCACGCTGCTGCTGGCCGTGGGCGCGCTTGGCAGCATCGCGCTCGCCGGGCTTGCCTGGCGGCAGTCCGCGCCATTGGCGAGGTTTTCCCTGCTGGTTGGCGGCGGCGTGCTCGCCAACGCCTTTGCCACCGGGGCGCTCTCCGGCCCGCACGACCGCTATGGCGCCCGCATCGCCTGGCTCCTCCTGCTGCCTCCCTGCTACGCCCTCGCCCTGCGGCTGCAAGCCCGGCGGCTCGCTGGTGGCGGCGCCCCCCAGTTGCGCTAGACTAGCGGCTGCGTCGTCTCGGGGGAGCGTAGACCTGACATGTCAGGAGTGAAGGCGGAACGGCCTGCCACCCAACCAGCCGGAACCGCCCTGCTGTTCCTGCGCGAGGAGCAGATGCGGCTGGCGCAGGACCTGTTCTTCTTCGCCTACCGCGACCTCACCGCCAGCGCCGACGCCATCCTGGCCGAATTGGGCCTGGGCCGGGCGCATCACCGCGCGCTGCACTTCATCGGCCGCAACCCCGGCATGACGGTGGGCGACCTGCTCGGCATCCTGCGCATCACCAAGCAAAGCCTGGCGCGCGTGCTGAGCGATCTGGTCCGGCTCGGCTACGTCACCCAAGCCACCGGCCGGCAAGACCGCCGGCAGCGCCTGTTGACCCTCGCTGCCGACGGGCAAGCGCTGGAGCGGCGCCTGTTTGAGGCGCAGCGGGAGCGCCTGGCCAGCGCCTACCGCGAGGCCGGCGGCGCCTCGGTCGAAGGCTTTGGCCGGGTGATGCGCGCCATCATGGGCCCGCCCGCCCGCGCCTACCTGGACCGCGGCCCCCCGCGGTGAGCGCTTCCCAGGCGGCTCACGTGTTGGTGGTGGACGACGACGAAAAGCTGCGCCGCCTGCTGCAGCGCTACCTGTCGGAGAACGGCTTCCGCGTCACCACCGCCGAGAATGCCGCCGACGCCCGCGCCAAGATGCGCTTCGTCCAGCCCGACCTGGTGGTGCTGGACGTGATGATGCCCGGCGAGACCGGGCTGGACCTCACCGAGGCGCTCCGCCGCGACCGCTCGGACATCCCCGTGCTGCTGCTGACCGCCATGGGCACGCCGGAGGACCGCATCGCCGGGTTCGAAGCCGGTGCCGACGACTACCTCGGCAAGCCGTTCGACCCTTACGAGCTGGTGCTGCGCATCCGGGCCATGCTGCGCCGCCTGGCGCCGGTGGAGCCGGTGACGGAGCTGCGCCTCGGCCGCCTGTCGTTCGACACGGTGCGCGGCGAACTGGCGGCACCGGAAGGCGTGGTGCATCTCACCAGCGGCGAGGTGGCGCTGCTCAGCCTGCTGGCCCGCAGCCCCGGCGACGTGCTGTCCCGCGAGGCGATCGCGCAGTCATTGGGCATGGACGAAGCCGGCGAGCGCGCCATCGACGTGCAGGTGACCCGGCTGCGCCGCAAGCTCGAGGCCGACCCGCGCGAGCCCCGCTTCCTCCACACCGTGCGCGGCCGCGGCTATGTGCTGAAGCCGGGGCTGTGATGAGGTTCGGCGTCAAGCGCTTCCTGCCCCGGTCCCTGCTGGGGCGCAGCCTGCTGATCATCCTGCTGCCGCTGGTGCTGCTGCAGGCGGTGGCCTTCACCGTATTCTACGGCAGCTACCTCGACCTCGTCTCCCGCCGCCTTGCCGCCGCCATCGCCGGCGAAGTGGCCGAGACCATCGCGCTGATGCAGCGCTTCCCCGGCGATGGCAACCGCGACTGGATCCTGCGCTCGGCCCTGCTGCGCTACGAGGTGCCAATGCAGTTCACCCCCGATGCCGCCATCCAGCCGCGCCGCTGGATCAACCAGCTCGGCCCGGCCGACGACGACCTTGCCGCCTCGCTCGACAGCAAGCTCACCGGGCTGGCCTACACCATGGATTGGACCTCGGACCCGCGCAGCGTCCAGCTCCAGATCCAATTGCCCGACGGCGTGCTGGACGTGCAGGCGCCCCGCAAGCGGCTTTACACCTCCACGCTTTACCTGTTCGTGCTCTGGCTCGCCGGCTCGGCGCTGCTGCTGTTCGGCATCGCGGCGCTGTTCATGCGCAACCAGGTGCGCGCCATCCGCCGCCTGGCTGCCGCGGCGGAGGCGTTCGGCATGGGGCGCGACCGCGGGCCGATGAAGCCCGAGGGCGCGGCCGAGGTGCGGCAGGCGGCGGCCGCGTTCAACCGCATGCAGGCCCGCATCAGCCGCTTCCTCAGCCAGCGCACCGAGATGCTGACGGGCGTCTCGCACGACCTGCGCACGCCGCTGACCCGGCTGCGCCTCGCTCTGGCTATGCTCCCCCGCACCCCCGAGCAGAGGGGAGATATCGCCGACATGACCGCCGACGTGGAGGAGATGGAGCGCATGCTCGGCGGCTATCTCTCCTTTGCCCGCGGCGAAGGCAACGAGCAGGCCCAGCCGGTCGATGTCTGCGCCATCCTGGGCGACGTCGCCGCCGGAGCGCGCCGCGCCGGGGCAGACGTGGCGCTGCACGCTCCCGGCGGCCTCACCGTGCTGCTGCGCCCCGAGGCGGTGCGCCGGGCCATCACCAACCTGGTGGACAACGCCCGCCGCCATGCCCGCCGCATCGCCCTCTCCGCCATGCCGCAGGAGCGCAGCGTCGACCTGCTGGTGGATGACGACGGACCCGGCATCGCGCCGGAGCGGCGGGAGAGCGTGTTCCGTCCGTTTGAGACCGGGGGCAGCGGCACCGGGCTCGGCCTCACCATCGCGCGGGACATCGTGCGCGCCCATGGCGGCGACATCTGGCTGGAACAAAGCCCGCTTGGTGGGTTACGTGCGCGCATCCGGCTGCCCATTTAGTGTTCTGATCACCCTGCACGCTGCATTGACAGCCAGCCGCCGCCGCATGATGGATCGCCCGCAAACAAACACTGGAACCCGGCACCATGTTGACGCGCCGCTTCGCCTTCGCCCTGCTCGCTTCGACCGGGTTGGCCACCGTCCCGGCCTTCGCTCAGACGCCGCCCGCCCGGGTACGCGCCACCATCGAGGCGGTAGACGGCAACACCCTCAGCCTCAAGGCCCGCAATGGCGACGAGCTGAAGGTAACCCTCGCACCGGATGCCAAGGTTGTGGGCGTCAAGGAGGCGGCGATTGGCGACATCAAAAGCGGCACCTTCATCGGTTGCGCGGCCACCCCGCAGCCGGATGGCACGCTGAAGGCGCTGGAAGTGACCGTGTTCCCTGCCAGCATGAACGGCACCGGCGAAGGCAGCTATGCCTGGGATCTCGGCCCCACCAGCACCATGACCAATGGCACCGTGGGTGACCTCGTGGTGTCGGAGGGCCGAACGATGACGGTGAGCTACAAGGGCGGCGGCCAGAAGAAGATCTACGTCCCGGAGGATGTGCCGATCGTGAGCCTGGAACCGACGGACGACCATTCGCTGCTCAAGCCCGGTGCGCACGTCCTGGTGGTGCCAGCCAAGGCGGCGGACGGCACGCTGACCGCCGCGCGGATCAACGTGGGCGAGAACGGCACCGTTCCGCCGATGTGACGGCGGTGACAGGCACCCGGCTCCGCCACCCGTTCACCATCCGCCTGACCCACTGGGTAAACGCGGTGGCGATGGCCTGCATGTTCATGAGCGGCTGGGGCATCTACGACGCCAATGCATTCTGGCCGGTGTATTTTCCGCGCTGGACCACCTTGGGCGGCTGGCTGGGCGGCAGCATCGCCTGGCATTTCGCAATGATGTGGCTGCTGGTGGGCAACGGGCTGCTCTACATCGCTTATGGCCTGGGCAGCCGCCACTTTGCCCGCCATTTGCTGCCGATCGCCCCGCGCGCGGTGTGGCAGGACTTTCGCGACGCCTTGGCGCTGCGGCTGGCGCATGGCGGCGGCTATAATGCGGTGCAGCGCCTGGCGTACCTGGCGGCGCTGCTGCTTGGTTTGGCGATGGTGATGTCCGGCCTTTGCCTGTGGAAGCCGGTGCAGTTGCAAGCGCTGGTGGCGTTGCTCGGCGGCTACGAAGCGGCCCGGCGGGTGCATTTCCTCGCCATGACCGGCTTGGCCGGGTTCGTGGTGGTGCATCTGGCACTGGTCGCCGCCGTGCCGCGCACCCTGCCGGCCATGATCACCGGGCGGGAGCGGGTGACGTGAAGCGCCCCTCGCTGGACGATCACCGCCCGGCCTTGCACCGGCTGGAGCGGCGCGGGCTGATCCGCGGCGGCCTGTCGCTGGGCGCGCTCACTCTGCTCACCGGCTGCAACCTGTCCGACGGCGACGCGGTGGACCGCGCCCTGTTCGCCATGTCGCGCTGGAACGACCGGGTGCAGGCCTGGCTGTTCGACCCGGACAGGCTGGCGCCCACCTTCCCGGCCAGCGCCATCACCAAGCCGTTCCCGTACAACGGCTTCTACCCTGAAGACAGCACCCCCGAGATCGACCCGGCGGATTGGTCGCTCGCCGTCTCTGGCCTGGTGAGCGACCGCACGCCTTGGACGCTCGAACGCCTCCGCACCCTGCCGCAAGAAAGCCAGATCACCCGGCATATTTGCATCGAGGGCTGGAGCGCGATCGGGCAATGGGGCGGCGTGCCGCTTCGCAGTTTCCTGCAACGGATAGGGGCGGATACGCGGGCACGCTACGTCGGGTTTAAATGCGCCGACCGCTACTACGGCAGCCTGGACATGGCCTCCGCGCTGCATCCGCAGACCATCTTGGCGCTGGACTTCCTCGGCAAGCCGTTGCCCGAAGCGTACGGTTTTCCCTTGCGGGTGCGGGTGCCGACCAAGCTGGGCTTCAAGAGCCCAAAATTCGTCACGGCGGTGTCCGTCACCAACGACTATCCTGGCGGCTTCTGGGAAGACCAGGGCTATAACTGGTTCAGCGGCTCCTGAACCGGAGAGATGGCATGCCTGACTTTGACCTAATCGTCCGCGGCGGCACCGTTGTCACCGCTTCCGACCAGTTCCCCGCCGATATTGGCATCCGCGCCGGCCGCATCGCCGCCTTGGCCGACCGGCTGGAAGGCGGGCCCCAACTGGACGCGGGCGGCCTGCTGGTGATGCCCGGCGGCGTCGACTCGCACTGCCATATCGAGCAGCTCAAGCCTGGCGGCGGCTCGGACGAGGAGACCTTCACCACTGGCAGCACGGCGGCGCTGGCGGGCGGCACCACCTCCGTCGTCACCTTCTCCGCCCAGTTCAAGGGCGGCGGCGTGCTGGAGCCGCTGGCGGAGTATCGCCGCCGGGCCGCGGCGGGGGCGATGGTGGACTACGCCTTCCACCAGATCATCACCGACCCGACCGATGACGTGATGGGTCGCGAACTCCCCGAACTGGTCGCCTCGGGCGTGCGCAGCCTCAAAGTGTTCCTGACCTACGACGCCTCGCGGCTGGACGACCGCCAGTTCCTCGCCGTGCTGTCCGCCGCCCGCCGGCTCGGCTGCCTGGTGACGGTGCATTGCGAGAACTACGACGCCATCGCCTGGCGCTCCGCCGCCCTGCTGGCGGACGGCCGCACCGGGCCGAAATACCACGCCTGGTCCCGCCCCCCCCTGGTGGAGCGCGAGGCCACGCACCGCGCCATCGCCCTGGCCGAGTTGGTGGACACGCCAATAGAGATATTCCACGTCTCCTGCCCGGAGGCGGCGGAGGAGATCGCCCGTGCCCAGGCCCGCGGCGTGAAGGTTTGGGGCGAGACCTGCCCGCAATACTTCGCCCTGACCGCCGCCGACATGGACCGGCCCGGCTTCGAAGGCGCCAAGTTCATGTGCAGCCCCGCCCCGCGCGACGCCGCTGCGGCCGCCGGGCTGTGGGATGCCATCCGGCTCGACACGCTGGGGGTGATCAGCTCCGACCACAGCGGCTGGAGCTATGGCGGCCCGCGCGGCAAGAACGCGGCCGGCGAGGACGCCCCGTTCACCGCCATCCCCAACGGCGTGCCCGGCCTGGCCGCCCGCCTGCCGCTGATCTGGAGCCTGGGTGTGGCGACCGGCCGGCTGACCCCAAGCGATTTCGTCCGCCTGGTCGCCACCGCCCCCGCCCGCCTGTTCGGCCTGGCGCAGAAGGGCCGCATCGCGCCGGGCGCGGATGCCGACCTGGTGCTGTGGGACCCCAACCGCCGCACCACACTCACCAATGCGCTGATGCAGCACATCATCGACTACACGCCCTATGAGGGCATGGAGGTCACCGGCTGGCCGGTCGCCACCTTGCGCCGGGGAGACGTGGTGATGCGCGATGGGGTGGTATCAGCAGCGCCGGGCAGCGGGCGCTACCTTGCGGTGCCGACCTACGAGTTGATCAAGCCGCGCGGGATGCTGGCGAATGGATTTGATGCTGCCGCGTACCCAATTGCCGGGTGCATTGGCGGGGCATGAGCAACTCGGATTGCTGACTTCACGCCGATGAGGGCCAAAATGTAGTGCTTGCAACCATCGGGCCAAGTTTAGCATGGCCTTTCAACGCGTCGCGGCTTGTCGAGTGCATTGCAGCGTTACGTGGTTTTCGTTACATTGTAGATGTGATTTTACCGAACATATTTCGTGCGGTGTTAACCTGTCTATGTGGCAGCATGCTGACCGCTTGCTCGGTGGGCCGAGATTTTGGCCGTCCCGATCAGAGTGCAGCATGGATTACCGGGGTGACAACGCCCGACGAAGCGATCGCCCGGCTCGGCAGTCCGTCTCAGACAATCACAGGCGAGCAGGCTACGATCACGGAGCTCGGCCAGGTGGTAAAAGCAGAGCGTGTCCTTGTCTATATTTACAAGCCGCCGGTTGTCTTCCAGAAGAATGGTCTTCGACCGGCTCGCATCGGCATATTCGGGTTCGTCGACAATCGGCTGATCGCCTTACTGACCATCAGCAATGTTTCGTCCGATCAACGCGACTTTGATGTGCAAACAGCCAACCAGCTCCTGTCTCGGCAGGACGCTCGGCAAGAGGACCTCATGACTGTACTCGGTCCACCGGAGGGTCGTATCAAGAACCTCAGCACTGGCGGCAACGAGATCGACATCTGGTATGTCATGGAAACAGCCACGTTTCCGATACTGCGTTCGAAAATTCGAAAGTTTCTCGCAACGACAATAGCGCAGGACGGCAGGATTGTCTCGCACCACTTGGATGTTGAACCTCCGCTCTAAGGAGAGCCTTTTTGCGCACAGCTCTGTCGACCGTTTTTCTTGCCATCGCCTGCGCCGCGTGCACTGTCCGTGAGCCGGTTGGCCGCAACCTGCCCAAACCTTGGATCGCACCGGGAGTGGCGATTGGTGCATCACGCGAGACGGACGTGCTTGCAGTCTATGGCGAACCAATCCGCCGAATTGAGAACGCGACGGCGCGTCCCCAACCTGCCAGCGACGCAGGCCCCGGACCATCGACGGACACAACGCTCACCTTTCAAAATAGCGACCGTATTGTCGCCTCTCTTTTTCCCGCCGTGATCATACCACGAGTCAGGACTTTTATCTTCCGCTTCCACAATGGCGTTCTCGCCGGCTATGGCTTCGACAGCTCCTTTCCCGAAGACGGCCGCCTGATCGACTTCAATATGGCTGAGGCAAAACTACGCCAGCATGATACGACGCTGGCCGATCTCACGCCAATTCTTGGTCCGCCCCAGGCACGGCAAACTTTCTCCGGCGCACCAACTCTCCGAACAGTTATCGTTGTCCATAGCCCAGATCCATTGATGATCACGCCACCACCAGCCCCGCCAAGCGAGCCTGTTCAAGAAGTTGATACGTGGACCAGCACGGTCTGGAGGAATGATTTCCTCGCCAGCAAGGAAACGTTGGTCGTAACGCTTGGGCAGGACGGTCGGATCCTACGTTACAACCGCAACGCCTCCATAAACACACCAGCTTAGCCTTGTCGCGTTAGCCGTAAGGGGGGTAGCAATCCTGCCGACTATGGGCCAGTGCCGACCACTTTATCTACTTACTAGGGAAGTCGCTGCTCCGACCCCTATCCCACCCGTCCCGCATCTGCCGTCTGCGTCTTCACCGCCGCGACCGCTTGCGCCTTGCGCGTGGCCAAGGATGGGTTGCGCCCGCTCAGCTCGTTGCCCGCGTCCGGCTTCAGCCGTGCGCAGGTGGGGGACGCAGCCAAAGAAAGCACCGCCACCACTAGGAACGCCGCGCTGTAGTCGGTGAGCGTCGGCTGCGCCTGCCCCGTGACCAGCAAGGACCCCGCCAGCGCCCCGGCCGCGGTGCAAATCCCCAGGGTCAGCCT
>CAXTNN010000087.1:0-12363 GCA_964245545.1 uncultured Acetobacteraceae bacterium | reverse complement strand
GCGGGACCAGGATACGGCGGCGCTGATCGAGCTGTTCAACCAGCGGCGTGGCTGGACGGCGGCAGAATTGGGCGAACAGCCAAGCCAACGCCTGGCATCCTTCGCGGCGAAGTGACTAAATGCCGCGGCGGGGAGAAGGCTCGTCCATGGCAGAACAACAGGGTGCCCGGGCGGCCGTCATCGGGCTCGGCTCGATGGGCTTCGGCATGGCCCAGTCGCTGCGTCGCGCCGGCTTTGACGTCGCCGGCTGCGACGTGGTGGCGGCCAACACCGAGCGTTTCGTGGCGGAGGGCGGACGTGGCGCCGCTTCGCCGGCGGAAGCTGCGGCGGGTGCGCAGGCTGTGATGGCCGTCGTGATGAATGCTGCGCAAACGGAAGCGGTGCTGTTCGGGCCCGGCGGGTGCCTCGACGCAATGGCACCGGGCGCGGTGTTCGTCTCCTCCGCCACCATGGCGCCAAAGGCGGCGCGCGACTTGGCCGCCCGCGTCGAGCAGACCGGCCGCCACTACTTGGACGCGCCGATGAGCGGCGGTACACAGCGCGCCGCGGAAGGGGCATTGACCATGCTCGCGTCCGGCTCCCCCGCCGCCTTCGCTGCCGCCCGGCCGGCACTGCAGGCGATGACGGCGACGCTGTATGAGCTGGGGAATGAGCCCGGGATCGGCGCCGGGTTCAAGATGGTGAACCAGTTGCTGGCCGGAGTTCACATTGCCGCCGCCTGCGAGGCCATGGCTTTTGCCGCCAAGCAGGGCCTGGATTTGCACCGCGTGTTCGAAGTGATCACCAAGTCCGCCGGCAATAGCTGGATGTTCGAGAACCGGGTGCCGCACATTCTCGATGGCGACTACACGCCACGCAGCGCAGTGAGCATCTTCACCAAGGACCTTGGTATCGTGCTGGACATGGCGCGCGAGGCAAGCTTTCCAGTGCCGGTGGCCGGCGCCGCGTTGCAGATGTTCCTGATGACGGCGGCCGCGGGCATGGCGCGCGATGATGACGCCTCGGTCGCCCGGCTGTTTGCGCAGATTGCCGGGCTCGACCTGCCTGGCCAAGGTTGAATTTGGGAGTTCCACACCATGCCGCGCTTTGCCGCCAACCTGTCGATGATGTTCACCGAGTGGCCGTTTCTCGACCGGTTCGATGCTGCCGCCCAGGCCGGGTTCAAGGCGGTGGAGTACCTGTTTCCTTACGATCATCCGGCAGACCAGGTGGGCGAGCGGCTGCATCGCGCTGGCCTTACCCAGGCCCTGTTCAACCTGCCGCCCGGGGATTGGGCTGCGGGCGAGCGCGGCATGGCAGCCATTCCAGGCCGAGAGGCGGAGCTGGATGCCGCCCTTGAGCGCGCCCTGCCCTATGCCGAAGCGACCGGAGCCAAGACACTGCACCTGATGGCGGGCATTGCCGACCCGGGCGACCCGGCGGCGCAAGCCTGCTACCGCGCGGCGGTGACCCGCGTGGCCGCCCGTCTGGCCGAGCGCGGCATTACCCTGGTGCTGGAGCCGATCAACGGCCGCGACATGCCGGGCTACTTCCTCAACAGCCTTGACACTGCCGCCGCGCTTATCACCGAACTGGCGCTGCCCAACCTTAAACTGCAGTTCGACCTGTATCACTGCCAGATTATCCATGGCGACGTGACGATGCGGCTGCGGCGCATGATGCCGCTGGTGGGCCATGTGCAGGTCGCCTCCGTGCCCTCGCGCAACGAGCCGGACGGGGAGGAGTTGGCCTCCCCGTTCCTCTATGCCGAGCTCGATCGGCTGGGTTATGACGGGTTTATCGGGTGCGAATACCGGCCGCGCGCCGGCACCGTCGAGGGGCTCGGATGGTTTGCCCTTTACCAATGATGGCAACCGAGCGCCTGGTCGCGCTTTGACTCGCCGTGATGTCACACGGAGGAGGTAAGACCATGTCAGACAAGCACGAAAAGGCGCTCGACCTGACTGAGGAAGCATTGGAGAAGTTGAGCGACGGTGACGAAAAGGCCGCCGATGCCTTGCTTCAGCAAGCCAAGAAGCTCGACAAGGATGCACCGGCCGAAGTGGTGAGCGACCTTGACGAGGATGCGAAAACCAGCGGCAGCTAGCTGGCGGCGGGCGCTTCCGGGGCCGGCTGGCTGGTGGTAATGGAGCCGCCAGCCGCCTCGATCGCCGCCCGGGCCGACGCCGAAGCGCCGGACACGGTGATGGTGACTGCCTTGGTAATCACGCCATGTCCCAACACGCGCACGCCGGCCATCTTAGCCAGCCGCACCAACCCGGCCCTTTCGAGCGCGGCCTCGTCGATGGCATCCGCTGCCAGCTTGCCCGCCTCAACCGCACGTTCGATCGCGCCCAGGTTCACCGGGGCATATTCCTTGCGGAAAATGTTGGTAAACCCACGCTTCGGCAGCCGGCGGTAGATAGGGAGCTGACCGCCCTCGAACCCATTCAACGCCACGCCCTCGCGCGCTTTCTGGCCCTTGACGCCCTTGCCGGACGTCTTGCCTTTGCCGGAGCCGATACCGCGGCCTCGGCGCTTGAATTTCAGGCGGGCGCCAGCATTGTCCCGCAGCTCGTTCAGCTTCACGCCACGTCCTCCACCCGCACCAGGTGATGCACCTTGCGGATCATGCCACGCACGGCCGGAGTGTCCTCCAGCGTGCTTGCCTTGCCGATTTTGTCCAGGCCGAGCCCTATCAGCGTCGCCTGCTGCCCGGGCTTACGGCCGTTGCCGGACGCGATCTGCACCACCCGGACACGGTCCTTGGTCTCAGACATCGGCCACCGCCTCCGTTACCACTTCGGCTTCGGGCGCATCACGCCGGCCGAGGATATCGCTCACCTTCTTGCCGCGGCGGCTGGCGACCGAGCGGGGACTGGCGCAGCGGGACAGGCCGGCAAACGTCGCCTTGACCATGTTGTGTGGGTTGCGGCTGCCGAGCGACTTGGCCACCACGTCGCCAATGCCAAGCGCCTCGAACACGGCGCGCATCGGCCCACCGGCGATGATGCCGGTGCCTGCTTCGGCCGCGCGCAACACCACATGCCCGGCGCCATACTCACCGTGCACGTCGTGATGCAGGGTACGGCCTTCCTTCATCGGCACGCGGATCATGGTGCGCTTGGCACGATCAGTGGCCTTGCGGATCGCCTCTGGCACCTCGCGAGCCTTGCCGGCGCCATAGCCCACGCGGCCCTTCTGGTCGCCCACCACCACGAGTGCGGCGAACGCGAAGCGCCGGCCGCCCTTCACCACCTTTGCGACGCGATTGATGGTAACGAGCTTGTCGATGAGGTCGTCGCCACCATCGCGGTCGCGTTCACGACCGCCGCGGCCGCCATCCCCGCGGGATTCACGTGCCATGCCTCAGCCTCCTAGAACGCCAACCCGCCTTCGCGGGCGGCCTCGGCCAGCGCTTTGACGCGGCCGTGATAAAGATACATTCCGCGGTCGAACACCACCTGCGTTACACCCGCTGCCAGAGCGCGTTCGGCCACCAGCTTGCCAACCGCCGCCGCGGCAGCCTTGTCGGCGCCGGTGCGCAAGTCCTCGCGCAAGGTCGTGTCCAGACTGCACGCAGCGGCCAGGGTATGGCCTTTCGCGTCGTCGATGACCTGGGCATAGATGTGTTTGCCCGAGCGGAACACCGACAAGCGCACCCGGCCGCCGGACTTCTGCTTGAGCTGATAACGAAGCCGCTGCTTGCGCCGCTCCCGCAGATCGCGTTGAGCACTCATTTCTTCTTGCCTTCTTTGCGGCGGATCGTCTCGGTGTCATAGCGGACGCCCTTGCCTTTGTACGGCTCTGGCGGACGATAGGCACGGATCTCGGCGGCGACCTGGCCGACTTGGCGTTTATCCACCCCCTCCACCATGATGGCGGTGGGGCGTGGCGTGGTGATCTTGATGCCAGGAGGCACGGGATAGACCACGTCGTGGCTGAAGCCCAGGTTGATCACCAGGTTCGGGCCGTTTACCGCGGCACGGAACCCGGTCCCCTGGATTTCCATCGTCTTGGTGTAGCCGGTGGAAACCCCACGCACCATGTTGGCGACCAGCGCGCGGGTGGTGCCCCACATCATGCGCGCCCTGCGCTCGTTGCTGCGCGGGGCGACGGAGAACTTGCCGTCCTCCACCTTCGCCTCAACGCTCTCCGACAACTCAAGCTTGAGCTCACCGAGCTTGCCCTTCGCCGTCAGCATTCGCCCGGCGACGGCCAATTGGACGCCGGCCGGGATTTCGACTGGATACTTGCCTACTCGAGACATGCCACCGTCCTTAGAACACGCGGCAGAGCACTTCGCCGCCCACGTTGGCAGCGCGCGCTTCTGCGTCACTCAGCACGCCGCGGGGCGTGGAGAGAATGGAAACCCCTAAGCCTGCATACACGCGCGGGAGCTCCTTGATCTTGGAATAGACCCGGCGCCCTGGCTTGGACACGCGAGTGATCTCCTTGATCACCGGCTCACCCTCGGTGTACTTCAGCTCGATGCGCAACTGGCCCACGCCGGGCCGCAGCTCCTCGGCGGAAAACCCACGAATAAATCCCTCGCGCTTGAGCGCATCGAGCACGTTGGCACGCAGCTTGGAGGCCGGCGCCACACAGGCCGTGTGCCGTGCACGCTGAGCATTGCGAATGCGGGTGAGCATGTCACCCAGCGGATCTGACATCGACATAAGCGGCGCCCCTTACCAGCTCGCCTTGACCATGCCGGGGATTTGCCCCGTGCTGGCCAGGTCGCGCAGCGCGATGCGGGAGAGCTTGAACTTGCGGTAGTTCGCGCGTGACCGCCCTGACAGCTCGCAGCGCAGCCGCACGCGCACTGCCGCCCCGTTACGCGGGAGCTGTGCCAACTTCATGGAGGCGTCGAAGCGCTCTTCTACTGGCGCCTCGCGATCCATCAGCACCGCTTTTAACGCTGCACGCTTGCGCTTATCACGGGCCGCCATGCGCTCGCGCTTGGCATTGCGGTTGATTTGAGAGACTTTCGCCATCGCCCACTCACTCCTTGGAACCTGCCGGTTTTCATTCGGCGGTTTTCCGAAAACTCTGTTACGCGGCTTTCGCCTGCTGACCGGTCTCGCCCGCGAACGGGATATCGAACTGCTTGAGCAGCGCCTTGGCCTCGGCATCGGTCTTCGCCGTGGTCACGAAGATGATGTCCATGCCGCGCACCGCGTCGATCTTGTCGTAGGCGATTTCCGGGAAGATGATTTGCTCTTTCAGCCCCATGGCGAAGTTGCCGCGGCCATCGAACCCCTTGTTCCCCGGGATGCCGCGAAAATCGCGCACGCGGGGGAGCGCAATCGTCACCAGCCGGTCCATAAACTCGTACATGCGCGACTTGCGTAGCGTCACCTTGCAGCCGATTGCCAGACCGGCGCGAATTTTGAACCCAGCGATGGCCTTCTTTGCCAGCGTCTTCACCGGCTTTTGGCCGCTGATCAGCGTGAGTTCGGCTACCGCGGCATCAAGCTTCTTCTGGTCGCCCGCTGCTTCACCGACGCCCATGTTGATGACGATCTTCTCGAGCTTGGGCACCTGCATCGGGTTTTTGTAGCCGAATTGCTCCTGCAGGCCGGCACGGCCGGTCTCAAGGTAGCGGCGCTGCAGCCGCGGCATGTAATTCGTGTCGTCGCTCATCTCAGCTCTCGATCACTTCGCCGGTCGCTTTCGCGACGCGGACCTTGCGGCCACCCTCCAACACGCGGAAGCCGACCTTGGTTGGCTTGTCGCTCTTGGGGTCCACCAGCATGAGGTTGGACAGGTGAATAGGAGATTCCTTATCGATAATCCCGCCGGGCTGCCCCATGCCGGAGGGCTTGGTGTGGCGGCGGACCATGCGAACGCCGCGGACTAGCGCACGCTCGTCTTTTGGCATCACTTGCAGCACTTCACCACGGCGGCCTTTATCGGCGCCGGTGATCACCATCACGTTGTCGCCCTTCTTGATGCGCGCCGCCATGGCTACAGCACCTCCGGGGCAAGCGAGATGATTTTCATAAACTTACGGCCGCGCAGCTCGCGCACCACCGGGCCGAAAATGCGGGTGCCGATCGGCTCCTGCTGCTTGTTGATCAACACGGCGGCGTTGCGGTCGAAACGGATGGCGCTACCGTCCTGCCGGCGTACCGGAAAGGCGGTGCGGACGATAACCGCCTGGTGCACGTCACCCTTTTTCACCTTGCCGCGCGGGATAGCTTCCTTGATGGAGACGACAATCACGTCACCCACCGAAGCAGTCTTCCGCTTGGAGCCGCCTAGCACCTTGATGCATTGCACCCGGCGGGCACCCGAATTGTCGGCAACGTCAAGGTTGGATTCGACCTGGATCATTTAACCTTCCTCAGCCCTGCACGGGCGCGTCATGATGCGCCTCAGCCACGGACGCCAGCTCCGCCGGCACACCCGCAACCAACTCACCGTTGCGCTCCAGCAGCATCCAGGTCTTGCGCTTGCTGATCGGCGGGCATTCGATGATGCGCACCGTATCCCCTTCGACACAGACGTTATGCTCATCATGCGCCGCATACTTCTTCGAGCGGCGGATGAACTTCTTGTACAAGGGGTGCATCACGCGGCGATTGACCAAGACGGTGATTGTCTTGTTCATCTTATCGCTGGTCACCCGGCCAGTTAGGACGCGCCTTGGCATCGCCCCCTCCTCTACTTGCCGGCGGAGCGCTTGTGCTCCGCCATAATGGTCTTCACCCGCGCGATGTCGCGGCGCACTTTCTTCACTTGGCCCACGCCTTCGTTCTGCCCCGTGGCGCGCTGGAAGCGCAGGTTGAACTGCTCCTTACGGAGGTCCAGCAACAGGGCGCCGAGCTCGTCCGCCGTCTTGGCCCGGATGTCAGCGGCTTTCGCCATCGCTTAGGCCTCCCCAAGCCGGGTGACAAACTTGGTCTTGATCGGCAGCTTCGCAGCGCCCAAGGCCAGCGACGCCTTCGCCAAATCGCCCGAAACGCCGTCGATCTCAAACATGATGCGGCCCGGCTTGACCCGGCACACCCAAAACTCCGGGCTGCCCTTGCCCGAGCCCATGCGCACCTCGGCCGGCTTGGTGGAGACCGGGACGTCCGGGAAAATGCGGATCCACACGCGGCCGGCGCGGCGCATGGAGCGGGTGATGGCACGGCGCGCAGCTTCAATCTGGCGCGCCGTCACACGCTCCGGCTCGAGCGCCTTCAGACCATAGGCGCCAAAGTTCAACGAGGTGCCGCCCTTGGCGAGACCGTGGATGCGGCCCTTGTGAGCCTTGCGGAATTTCGTCCGCTTCGGAGATAGCATCGCCCTAAGTCCTTACCGATCTCTGGTCAGCGCTGCGGCGCCTGTTCCGCCGCGCGCCGATCCTGCGCCGACGGGTCGTGCGCCAGGATTTCGCCCTTGAAAATCCACACCTTCACGCCGCAAGTGCCGTATGTGGTCTTTGCGGTGGCAGTGCCAAAATCGATGTCCGCGCGCAGCGTATGCAATGGTACGCGACCCTCGCGATACCATTCCACTCGGGCGATCTCCGCACCGCCCAACCGTCCGCCGCAATTGATCCGGATGCCTTGTGCACCCAGCCGCATCGCGGACTGCACGGCGCGCTTCATCGCCCGGCGGAACGCAACCCGGCGCTCCAATTGTTGAGCAATGTTCTCCGCCACCAGCACCGCGTCGATCTCGGGTTTGCGGATTTCCACCAGGTTGAGGTTCACCTCCACCTTGGTCATTTTCTGCAGCTCCTTGCGGAGCACTTCGATGTCCTGGCCCTTCTTGCCAATGACGACGCCGGGTCGCGCGGCGTAAATCGTCACGCGCGGCTTCTTCGCCGGGCGCTCGATCACCACGCGTGACACGCCAGCCCCGGAAAGTCGCTTGCGCAGATGTGCCCGCAGCCTCAGGTCATCATGCAATAACTGCGAGTAATCTCCGCCCGCATACCAGCGGCTGTCCCAGGTGCGATTGATGCCAAGGCGCAGCCCGATTGGATTGACCTTATGACCCATTATGCAGCTTCCTTCTGCGGGCTCTCGGGCGCCGGGCGCTCCGCAACCACAATCTTCAAATGGCTAAACCACTTCTCGATGCGGGAAGACCGGCCGCGACCGCGCGCCATGAAGCGCTTCATGACGATGGACTTACCCACCTCAGCCCGCGTGACCACCAACTGGTCGACATCCAATTGGTGATTGTTCTCGGCATTGGCGATGGCGCTTTCCAGCGTCTTGCGCACTTGCTGCGCGATCCGCCGCTTGCTGAAGGTGAGCGTCGCAACCGCCTGCCCCGCCGGCAAGTTGCGGATCATCCCCGCCACCAGGTTCAGCTTGCGCGGGCTCACGCGCACGTTGCGTAAGATTGCTTCCGCTTCGGTCTCGGCCAGGCTGCGGGGGTGCTTTGGCTTGCTCATCCGCGCTTCGCCTTCTTGTCCGCCGAGTGGCCGGTGAAGGTCCGCGTCGGCGAGAACTCGCCAAACTTGTGGCCGACCATGTTCTCGTTCACCTGCACGGGCAGGAACTTGTGGCCGTTGTAGACGCCAAAGGTCAGGCCGACGAATTGCGGCAAGATGGTCGAGCGGCGCGACCAAATCTTGATAATCTCATTGCGGCCGGAGGCGCGCGCAGCGTCCGCCTTGCTCAGCATGTAACCGTCGACAAACGGCCCCTTCCAAACGGAACGTGCCATATCAGTGCTTCCCCTTCGGACGGCGGCGAATGATCAGCTTGTCCGTTCGCTTGTTCTCGCGCGTCTTGTAGCCCTTGGTCGGGATTCCCCATGGCGTGCGCGGATGGCCACCGCCGGAGGTGCGGCCCTCGCCGCCGCCATGCGGATGGTCAACCGGGTTCATCGTCACGCCACGGTTGTGCGGGCGCCGGCCCAGCCACCGGTTGCGCCCCGCCTTGCCTAAAGACTGGTTCTGGTTGTCGGGGTTGGATACCGCGCCCACCGTCGCCATGCACTCGGCGCGGACGATGCGAAGCTCGCCGGATGACAGCTTCACCTGGGCATAGCCGGCATCCTTACCGACCAACTGCGCGAAGGTGCCGGCCGCGCGCGCCATTTTGCCGCCAGCGCCAAGCTTCATCTCGATATTGTGGATGATGGTGCCAACCGGGATGGCGCCCATCGGCATCGCGTTGCCGGGCTTGATGTCCACACGCGGGCCGGCCACCACGGTGTCGCCGACCTTTAACCGCTGCGGTGCCAGGATATACGCCAGCTCGTTGTCTTGATACTTCACCAGCGCGATGAACGCCGACCGATTTGGGTCGTATTCCAGCCGCTCCACGGTGCCGGGAATGCCGAACTTGCGACGCTTGAAATCGACGTGGCGATAGCTCTGCTTATGCCCGCCGCCCCGGAAGAAGCTGGTGATGCGGCCATGATTGTTGCGACCGCCGGTCTTCACCTTGCCCTCGGTGAGAGCCTTGACCGGCTTGCCCTTCCAGAGCTCGCTGCGATTGATCAGGACCGTGCCGCGAAGGCTGGCCGTGACCGGATTGTAGTTCTTGAGTGCCATCTATCGCCTCACGCAATCCGCGCCGAGAAGTCAATCGATTGACCCGGCGTCAACTGCACCACCGCCTTCTTCATGTCAGACCGTACACCGGGCCGGCCTTTGAAGCGCTTGGTCTTGCCCTTTTGCACCAGCGTGTTGACGCTAACGACCATGACACCAAACAGCGTTTCCACGGCGCGCTTGATCTCGGGCTTGGTCGCATCCAACGCCACGCGGAACACGACCTGGTTTTTGTCGGTCAGCAAAGTGGCCTTCTCGGTAATCACCGGGGCGCGAATGATGGTGTACATGCGCTCACGCGACATCGTGGCGGCCTTCTGACGCGCGGCGAGAACTTGCACCGTGCTCATGCCGCCATCTCCTCGGCCGGCGCTTCACCCATCAGCCGCGCCGTGAGTGCCTGCACGCCCGCGGTGGTGATCGCCAGCACGTCATGGCCGAGAATGTCGTACACGTTGGCGCCCGCCGTCGGCAGCACGTCGACACGGTGCAGGTTTGCCGCCGCGCGCAGAAACATTGCATCGACCGCCGCGTCGACCACCAGCACGGAAGTCCAGCCGAGGGCGCCCAGCCTAGCTTTCAACGACTTGGTCTTGCCATCTCCGCCCAACGCCGTGTCCAATACAACCAGCTTGCCTTCGGCATGTTTTTGCGACAGCGCACTGATAAGGCCTAACCGACGTACCTTCTTTGGCAGGTCGTAGCCGTGGTCGCGTACCACCGGACCATGCACGCGGCCGCCGGTGCGGAATTGTGGCGAGCGCAGACTGCCTTGGCGCGCGTTGCCGGTGCCCTTCTGCTTATAAGGCTTCTTGGTGGTGCCGGAGACTTCGCCCATACCCTTGGTTTTGTGGGTACCGGCACGCCGCTTTGCCAACTGCCAATGCACAACCCGCGCCATGATGTCGGTACGCGGGGTTTGGGCAAAAATCGCGTCCGGCAACTCGGCCTGGCCCGCCGTCTCGTTATCGAGCGTGCGGATATTAACTTGCATCGGTCGTCTCCACCGGCGCTGCAGCGGTCGGCGCCTGCAGCAGCGCCGCGGGGTAGGGAACGTCAGCCGGGCGCGGGCGCTTGATCGCGTCCCGAACGGACACGAACTCGCCCTTGCTGCCCGGCACCGCGCCGCGCAGCATCAACAGCCCCTTCTCCGCATCAACCGCCGCCACCTCCAGGTTGAGCGTGGTGACGCGCTCAACACCGAGATGGCCGGCCATTTTCTTGTTCTTGAAGGTCTTCCCCGGGTCTTGGCGATTACCGGTGGAGCCATGCGAACGATGGCTCACCGACACGCCGTGGCTCGCTTCCAAACCACGGAAGTTCCAGCGCTTCATGCCACCGGCGAAACCCTTACCCTTGGTGGTGCCGCACACGTCCACGTGCTGCCCCACCAGAAAATGCGCCGCCGAGAGGGTCTGCCCGCTTTCTAGCAATGCGTCGCCATCAACACGGAACTCACGCAGCTTCTGCTTAGGCTCCACCTTCACTCGGGCGTAATGGCCCTTATTTGGATCAGTGACGTTCTTCACCTTGGCACGGCCCCAGCCGAGCTGCACAGCGGTGTAGCCGTCGCGCTCCGCCGTCCGCACGTCCACCACCTGTACCCCGTCGAGGTGCAGCACGGTGACCGGCACGTGCGTGCCGTCCTCTTTGAACAGCCGGGTCATACCCAGCTTCTTGGCTATTAAGCCGGTGCGCATCAATCAGGCCCTTACAGCTTGATCTCGACGTCCACGCCGGAGGCGAGGTCGAGCTTCATCAAAGCGTCCACCGTTTGCGGCGTCGGCTCCACAATGTCGAGCAGCCGGCGGTGGGTCCGAATTTCGAACTGCTCGCGGCTTTTCTTATCAACGTGCGGCGAGCGGTTGACGGTGAACCGCTCGATATGCGTCGGCAGCGGAATAGGGCCCCGAACCCGCGCGCCCGTGCGCTTCGCCGTGTTCACGATCTCCCGCGTGCTGTTGTCCAGCACGCGATGATCGTACGCCTTGAGGCGAATGCGGATATTCTGGTTGTCCATAATACTCTACTTCTCGGGTCACGCTGATCGGGCTGGAGCCCCACCTCGAACTCTGTCCGCGGAAACCGGCGCACCAGGCCGCACCGGCCCGGCGCACTTAGGCTCGTCCTTAGCTACTTCTGAATGCTGGCAACCACACCGGCGCCAACCGTCCGCCCGCCTTCGCGAATGGCGAAACGCAGCCCGTCATCCATGGCGATGGGCGCGATCAATTCGACATCCATCGAGATGTTGTCGCCGGGCATCACCATCTCCGTACCTTCCGGCAACTGCACCACGCCGGTCACGTCCGTAGTGCGGAAGTAGAACTGCGGGCGGTAGTTGGTGAAGAACGGCGTGTGACGGCCGCCCTCTTCCTTGGTGAGGATGTAGGCCTCGGCCTTGAACTTGGTATGCGGCGTGATCGAACCGGGCTTAGCCAGAACCTGGCCGCGTTCGACGTCCTCGCGCTTGGTGCCGCGCAACAGCGCGCCGATGTTGTCGCCGGCCTGCCCGCGGTCAAGCAACTTGCGGAACATTTCCACGCCCGTCACCACGGTCTTCACCGTGTTCTTCAGACCGACGATCTCGACTTCGTCACCCACGTTCACCACGCCGCGCTCGACACGCCCGGTCACCACCGTGCCGCGGCCGGAGATGGAGAACACGTCTTCCACCGGCATCAGGAACGGGCGGTCCATTGCACGCTCAGGTTGCGGGATGTAGCTGTCGACGGCGGCCATCAGCTCGAGGATCGCCTGCTCACCCTGCTCCGGGCTCTTGTCCTCCAGCGCCATCAGCGCCGAGCCCTTGATGATGGGGATGTCGTCGCCCGGGAACTGGTAGGAGGAGAGCAGCTCGCGCACCTCCATCTCGA
>CAXTNN010000086.1:0-12449 GCA_964245545.1 uncultured Acetobacteraceae bacterium | reverse complement strand
CGCATCGGCCGCACGGGCATAGACCTCGCCCGGCGACATGCGGCTGAGCCGGCGCAGGTACCAGCGCGCGTTCATCCGACCGGCAGCGTCACGGGCACTTCCAGCCCCTGCATCAGCGGCAGCGCCAGCAGGACCGGCATGCCGAGCAGGCGCTCTGCTCCCTCTTCCGTCACCACCGTGTTGCTGGTGACAATGGCCAGCACCAGCACGCCGCCGCCTGCTAAAATGCCCAGCAGAATGCCGGCCGCCATCACCAGCAGCTTCTTCGGCTTGGCCGCCGCCTCTGGCGACTGCGCCGGTGCGACCTGCACCACGCTGACGTGCCGCGCCAGGTCCATCTGCTCCTGCATGCGGGCTTGGCCATAGCGGGTTTGCGTCAGCCGCAGCGTGTCCGTCATGGCGTCCACGCGGGTCGTGAGGGTGCGCAACTGCAAGTCTGCCGCTTCCAGCCGCTGGAGTTCCGCCGTGAGCGAGGCCACCAGGGCGGCATAGCGGGACTGCTCGGCCTCGAGCGGCGCCAATTGAGCCCGGTCCATGACCATTTCGCTATCGATCTGCTGCAGCAGCGGCGAGGGCGCCGTGGTGACGTTGACCCGGTCGCGCGTGGTGCTGGCGCGGCGTTCGAGCGAGGCAATCTGTTCGCGCACGCTCTGCAACTCTGGGTAACCGGAGCCGAAATGGGCCGCCATCTTCGCCTCTGCGGCGCGCAGATCGACCAAGGTCTGTTGCGCGCGCATCGACTCGTCGCTGGGCACGCTGCTGGCGGTGTGCATGGTGCGGGCGGGGGCCGAGCCGTGGTAATCGGCGAAGGATTGCAGGCGGGCCCGCATGCTGGCCGCGAGATCCACTGTGTTCTGCAGGTGGGTTTGCGCCGCCACACGCTGGCTAATCAAGGCTGAGCGTTGGGCATTGATGTCGTAGATGCCATTTTCCAGCTTCACGCGCGTGCGGTCCGCTTCCAAGCGGGCGATCTCGCTGATGTCCTGGTTCACTGCGTCGGCATAGCTCTCGGACCGGCTGCCGGCGAAAACCTGCGCATGCGTGTCGATATAGGTCTTGATCAGCGTGTCCAGCACGTGCTCCGCCTTGGCCGGGCTGCTGCCGGCGAAGCTCACGCTGATGACGTTGGAGAGCTTCACCGGCTCGACCGTGAGGTCCTTGGTAAACTTGTCGATGGCGGCGTCATCGATGCTGCCGAACCAGGGCGGGCTCTCCAGCAGCCCGGGATAGAGTTCGGCCAATCCTATGGCATCGATCGCCGCCTTGATCACCGGACGGCTGGTGAGCAACTCGATTTCTGAGTTGATCCCCTCCTGCTTGGTGGAGGTGGGTGCGGTCAGCGCGGTGCCGTTGCCATCGTCGGCGAGGTATTCGCGGCCGGTCTTGACCATGATGTCGCTCTGCGCATCATATTTCGGCGGCAGGACGGCCAGGAGCAGGGCGGCAAGCACGATCGGCGCCAGCAGGGCGGCCAAGGCTCGGCCTTTACGGCACCAGGCGATCGCGGCCATTTCGGACAGGCCCATGCTGGACCCCGTGCCAGCCCCGAGACCGATGCGGGGCAGCGCCATGGCTGCATCAGCGCCCATTCCGCGGGCTTGCGCGGCCATCAAAGCAGCCTCTGCAGCATACGGGGAATGCGGCGCTGCCGCTTGTTCAGCACGGCGCCGAGGGTAACGGCGCCCACCTGGTCCAAGATGTCACGCGCGCGATGGATTTCGGAGAGCTTGGTGCGCTCGGCCTCCACCACCAGCAGCGTGCCATCCGCAACGGAGGCAAGCACCGCCGCGTCCCGCGCGACCAGCACGGGGGGGCAATCGACGATGGTGAGCGTGTACTCGGAGCGCAGCCAACCATAAAGCTTGCGCACGTCTTCGACCCGCGGCGCGGCCCGGCGCGGCCCGGCCAGGGTGCCGATTGCAACGGGGGCCGCGTTGAGTTGCCCGCGCCGCAGGACCGGTTCATCGGATCGTTCAAAGGCGTCCAGCAAGGGGGCGGGCGCCGGAAAGTCGGGGTCGGCGGGGCAGCCATCAATCAGCGCCACCCGGCACCATGAGGCGTGGCCCGCGGCGGCGGCCAATTCCCGCGCGACCGTGGTGGTGCCCTCGCCATGCTGGGCGGAGGTGACGTGCAGCACGACCGAGCGCTGGTCATCGATCATCATCGAAACCACGCCGAGGAGGGAGCCGAGCTGCGGCCGCAACGTTCCGGCCGAGGATGAGGCGACGGTGATGTCCATCGTGTCAGCCGTTTTGCAAGGGTGTGGTCACCAGCAAATTCCCTCATACTGCGGGCTTTCGGCCATGGCCGCCGCGCCGGATGCAAGGTCCAGCACCCGGTGATTGGGCCGGGTGCGTTTGGGCAAGCCGCTGAACGCCGCGCTGTTGTGGCCCACCACCACCGTGTCGCTCCCGTCGAGCGCCTCGTCGAGCGAGTCGACCAGCAAGCTGCCGACATGGGGGAGTGCGGTCAGGATGAACTGGCGGTTGCGGCCCATGATGTCGTCATAGGCGAAATTGGGATCGTATATCCGCAACTCGAAGCCTTTGCCGATCAGCCGTTCGGCGAGTTCCACCAGGGCGCTGTCCCGCAGGTCGTCGGTTCCGGGCTTGAAGGTTAGGCCTAAGAGGGCAACGCGCCGGCTGCCGAGGGCGGAGACCTTTTCCACCGCCCGTGAGACATGCGCGTCGTTGGAGGGCAGCAGCGCCTGCAGCACGTCTGCCTTGACGTTGAGCCCTTGGGCGTGCGCGCACAACGCCTTCACGTCTTTCGGCAAGCAGGAGCCGCCGAACGCGAAGCCGGGCCGCATGTAGGCCTTAGAAATGTTGAGCTTGGTGTCCGAGCAGAGGATGTCCATAACCTTGCGGCCGTCGATGCCAGATTCCTTGCAGATGGCGCCCACCTCGTTGGCGAAGGCGATCTTGAGCGCATGAAAAGCGTTGTTGGTGAACTTGATTGCCTCGGCGGTGCGGAAATCGCACGGGAACACCGCTCCGCCATTGCCGTCGTTGAGGCTGCGGAGCACATCGAGCGTGCCCTCGTCGATGGCGCCCAGCACCACCGTGGCCGGACGGTTGAAATCGTCCACGCCCTGGCCTTCGCGCAGGAACTCCGGCATGTAGCCGAGCCCAAAGCCTTCGCCCGCCTTCATGCCGCTCATCCGCTCCAGCATGGGCTGCACCACCAGGTCCATGGTGCCGGGCAGCACGGTGGAGCGGATCACCACCGTGCGGCGGCGGCCATCGTTGCACCCGGCGATCCGGCGCCCCAGGTCCTCCGCCACGCCGACGATGTAACTTAGGTCTAGCCTATTGTTGTTCAGCCCCGGCGTGCCGACGCAGACGAAAATGACGTCGCTGGCAGCAAACGCGTCCGCGCTGTTGACCGTGGCGCGCAGGCGCCCGCTGTTCACGCCCTCCGCGATCAGCCCCGCCAGCCCCGGTTCGGCCAAGGGCGAGCGGCCGGCGTTCAGCGTCGCCACCTTGGCTGGGTTCACGTCCACCGCAACCACGTTGTGCCCGGCGGCGGCCATGCAGCCCGCAACCACTGCCCCGACATAGCCTATTCCGTAAATCGCAATGTCCATGGCGTGCTGTCCTAGGCGAGTTTGCGGGAAGGCGCCGCCCGCAGCGCCGTCGCGATGGCGTCGAAGGCGGGCTTGGGCCGGAACTGGTCGTCAAACGGCAGCGGGCGCGCCGGCAGGCCGTCGCTGCGGCGATAGCTCGGGTCGCTTGAGGGCACCAGCCAGGTGTAGCGGTCCGACAAGCCCCAGACGACAACTTGCGCCACCGCCGGCTCATCCAGCGCTGCGTCAAGGAATGCCTTGTACATCGCCGCCACGGCCGCGTCGCGTTGCGGAATGCTGCCGGCCAGGGGAATGTCGGAGACGTCCAGCTCGGTGATGAGGATGCGCAACCCGCGGGCGGCGATGTCGTGCAGGAAGCGGCGATAGATCACCGGGTCAAACCGGGAGCCATCGAGCTTGAGGTGGGATTGCAGGCCCACGGCGGTGATCGGCGCGCCAGCCCGCTGCAACCGGTCCAGCAGATGCTGGAGCGCGCTGCGCCGGCTGTTGTCAAACGGCGTGTCCATTTCGAAATGGGTGTCGTTGTAGGTTAGCAGGGCGCCGCGATTGGCCGCCGCGGCGGTGTGGAATGCGGTGGCAATGAAGTCCGCCCCCAGTTTGTTTGCCAGGGCGGAGCGGCGCATCCCGTCCGCATCTCCGCCGCTCACGTCGATCTCCTCGTTGACGACGTTCCAGCTAAATACCTGGCCGTTGTAGTGCTGCACCATAGCGGTGATGTGCCGGTCGGTTTCGTTGCGCGCCTCGGCAGCGTCGGCCATGCTGAACCAGGCGGGCAGGCTCTGATACCAGAGCAGGTGGGCGCCGGTGAGATGCATGCCATGCTGGCGGGCAAAGCCGATATTCGGGTCTTCCCACACCGGTTCGGCCGCCCCCACCGGCCCGGCGACGCGGCGCCAGCCCATATTGGGAGCGAATACGTCGCATTGGGCCGCCATCAAGTCCGCATAGGCCGCTGGTGCCGTGGTGATGCCAACGTCGCTGTCCGAGCCAAAGCGCACGCCCACGCGCGCCGCGATATCCTTGAGCCGGGTGAGCTCGGCCGCCTGCGCGCGCACGGCGAGGGCGGCCGCACCCGCCTGCAGGGCGGCCCGGCGCGACAGGGCGCGGCCTGCCGTCAAAACGCGTTATCCCGGTCGAATAGGATCCGGATCGGGGTGAGCAGCAGGATATGCAGGTCGAACAGGAAAGACCTATGTTCAATGTAGTAGAGATCGTGCTCGACGCGCCGGCGCAACTGCTCTGCCGTTTCGGTCGCGCCGCGGAACCCGCTTACTTGAGCCCAGCCGGTGATGCCGGGCTTCACGCAGTGGCGCTGGCTGTAATGGGCGACCAGTTCCTCGCACAGCTTGCCCTCGGTGCGCATCGCCACCGGGTGCGGCCGCGGTCCCACCAGCGACATCGTTCCGTTCAACACGTTGAAGAGCTGCGGCAGCTCATCCAGGCTGGTCTTGCGCAAGAAGTCGCCAACGCGGGTGACCCGGCCATCGCCGCGCCGGGTCTGTAGCCGGCCATCGCTGCCATCGCCGGCCGTGCACCGCGTCATGGTGCGAAACTTGAACACGGTGAACTCGCGATGACCCAAGCCATGGCGGCGCTGGCGGAACAGGGCCGGCCCGCGGCTGTCCAGCCGGATGGCGGCGGCGATCACCAACAGGAGCGGCAACAGCAGCAGGATCGCCAGGGCAGCGAAAACCTGGTCAAACACCACCTTGCTCAACGGCATCGCGGTGCTTGCAAGCGGGCTTTGCCGCCGGCTGGTGCCGGCAGAGCCGGACCGTTCGCCGATTTGGTCAGCGGCGAGGCGGAAGCGTCGGGTGGTATCGCGCAAGCGCGGCCGCCAGACTGTGCGGGAGCGGGGTGCGGCGGCGGTGAAAGCGTCGGAGGTCATGGCGCGGACCGTCTGCGGAGCGTCGGCTGAGGGCTGATCCGTCGTCCCATGACCCACCTAACGAAAACGTGAAGAGTGCTGAACTGGGATACGATTGTGTGCAAACGTCGTCAAGAAGAAACGACTCAGTAATGCCTGCGCAAAAAGAAGGCGTGGTAATTCGCCGATGCGCGGCTGTGAACCAGGCGTTTCAGTTGGCGAAACGCGCGTGATTTGCGTCTAAGCCGCTGAATTCAGCGGCGTGCGGCGGTGGCTAAAACGGCGCTCACGTTGCGCGCGGCAATGGCCAGCACGCTTTCATCGTTTGTGACCATTAGCGCGGCAGTTGCCCCGTCGATAAGCAAAAGCAACTGCTTGGCTAAGAGGTCTGGCTCGGCGAAACCAGATCGGTCGGCCAATTCGGTTAAAAACCGCAGCACCTGGCCATGATGCTCAGCCGCGATGTCGCGCAGCCACTGCTCTTCCTTGTCGTGTTCGGCAATGGCGTTCATGAACGCGCAACCGTAGAAACGGCCGTGGCGAAACCAGCGTCCGAGGGCGGGCGCCACCGCCTGCAGCCGCTCAGCCGGGCTTTCGCCGCCGGCTTCCACGGCGGCAAAGAAAGCCGCGCGCCACTCCGCGCCTTCCCGCGCTAAAACCTCGCGGATCAGTGCTTCTTTTGAGCCGAAGCGGCCATACAGCGCCATCTTGGATGCGCCAGCTACGCTCAGGATGCGGTCGATCCCAGTGGCGTGGATGCCGTGGCGGCAAAACAGGTCCCGTGCAGCCTCGACGATGCGCTCATGCGCTTGCGTGCGGCCGGCGAGGGTGGGGGCGGAGTCCATTGCAACCCTATGTCGCAGCGTCCGCGCGGCGCGGCAAGCGGGCCGGCATGGCATGGTTCCTGCGTAAGCCCATATGCGTTTGCGTAAGACAGAACGGTCTGTATCATCGGGCCAGCACGATCCGTGCGTCTCAGAACAAAGGAAACCGCCATGAGCGCCACTGCAACCACGCGCGCGCAACTCGAGACACCGCCGGGTCCGGGAGCCATGACCGGCTGCCTGGCGCCCATCGACAAGGGCGGGCTCGACGAGCTCATCGCCAAAGGCCGTGCCAACCCGCAGGCGATCAAGACCCTGAAGTGCCGCACCGTCGCCGAGGGCCGCTTCCGCCACCTCAACATGATCCGCAACCTGCCGCCCTATGTGGTAGACGAGCCGCCAGCGCTGCTGGGTGACGACACGGCACCCAACCCGTCGGAAGCCTCGTTGGCCGCGCTGGGCTCCTGCCTGGCCGTGGGCATCCACGCCAATGCCGTGGCGCAGAATATCACCATCCGCTCACTGGAGCTGGAACTCGAGGCCGACATCAACATCACCGCCGTCTGGGGCACCGGCGATACCAGCCCCAAGCCGGTCGGGTTTGATGCCGTCCGCGTCAAGGTGCACCTGGATGCAGATGCCCCGAAGGAGCAGCTTGACGCCCTGGTGGCGCATGCCCGCACCTGGTCGCCGGTTGCCAACACCTTCAGCAAGCCGGTGCCGGTCAACTGCGAGATGGTCTGACACCCTGCTGAGCTGAAGGAAACCACCGCATGAACCACTCGCTCGCCGAGCCTTTTGCCGACGGCCCGGCCACCGTCAGCCCCGTCTTGGAAGGCGTGTTGGCGAGCGAGCTGGCCCCGATTGTGGGGGAGGTGGATGCCGGGCGCTACCCGGTGCAAGCGTTGCGGCGGATGGGGGAGGCGGGGCTGTTCGGCCACCACCTTGCCCGGTCCGGCCGGCGCGATATGGCGGCCGCCATTGCCGCCATGGCTGAGGTCTCGGCGGTGTGCATGTCCTCCGGCTTTTGCACCTGGTGTCAGGACGCGTGCGGCTGGTACTTGGAGAACACCGACAACGCCCCATTGCGTGAGCAGCTTCAACCCGGCATTGCCGAGGGGGCGCTGCTGGGCGGCACCGGGCTGTCAAACCCGATCAAGGCGCTATCCGGCTTGGAGAGCTTTGCCCTGCGCGCCACCCGGGTGCCGGGCGGCTACAGCGTCACTGGCGTGCTGCCATGGGTGAGCAACCTGGGCGAGGGCCACTGGTTTGGCACCATCTTCCAGGACGCGGACGACCCGGCGCACCGGCTGATGGCCATGGTCCAGTGCCGCCAGCCTGGCGTCGACATCCGCCAAAGCGTGCATTTCTCCACCTTGGAGGGCACCGGCACCTATGTCGTGCGCTTCAAGCGCGCCTTCATCGCCGACGAGATGCTGCTGGCCGACCCGTTGGGCGACATGGTCCAGCGGATCCGGCCCGGCTTCATCCTGCTGCAAACCGGCATGGGCCTGGGCGTGATCCGCGCCAGCATCGACGCCATGGTGGCGGCCGACGGCACGCACGAGCATACCAACCGCTTCCTGCCGCGGCGCCCGGCTTATTTCGAGGCGGAACTCGAGCGTGTGCAGGCCGAGGTGTTGCGTCTGGCCGCCACCCCGCGCGACGGCTCGGCCGACTACGTCCGCGCCGTGCTGCAGGCCCGGCTGGAGGTGAGCGAGCTCACCCTGGAAGCGACCCAGGCGGCCATGCTGCACAGCGGCGCGCGCGCCTTCATCACCGGCGCACCCGTGCAACGCCGGCTGCGTGAAGGCTATTTCGTTGCGATGATAACGCCTTCTATCCGTCACCTAAGCCAAGAAGTGAGCCGGATAGCCGCGAACTAGAACCCCGTCAGACAGGAGAGCGTGCCGTGCCCGACCAAGTCCTCATTTCGCCTACCGAATTGGCCTCCCTGATCACGGGCGGCAACACCGTGGTGATCGACACCCGCTCGCCCGACAACTACGCCGCCGGGCACATTGCGGGGGCGGTGAACATGTTCGACATCTTCACCTACCTGGCGATGTCCACCAAAGAAGGCATGGCCGAGCTGAAGGACAAGTTCGCCAGCGCGTTCGGCGCCGCGGGGGTGGGCGGCGGCGAAACGGTGGTGTTCTACGAGGGGTCGATGAACTCGGGCTTTGGCATGTCTTGCCGCGGCTACTATCTCATCAGTTTCCTAGGCTACCCGAAGGCGCACATCCTGCACGGCGGACTGGCCGCCTGGCAGGCGGCGGGCATGGCGGTTACCACCGAGGTGCCGAGCCCGGCTGCCAAGACCTTCCCGGCGTCTTCCGCGGGCGAGTACATGATGCTGGACAAGGAAGACATGCTGAAGGCGCTTGCGGACGACAACGTGGTCAAGCTTGACGTGCGTGACGTGGACGAGTGGATCGGCACGTCTTCCTCGCCGTACGGGCCGGACTTTGCGCCGCGCAAGGGCCGCATCCCGGGCGCGCGCTGGCTGGAATGGTATCGCTTGATGAAGCCTACCGCGGCTGGGCCGATGTTCAAGTCCAAGGACGAGATCCTGGCCGAGCTTCACACCGTGGGCGTGACGCCGGAAACCCCGGTTTACCTCTACTGCTTCAAGGGGGCGCGCGCTTCGAACTCCCTGGTGGCGCTGCAGGAGGCGGGAGTGAAGGACGTGCGGATGTATTTCGGCTCCTGGAACGAGTGGAGCCGCGACCCGGAGCTGCCCATCGAGGCGGGCATGCCGTTCGCCTAAACACCTGCACAGAGGGGTAGAGGGAACAACTCTCCCCTCTCGAATGCAGGGCTTTGCAGGCTGCTACCGCCCGAAGCTGGCCCCGCTGCCGCCGGACGAACCGCCGCCGCCGCCACCGGGCACGCCTGGCCCGGCGTTGAAGCGGCCGACATTGCCCAGCAACTGCTGCATGAAGGTGGCGTCGCTGCCTGGCGACGGGGTGGCGCGCGCGACCATAGTAACTGGCTGGCTGTCTTTCGGCCCCAGCTTCTTCACCGTCTGCAAAACGCCCTCTCCATCGAAGGTCAGCTCCACCACATCCTGGTCGTTCACGCCTTGAACCCGGCCGACCCGCGGCTGCGTGACTTCGCTGATGTAGATCCAGGTGTTGTCATCAAACGACGCCTTGGCAGTCGGCGAGCCAAGCGCGCTGGTCACGTCGGCGCGTGTCGAGGTGCCGGAAACCAGGTCCTTGAGCTGGTCGGAAGTAACGCGGTTGCCGCGCAACTGCGGCGGAAAGGAGAAGTAGGAACACCCGCCGAGCAATCCGGCCAGGAGAAGAACACTGAGCTGACGTCGCACGGCGGAACGATCCTCGTTTTTGGCGTCGCACATTGACCGGGCTGGCACCCGTGCCATTTACGGAGCTTGGCGGCCAGGCCGATGGCCGAGCCACGGCGTGTCACGCAATGCCGGGCTGTGTCAATTGGCGTGTGGATGGCTTCGTGTGGGTAGGGGAGGTGAGATGGCGTTCTTCGGCTTGCTCGGCCGCCGCCAGCATGAGCGGACCGGGTTCTCGCTCTACACCGCGGCGGTGAGTGCGGCGAGGAACCCTTACTTCTACCAGGCGCTCGGCGTGCCCGATACGCTCGATGGGCGGTTCGACATGGTAGCCCTGCACGCCTGCGTGCTGATCCACCGGTTGCGCGCCCTGCCGCCGCCCGGCCCAGCCATTGCGCAAGCCGTGTTCGACGCGATGTTCTCCGACATGGACATCACGCTTCGCGAAATGGGCGTCGGCGACATGACGGTGGCGCGTAACGTGCGGGCGATGTGGGAGGCGTTTCACGGCCGGGCGATGGCTTACGAGGCGGCCATGGGGGACACCGACCTGGCGGCGTTGCCGCTCGCCCTGTCTCGCAACGTGTGGCGCGGGGCTGATGCCCCTGGCGCGGAGGAGTTGGCGCGGATCAGCCGGCAGATGACCGCAGCGCTGGCGACCTGCCCGGACGCGGAATTGTTCGCTGGGCGGGTGAGCTTCGCCGCACCGGCAGGCCGTGCCGCCGCGGCATGACGTCGGAACTCTCGCGCCCGATTGCTGCCGACCGGGTGAGCACGGCCGGGCTGACCGTGCTGGTGGAGGCGACGGAGGCGGAATGTGCCGCCATCGCCCGGCGCCTGATGTTGCCCGCCGTGGATGGATTGCGCTGCGAGTGGCGCTTGCGCCCGGGCCATAGCGGCCGCTTGGAGGCGGAAGGGTCGTTGCGGGTGCGCGTCCGCCAGGTCTGCGTGGTCACGCTCGACGAGTTCGAGAGCGATGTCGTGGAGGAGTTTGCCGTCCAGTTTGTTGCCGCCGGGTCGGAGGACGACGAGGCGGACGATCCGGACGAACCCGATCAGATCCCGTTCGAGGGCGGTCTGCTCGACCTCGGCGAGGCGGCAGTGGAGCAACTGGCCCTGGCGCTCGAGCCTTACCCGCGCAAGCCTGGTGCTGAACTCGCGGCATCGGACTCAGAAGGGGAGGACAGTGCTTGGGCCGCTCTCGCCAAGTGGCGCCCAAGACACTAAGCTGGCGCTCGCTTGCGGCTCCAAGGCGGCTCTGCTAGACGGCGCCGCCGAAGCTGTTGCGAATTTATGACGCGGCCGATCGGGTGATGGCCGCGCTTCTTATCTGTAGTGGGAGGGCATCAGCCCATGGCGGTTCCTAAAAAGAAGACTTCGCAGTCCCGCATGGGCATGCGCCGCAGCCATCATGCGCTGGTGGCACCTGCCTTTGCCGAGTGCGGCAATTGCGGCGAGCTGAAGCGGCCGCATCACGTCTGCCCGCATTGTGGGCACTATGACGGCCGCGAGGTCGTGGCGGCCGGCAAAGCGCTAAAAGGCGCGGTCCGGGTCTGAGCCGCCGGCGAGCGGCAACGCGGCCAAGCGCATTGTGACGCAGCTTCCTCGCTCGGGCAGGGGTCTCGCGGCCTTGGGAGCGGCGCTTCCCGGCGAACCCTACACGCTCGCGGTGGATGCGATGGGGGGAGATCATGCGCCCGGCGTTGTCATCGAGGGCTTGGCGCTGGCCGCTGAGCGCCACCCTGGCGCCCGCTTTCTCGTGGTGGGTGATGAGGCTCGGCTCGAACCCCTGATGGCGCGCAAAAAGCTGTCCGACTGCTGCACGCTGCGCCACGCGCCGGACGTGATTGGCAGCGACATGAAGCCGACGGCGGCCTTGCGCGTCCGCGGCGCGTCCATGCGCATCGCCATTGATGCCGTGGCGGCCGGAGAAGCGGCCGGGGTGATCTCGGCCGGCAACACCGGCGCCCTCATGGCTTTGGCCAAGATCGTGATCAAAACGCTTCCTGGCATCGACCGTCCCGCCCTTGCCGCCCTGCTGCCATCCGCTCGCGGCGACGTCGTGATGCTGGACCTGGGCGCCAACGTGGTGTGCGACACCCGCAACCTGGTTGAGTTCGCCGTGATGGGCGATGTGTTTGCCCGCGTGGTGCTCGGGCTGCCCCGCCCTAGCATCGGCCTGTTGAATGTCGGCTCCGAAGACATGAAGGGCGATGAACGGGTGCGCCAGGCTGCCGAAATCCTCCGCAGCAGCCACATCGCCGGGCAGTTCCATGGCTTTGTCGAGGGTGACGACATTGCTACCGGCACCACGGACGTGGTGGTGACCGACGGCTTCACCGGCAATGTCGCGCTCAAAACGGGGGAGGGCGCGTTGCGGCTGGTGATCGTGCTGCTCAAGCAGGTGTTCCGCAGCAACCTGGCCGGGCGGCTAGCCTACCTGCTCGCCCGCCCCGGGCTTGAGCGCCTGCGCGAATGGGTGGACCCGCGGCGCTACAACGGCGCCATCATGGTGGGGCTGAACGGGGTGGTGGTGAAATCTCATGGCGGCACCGACGCCGAGCAGTTCGCCTATGCGACCGACCTTGCCATCGACATGGTGGTGCACCGCTTCAACGGCCAAATCCGCGATGGGCTCGCGTGCATTGCCGAATTGGGCGGCGGGCCCGGCCCCGTCCTTGCCGCTGCCCGTTGAATGATCCGAGCGGTTCTCGAAGGCGCCGGCAGCTACCTGCCGGAACGGGTGGTGACCAACGCCGAGCTGGCTGAGCGGGTGGACACCTCCGACGCTTGGATCGTGGAGCGCACCGGCATCCGTCAGCGCCACCTCGCCGCGCCGCACGAGACGGCAGGTTTCATGGG
>CAXTNN010000085.1:0-12712 GCA_964245545.1 uncultured Acetobacteraceae bacterium | reverse complement strand
ACCCCGTCCCCCACCGCGCCGCCTGCCGCCACCCCGGCACCAACGGCAGCGGATTGTGCGGCCAATCCCGACCCGTACAAGAATTACGGATGCCTCGACACCTATCTCGGCAGCAACGTCGCGGTGCGGCTCTGGAACTATTACGGGTTGGAGCTAGGCCACGGCTCAGCCCCGAGTGACCCGGCGGCTCCCCCTGGCCGTCGCGCCGACTGGCCGACCACGCCGGAGACCACGCCACCCATGCCCTTTACCGAGTGGCCCTACGGCGGCGCTACCTCCATCGGGGTTAACCGTCCGGCCTCGGTCGACAGCCCGCTCATGGTGGCCATCGCCAACACCGGCGTCGGCCAGCTCCTGTCAGACGCGCATATCCAGATTTACGGCTGGGTGGACGTCGGAGGCAACCTCAGCACCAACACGCAAAAGCCGGCCGGCAACGCGCCCATAGGATACGCCTATACGCCCAACGTGGTGCAGTTGGACCAGGCCGTGGTCTATGTCGAGCGCACGCCCGACACGGTGCAAACCGATCACATCGATTGGGGCTTCCGCCTGTCCGCCATCTATGGCGAGAACTATCGCTATACCACCTCCTATGGCTTGGCGAGCTACCAGCTCCTCAAGCACAATAACTACAACGGCTACGACTTTCCCATGGTCTATGGCGAGGTTTATATCCCGCAGATAGCGCAAGGCCTCGTGATCAGGGCGGGGCGCTACATCTCCCTGCCGGATATCGAGGCGCAGTTGGCGCCCAACAACTACATGTACACCCACTCCTTTACCTACAATTTCGACAACTACACCAACACCGGCGTGGTGGGGACGCTGGCGCTCACCAAAACCTTGTTCGTCCAATTGGGCGTGGAGGATGGCACCGAGACGCCGCTGTGGCATAACTCATCGAACCGCGTGACAAACCTGGTGCCGTATAACGCACTGTATCCGAACGCCAACTTTGCGAAAGATCCTGGCAACCAGCCATCGTTCACCGCCTGCGTCCGCTACAGTTGGGATGACGAGGCCAACAACATCCAGCCCTGCGCCAACGGCATCAATCGCGGCAACTGGGGTTACAATAACTTGCAGTGGTATGGGCTGACGTACTACCACAAGTTCAATGATCACTGGCATATCTCGACTGAGACCTACTACGAATACCAAGATGGCGTGCCCAATGCGAAGAACCCGGAGGCGGAGGCGATTTACCAGGCCGGTGGCACGCCGTTTTCGCCGCAGTTCATCCCCGTGAACGCGCCCAACCTGGCGCAGTGCAAGAACGCATCCGTGCTCCGCTGCCGGGCCAGCGCGGTGGCGGCCTTGGCCTACATCAATTACTCGCCGGAGCCGCTCGACAACTTCAGCTTGCGCCCAGAATTCTACCACGACCCACAAGGCCAGCGTACCGGCACGGCCGCCGACTACTGGGAGCTCACACTCGGCTGGCAGCACTGGCTATCGCCGCAGATTGAGTTCCGCCCCGAGGTCGGCTACTGGGCTGCCAGCAAGGATGCCTTCAACGGCAATCCGACCCATGGCATTGCCCCTGACAAGAACCACACCTTCCTGGTGGCGTCGGACGTGATCGCCCATTTCTAGCGTCCACTGGCCTTGGCCATCTGCTGCAATGCAGCCGCAGCGGATGGCGTTATTTGGTTATGGTATTACTATGCCACTCCTTGTATGGAGCCGGTCTTGAGCATAGTGGGAGCGGTTGCGCCGGAAAGCACCGCACTCGCTTGCGATTTCGAGGTTTTTGACATGGATTCGACACCGCCTCCGCCGCCGTCGGAGCGTTCTGGAGCCGACCAGCCGCGCGCCGGCCGGCGGTTGCCGCGTGCGGTGCAGGTCGGCGTGGTGGCGGCCGGGTTGGCCGTTCTCGGCATCTATGTGGTCGTCGCCAGCCTGTTCAGCAAAACCGAGGCGCCGCCAGCGCCGGTGACCGCCAGCAGCGACAGCTTCAAGCCGACCGACCAGCAATGGGCCGGGTTCAAGTTCGCCCGGGTGACGGTTGTGGCGTTCTCCGCCTCCGAAGTGACGGATGGCAAGATTGCCATTGATGACGACCTGACCACGCCGGTGTTCTCGCCCTACACCGGCCGAGTGACGAAGCTGTTTGCCAAGGCTGGCGCCGAGGTGAAGGCTGGCGACCCGCTGGTGGCCATCCAAGCCACCGAATTCGTGCAGGCCGCCAACGACCTGGTGGCCGCCATCAACCAGGACCGCACCACGAAGGCGCAGCTTGCCCTCGCCACCACCACGGAAAAGCGCCAGCACGAGCTGTACCTCGCGCAAGGCGGCTCGCTGAAGGATTGGCAGCAAAGCCAGTCCGATCTCGAGAACGCCCGCGGCGCCTACAACAGCGCGGAGGTGGCGCTGGGCGCGGTGCGCAACCGCCTGCGCATCCTGGGCAAGAGCGACCGGGAGGAGGCGGCGATGGAGACCGCCATCGATCCCACCCGCTTCAGCCCAGAGACTGTCGTCACCGCGCCGATCGCCGGCACCATCACGCAACGCTCGGTGGGCCTGGGCCAGAATATCGTCAGCCAAGGCAATGGCGGTGCCAACCCGCTGTTCACCATCGGCGACACCTCGCGTGTGTGGCTGCTTGCCAATGCGCGGGAGGTGGACGCGCCGGCCATCCATCTCGGTGACGACGTGGAGGTGCGGGCGCTCGCCTTTCCCGACCGGACTTACAAGGCCAAAGTGACGTATGTGAGCGCCAGCATCGACCCCACCACGCACCGCCTGCCTATTCACGCCGAGATCGCCAACCCGGATGGCCTGCTGAAGCCCGAGATGTTCGCCAGCTTCCGCATCATCACGGGGGAGAGCAGCCTGTCCCCTGCCATCCCCGAGGCGGCCGTGGTGTATGATCCGGACGGGGCGCATGTTTGGCTGGCTGGCGGCGACAAAACCCTGCGCATCCGCAAGGTCAAGCTCGGCCGCAACGATGGCGGACTGGTCGAGGTGATGGAGGGCCTGCAGGCCGGCGACACGGTGGTGACGGCGGGCTCGGTGTTCATCGACCGCGCTGCTGAGGCGGACTGAGCGGTGAACGCCATCATCACCTTTGCGCTGAAGCAGCGCATCCTGGTGCTGGTCCTGCTGCTCTCGGTGTTTATCGGCGGCGGCGTGAGCTTCGCCCTGCTCAACATCGAGGCCTATCCCGACCCGGTGCCGCCGCTGGTCGACATCGTGACCCAGAACAGCGGCCAATCGGCCGAGGAGATCGAGCGCAACATCACCATCCCGATCGAGATCCAGATGGCGGGCATCCCGCATGTAACCGCCATCCGCACCATCTCGCTGTTCGGCCTGTCCGATACCAAGGTGCAGTTTACCTACGACTTCACCTATGAGGAGGCCGAGCAGCGCGTCATCAATCGCCTGTCGCAACTGCCGCCGCTGCCCAACGGGGCGCAGCCGCAGATTTCGCCGGAAAGCCCGGTCGGCGAGATCATGCGCTACCGCGTGGTGGGCCCGCCCGGCTATTCGGTGACGGACCTCAAGACCATTGAAGACTGGATGCTGGAGCGCCGCTTCAAGGCGGTGCCCGGCGTGGCGGACGTGAATGGCTGGGGCGGCAAGACCAAGACCTTCGCGGTCGAGATTGACCAGGCCAAGCTCGTGCAGGCGGGCTTGACCGTGCCGCAGGTGCTGGCGGCGTTAAACAATGCCGACGTCAATGTCGGCGGCCAGACCGTGGACTTCTCGGCGCAATCCGCGGTGGTGCGCGGTATCGGGCTGATCCACTCGCTTGACGATATCCGCAACACCATGATCAGCGCCAATAACGGCTCGCCGGTGTTCGTCTCCGATGTTGCGACCGTCACCACGGGCAATCAGCCGCGCCTGGGCATCGCCGGGCAGGATGGCAACGACGACATCGTGCAAGGCATCGTGCTGATGCGCCGCGGTGAGCAGAGCATGCCCACCATCCGCCGGGTCGAAGCCGAAATCGACAAAATAAACAGCAGCGGCATCCTGCCTCCCGGCGTGCACATCGTGCCGATCTATGACCGATCGGACCTGATCCGCGTCACCACCCACACGGTGCTGCACAACATGCTCGAAGGCGTGGTGCTGATCTTCGTGCTGCAGCTCCTGTTCCTTGGCAACCTGCGCAGCGCGGTGATCGTCGCCGCCACCATCCCGTTCGCACTCTCCTTTGCCATCGCGCTGCTGCTGCTGCGGGGGGAGTCGGCCAACTTGCTGTCGGTGGGCGCGATCGATTTCGGCCTGATCGTCGATGCCAGCGTCATCATGATGGAGAACATCTTCCGCCGGCTGTCGCAACCGGTGGCGCAGCGTTTTGCCAATTCGCCGCAAGTGGACCGGACGCGCTCGGCTGGCGGCTTGCGCGGCAAGTTCGCCGTGATCGCGCTGGCCGGGTCGGAAGTGGGGCAGGGCATCCTGTTCTCCGCCGCCATCATCATCGCCGCGTTCGTGCCGCTGTTCACCTTGAGCGGCATCGAGGGGCATATCTTCGGCCCCATGGCCAAGACCTACGCCTACGCCATCGCCGGCGGCTTGATTGCGACCTTCACCGTCACCCCCGCGCTGTCCGGGTTGCTGCTGCCCGCGGAAGTGGAGGAGCGAGACACGTTTGCCGTGCGCTTCCTGCACCGGCTTTACGAGCCGTTCGTGCGCTTCGCCCTGGCCAACCGCATCCTCACCTTGGGCGTGATGGGTTTGCTGCTGTGCTTCGCCGCCCTTGCGGTGCAAAGCCTAGGACTGGAATTTCTGCCCAAGCTTGAGGAGGGCAATCTTTGGATCCGCGCCACCATGCCCACGTCGATTTCGCTCGAAGCGGGCAGCCCGTATGTCGACCGGATGCGCGCCATCTTGAAGAGCTACCCCGAGGTGGTCACGGTGGTGTCTCAGCACGGCCGCCCGGATGACGGTACCGATGCCACCGGGTTTTTCAACGCCGAATTCTTTGTGCCGCTCAAGCCGTTCGACACCTGGCCGGCCGGCGTCGACAAGGACAAGCTCACCGCGGAGATGACGGCGAAGCTGACGAAAGAATTTCCCGGCATCGACTTCAACTTCTCGCAATACATCGAGGACAACGTGGAGGAGGCGGCGTCGGGCGTGAAGGGGGAGAACTCCGTCAAGCTCTACGGCGGAGACCTGGACGTGCTGGAGCGTACGGCCAACCGAATGGCTGCGGTGATGGGCCAAATCCCCGGCATCACCGACCTTGCCGTGCTCAGCTCGCTGGGGCAGCCCACGGTGCGCATTGATGTCGACCGCGTCCGGGCCGCGCGCTACGGGCTGGCGCCGGGCGACATCAACTCCACCGTGCAGACCGCCATCGGCGGCCAGGCGGCGGGCAACCTTTACGAAGACGGCAGCGACCGCAACTTCCCGATCATCGTGCGGCTGTCGCAGCAATATCGCGACAACATCGACGCCATTCGGCGCATCATGATTGGCGCCACCAACTCGAGCGGCACTCTGATACAGGTGCCGCTTACCGATGTGGCGTCGGTGAAACTCACCTCCGGCGCCTCCTTCATCTACCGTGAGGGGCAGGAGCGGTATATCCCGATCAAGTTCAGCGTCCGCGGGCGTGACCTCGGCACCACCGTGCTCGAGGCGCAGCAGAAAGTTGCCGCCGAGGTGCCGATGCCCGGCGGTTACCACACCGAGTGGGTGGGCGAGTTCGGCAATCTGCAGGAAGCGCTGACGCGGCTGTCGATCGTGGTGCCGCTGAGCATCGTCCTTATTTGCTTCCTGCTTTACGTGAACTTCAACTCCGTGGTGGACATGCTGCTGGCGGCGAGCGTTATTCCCATGGCGCTGATCGGCGGCATCCTCGCGTTGTTCATCACCGGCACCCCGTTCAGTGTGTCCGCCGCCATTGGCTTCGTGGCGCTGTTCGGCATTTCGGCCATGGACGGCATCCTCGTCGTCACCTACTTCAACCGCATGGTGGAGTCCGGGCTCGACCGTGCCGCCGCCATTCTGCGCACTGGCCTGGTGCAGATGCGCCCCGTGGTGATGACCTGCGTGGTGGCGGCGGTGGGCTTGCTGCCGGCAGCGGTCTCCAACGGGATTGGCTCACAAGTGCAGAAACCGCTGGCGCTGGTGGTGGTGGGCGGTATCCTGCTGGCGCCGGTGCTGATCCTGTCGGTGCTGCCGGTACTGATCGACCTGTTCTCGCGCCGGCTGCCGCGCGAGGAGCGCGGGTTGCAGATGGAGCCGGCGGAGTGAGGCTGCTCCTACTTCCACTGTTGCTCGCCGGGTGCGCCGTGGGCCCCGACTACCACAGCCCGGCGCCGCCAGCCGTGCAGGGCTACACAGTGAACAAGCTCCCGGCGCAACTCATCTCGGACCAGACCTCCGTCAATCCGACGCAGAATCTAGTGACAGGCATGGACGTACAGGGCGACTGGTGGGAGCTGTTCCGCAGCAAACCGCTAAGCGACCTCATCGCCTACGCGCTTGCCCATAACCACGACCTGAAGGCCGCACAGGCTGCGCTGCGCCAGGCGCGGGAGAACGTGTATAGCCAGGAAGGCAATTTCCTACCGTCCTTCTCCGGCTCGTTCCAGCCGAGCCGCAACAAGACGGCCACCGGCAGCGTCTCGCCCGTCGCCAACACCAGCAATCCGTACTACTCGCTTTACACCGCTCAGCTCAATGTCTCGTACAACCCGGACGTGTTCGGCCTGAACGTGCGTGAGACGGAATCGCTGGTGGCGCTGGCGGATGCGCAGAAGTTCCAGCTCGAAGCCACCTATCTCACGCTCACCAGCAACGTGGTCAACGCTGCCATTGGCGAGGCTTCCCTGCGCAGCCAGATCGCCGCCACCCTGGACATCATCAAGGTGGAGCGGGCCCTGCTGGTGATCCTGAACAAGCAGTTCAGCCTGGGCGCGGTCGCGCGGGTGGACGTGTTGGCGCAGGAAGCGCAGGTGGCGCAAGCCGAGGCCAGCCTGCCGCCGCTGCAGAAACAATTGGCGCAGCAGCGCGACCAGATCGCCACGCTCAGCGGCCGCTTTCCCAGCGAAGCCGTGCCCGAGACGTTCAGTTTCGATGATTTGCAAATCCCGCTCGACCTGCCGGTCAGCCTCCCGGCAGACCTGGTGAAGCAGCGGCCGGACGTGCAGCAGGCCGACGCCAATGTTCACTCCGCCAGCGCGCAAATCGGTGTGGCGGTCGCCAATCGGCTGCCCGTGATCAACCTCTCCGCATTCGGCGGCAGCGAAAGCCTCAAGGTCGGCGACTTGTTTTCCCCCGGCAACGGCTTTTGGACCCTCGCCGGGTCGTTGACGGCGCCGATTTTCGATGGTGGCATCTTGCTGCACAAGGAAAGAGGCGCCCGGGCCGCGTTCCAGCAGGCGCTCGAAACCTATCAAACCACGGTAATCCAGGCGTTCCAGACCGTGGCCGACACGCTGCAGGCGCTGCAGGCGGATAGCGACGCCGTGCGCGTCGCCACGCTGGCGGTGAAGGCGGCCGACGCTACGCTGGCGATCACCGGGCAGCAGCTCCGCCTCGGCCAGATTTCCTACCTGGCATTCCTGAGCGCCGAGCAGGTCGCGTTGCAAGCGCGGCTGACCGCCGTGCAGGCCCGCGCCACCCGCTTGTCGGACACGGCCGGCCTGTTCCAGGCGCTGGGCGGCGGCTGGTGGCACCGCGCGGACGTGCAGGTCAAGGATATCCACGGCGACGACATACTGGGCGTGGTCGGCCTGCATTAGAGTCACGCCCGCAGCACCTCCAGCACGGCCGCCGCCGCGAGCTCAGAAGGCAGGGCGCTTCCGCTCGGGCGCAAGCTCGCCACTACGTCCGCAAACGCCGCCCGTTGCGCCGCCGCTCGGGCCTGGTCGCGCATCAGCGACAGCACCGTGCGGCTCAGCGTCTCCGCTGTGCAGGCCTCCTGCAGCAGCTCCGGCACCACTTCGCGCCCGGCCAGCAGGTTCACCATCGCGACATGCGGCACCCGGATCATGCGCCGGGCCATGAACGCGGAGACGGCGTTCACCCGGTAGGTCACCGCCATCGGCACCCCCGCCAGCGCCAGCTCCAGCGTGGAGGTGCCGGATTTGGTCAGCGCTGCCGAGGCCGCGGCATAGGCGTCGTGCTTGTCCGCCGCCTCCGTCACGATCACGGGGCGCACCGCCCATCTGGCGGCCGCCGCCTGCACCAGCTCCGCCACCGCCGCCGACACCGGCACGGCGGGGACCAGCCCCGGCAGCTCCCCCGCCAGCAACGCCACCGTGCGCGCGAACACGGGCAGCAGCAGCGGGGCCTCGCTGCGGCGGCTGCCCGGCATCAGCACCAGCACGGGCGCCTCGGCCGCCACTCCATGCCTGGCACGGAACCGCCCGCCATCGCCGCTGCCTGCGCCCGATTGCAGCACCGGGTGCCCGACGAAGCGGGCTGGGACGCCGTGGCCGGCAAAATACGCCTCCTCGAACGGCAGCAGGCACAACAGCGCATCCCACAAGCCGGGAAAGCGCTTCACCCGGTGCTCCCGCCAGGCCCAAACCTGCGGCGCCACATATTGAACCCGCTTCACCCCGAGGGTTCCGACCCGGCGCAGCACGTGCAGGCCGAAGCCGGGCGAGTCCACCGTCACCACCACGTCGGGGCGGCGGGCGGCAATGTCTGCCACCACGGACAACAGACGCCTGCGCAGGGTGCGCAGCCGAGGCAGGATCTCGACCAGACCCATTACGGCGAGGTCGCGCATCGGGAACAGCGTTTCGAGCCCCTGCGCGATCATGTTGGGGCCGCCCACGCCGGCAAACCGTATTTCGGCATCGGCCGCCTGCAGCGCCGCCATCAGCCGGCCGCCCAGCACGTCTCCGCTCGCTTCCCCCGCGACCAGGTAAACCAAGGTCAGGGCGTCACCACCGGGCAGGCGGGGACGGCGACGGGATAGTCGCGGTGGTTGCGGACGGCGCCGTCCTCCCGCACGCGCTCCAGCCGCGCCGGGTCGAGATCGGCGTAAAGGAAGCCTGGCGTGTCCAGCGCCAGCCGGCCCACCACGCCGTCATCGGCAAAGCCGCGGTCCACGGGGCCGAACACGGCCGCATAGCCGCGATTGCAGTCCAGTGCAGCGAGCCAGGGTGCATCGCCCACCGTGGTCACCACGGCCACGAAGCACTGGTTGGCCATTGCGCAGGCCCGCGCGGCCAGCCGCACCCGGTTGAACCCGGCGAGCGTGTCGGTGTCGGTTGGGACCAGCAGCAGCCAGGCACCGGCCGCCACCTGCGCCCGGGCGAGCGGCGGGTGTTCCACGTCGTAGCAGACGCAGACCCCGATCCGGCCCCAGGGCGTCTGGAACACCGCAGGGGGCGCCCCCGGCGACACCCCCCACAGCTCGGCCTCGAACCGGGTCACGACGTGCTTGTCCTGGAACATGGCGGCGCCGGCGGGCGAGATCAGCGGCGCGTGGTTGATCACCCGGCCATCCGGTCGCCGCACCGGCATGGAGCCGCCCAGGAGCCACAGGCCATGCCGGGACGCTGCGGCGCGCATGATGTCCAGCACCGCGTCGTGCTGCGCACAGCCTGCTTCGAGCTCGGCGGCGAGGGAGGGCAGGGGGGCGGGCACCGCGTCCAAGCTGGCATATTCCGGCAGCGCCACCAGCTCGGCACCCTCGCCGGCCGCTTCCGTCAGCCGGGCGTTGAGCGCTGCGGCCCAAGCCGCCCGGTCGCTATACCGGCCTACCTTGTATTGCAGCAATGCTAGCCGCACGGGATGGGGGCGCCGCTCAGGGACTTAATCCAGAAGTCCAGGGTATGCCGGGTGGCCTGCGCCTCGCCGCGGTCCGGCCAGGTCATCTCGCAGGAGACGCCTTCGAACGGGACGAAGCCGCGGCGCCGCCAGAAGGCGTCGTTGGTGTGCGGCTCGGCAGGGCGCAGCTTGTGGTCGGCCGGGCGGCGCACCGAGCAGAATACGGCGTAATCCGCCGTCGACACCGCCCGCGCGTGCGACTCGCGCAGCTCAAAGAACCGCACGCCGAGCCCGCGGCCGCGCCATTGCTTCAGCACCACGCCCTCGCCGTAGTAGAAGAAGCGCCGCAAGTCCCAGCCCCGCTGCAGGAACGGCGCCTTGACGCTGTCGGACTCGTCCTCCAGCGGCAGGCAGGTTGCGGCGCCCACCGGCTGCCCCGCCGCGCAGGCCAGGAACAGCGCCGCGCGGGGGTGGGGCAGGTAGCTCGAAATATACGGCTCGCTGGCCGGATTGCCCTGATAAAGATAGGGCCAGTCGTAGAACACCTCCACATGAAGCTGTTGAAACGCCCCTAAAGCCGCGCGCATAGCTGGTCCGGTGAAGGTGCGAATGTCCATCGTGCTGTCAGACGCCATGATCCGCTCCATAAGTGCCATCCAGTAGAGGCGCAACCGCATGGATTTGCTGTGTCACGTCACCACCCAGCCGGTCCTCGACACGAGCGGCAGCGCACTCCAAGCGGAGCCGTTCCTGCATTGCTGCACTCAGGCCCAGTTGCCATTCGTGCTGGCGCGCCATTTCGCTGGAAAAACCGGTCTGCTCGTCGTGCGGTTCGACCCGGCGTGTATTGAGGGCCGTATCCAGTGGGAGCGTAGCGAGCAGGGCCAGGATCCGTTCCCACACCTTTACGGCAGGCTACCGCTCGCGATTACCACCATCAGCGCCGTATAGCGCCCGCGGATCGGCCAGCGGCGCTGCGATCGTCTCCAGTGCGCCCTCCCGCACCGCCCGGAAGAAGCAGGACCGCTGCCCGGTGTGGCACGCGGCGCCCGTCTGCTCCACCAGCAGCAGCAGCGTGTCCCCATCGCAGTCAATCCGCAGCTCGCGGAGCTGCTGCACCTGGCCGGAGGTCTCGCCCTTGCGCCAGAATGCCTCCCGGCTGCGGCTCCAGTAGCAAACGCGGCCGGTCGCCAGCGTCTCAGCCACGGCGGCGGCGTTCATCCACGCCATCATCAGCACTTCGCCGGTGTCATGCTGCTGGGCGATGGCGGGCACGAGGCCGCGGGCGTTGTAGCGGATGGGAAGGTCAGAAGCGGTCACGCATCCCCTCCATCGCGGCGGCCAAGTCGGCGATCAGGTCCGCCGGGTCCTCCAGGCCGATATGGAAGCGCGCGACGGGGCCGGTGAAGCCCCGGGCGCTCGCCGTGCGGGTGATCTGCCCCGTGGTCGGGATGGCCAGGCTCTCGAACCCGCCCCAGGAGGCGCCGATGCCGAACAGCGCCAGCCGGTCCAGCATGGCATGTATCGACGCCACCGTGATGTCCGGCTGGAACTCGACCCCGAACAAGCTGCAGCCGCCGGTGAAATCGCGCTGCCACAGCGCATGCCCGGGTGCGCCGGGCAAGGCAGGGTGCAGCACGCGCGCCACCTCCGGCCGCGCCTGCAGCCAGGACGCCACCTCCAGCCCCGACTGGAATTGCCGATCGAGCCGCAGCCCCAGCGTGCGGGCGCCGCGCAGGGCGAGCCAGCAATCATCCGGGCTGGCGTATTGGCCCAAGGCCATCGCGGTGCCGCGCACGCGGTGCCAGTCGCGCTCGGTGGCAACGGTGATCGCGCCGAGCAGCACGTCGGAATGGCCGACGACATACTTGGTCAGCGCCTGGATCGACACGTCCACGCCATGGGCAAAAGGCTGGAACGAGCAGATGCCCCAGGTGTTGTCGAGCAGAACCGCCAAGCCGCGCTCATGCGCCAGGGCGGCGAGGGCGGGGGTGTCCTGCACCTCGAAGGTGTGGCTGCCGGGGCTTTCCAGATAAAGCACGCGCGTCTCGGGCCGGATCAGCCCGGCCAGTGCCGCCGTGTCGATCTCCGGGTCATAATAGGTGACGGTGATGCCCATGCGGGTAAGCACGTCGTCGCAAAAAGTGCGGGTCGGGCCGTAGAGGCTGTCGACCAGCAGGCAGTGGTCGCCGCTGGACAGATAGGCCAGCAGCGCCGTCGTCACGGCTGCCAGACCGTTACCGACGATCTGGCAGCGTGTGCCGCCCTCGATCTCGGCCACCATGTCTTCCAGCGCGTGATGCGTCGGATTGCCGGCCAGGCCATAGAGCGGGCCGCGGCCGAAATGCTGCTCGGACGCTCGGATGCGCTCGGCGCAACTGGGATAGAGCATGGTGGAGCCGCGATGCACCGCCGGGTTGACGAAGCCCTGGATCTTGGTGCCGGCGCGCCCGGTATGCGACAGGCGGGTTTGCGGTGACATCTTGGGCACGCTCGGCGCGTCGTCGGCCATCAGCTAGTCTCCTTTTCCGTGGTCGGGTCGGCGCCCCACTCGGCCCATGAGCCGTCATACACGGCGCCCTCGGGCAAGCCGGCCCGGCGCATTGCCAAAGTCAGCACGGTGGCGGAGACGCCGCTGCCGCAACTGGTCACCACCGGGCGGGAGCCGTCCACCCCCACTGCGGCCAAGCGTTCGCGCAGCGCGTCCGGCGGTAGGAACCGCCCTTCGCCATCGAGAAGCTGCGAGTAGGGCAGGTTCACCGACCCGGGAATGTGCCCGGCGGTCACGCCCGGCCGTGGTTCCGGCGCCGATCCGGCAAAACGCGCCGGCGCCCGCGCATCCAGCACCAGCGCGGCCGTCTCGCGCATGTCCGCCAAGCCGCGCAGCCGCTCGGCGCGCAGCCGCGGGGTGAAGGGCTGGGGGCTTGCCGCCGGCGGCTCGCCCGCCTCCCCCGGCTGGCCGGCGCGTTGCCAGGCGGCCAGCCCGCCATCCAGCCCTGCCCCGGCGTCGTGG
>CAXTNN010000084.1:10794-12776 GCA_964245545.1 uncultured Acetobacteraceae bacterium | reverse complement strand
GCCGTCCAGCAACATGGCGTGCTCCGGTGACACCAGCAGGTCCCGCCGCGGCAGCCCTTCGCCCAGCGACCCGGCGCACAGGCGCACCGGGTCCAGCGCCGGGTTGGCGGCCAGGAAGCGCCCGGCGAAGCTGCGCCGCCCCACCCAGCGCACCGGCTTGCTCTGTCCGCCAGCGGTGAGCACCAGGTCCCCCTCGGTCAGCGCCTCCACCGCCCTCTCGCCGCCGGGTGTGGCGATCCGCGTGCCGTGCAGGTAGCAGGTGGCGCCACCCCCGACCGTGACCGGGCCCGCCTCCAGCGCGGATAGCGCTTGCTGGGCGAGGGCGCTGTCCGCCGTTTCCGTCGGGTGCATCATGTCGAAGAACAGGTAGCTGTCCGGATTGCTGGCCAGCGTGCCGGTGTCGGCGCTGAAGCTGCCGGTATAGGCCGCCTGCGTGACGTTGCTCAGGCCATACTGCGCCGGGTCGCTGACTGCGCTGTCGAGGAAGGCAAACGTGTCCTCCACCGATACCTTGGCGGTGCCGAAATTGCTGCTCTGCAGCGCGCTGGTCAGGTCGTTGTCGTAGATGGTCGCCACGATCGTGCCGGCCTGCGCCAGCCCCGTGCCTGACAAAGCCGGTATCACGCCAAGGTCCGGCACCGTCAGCACCAGCACGTTTCGCGCCCCGCCATCGACCAAGGCTTGGACCGCGCCTACCTCGTTGGCGACGGAATCCTGCACGTCGGTGACCACTTGCGCGCTGGTCAGGGCGGCAAATCCCGAGCTCTCCACCAGGTTCAGCAGGTCGTTCGACCCGCTCCACACCGTGTAGAGCGCGTTGGCCTGCGGCTGCGGCACTGCCGTCTCGAAATACGCGATCTGCGCATCGAGGTCGGTTAGCGCCACCTGCGGCCCGGTGTTGACCGGCGTGACCCCCGTCACCGAGCCGCCGATGGCGAAATCGGTCCCATTCGCCGCGCCGCTCACCAGCGGGATACTTCCGCCCGGGCCGCCGGTGCCGAGCAAGGATGCCAGTGCGGCCGCCGCCTCCTCGGCCTGCGCCGCCGGGATTGCCTGGCTGGTCAGCAGGGCAATCAAGGTGCTGGCGCCGATGTCGAGCGAGGCCGGCCCAAGCTGCCCGAGCCCCAGATCGGTGGATAGGTCCTGCACCCAGACCGGCCCGTTGCTGAATACGTCCGCCGCCACCGTCCCCGTCCCGGACGCCGCGGGGTAGCTCTCTTGCGCGTAGGGCGGGCTGACCGGCTCGGGCGAGATGCCGAGGCCGAGCGCTCCGTTCAGCGCCGCCGCGGCGGTGCTGCTGGTGAGCAGGTAGGCGTCCCCGGCGTCCGAAAGGCTGTCGCCGAACGCGTAGATCACCGAGTAAGGCTCGTTGCTTCCTGACATGGCCGTTTTTGCCCCCAAACCGCGTCCTGTGGGGCGATGCTACGGCATCCCGCACCGGCTTTGGCAAGGGGGCCAATCTTTGCGGCTTTCCCGCACGCACCCGCAGCCCCTAAGCTGCGCCCGCTCACCCATCGTGGAGCGCGCGGAGACACCATGCCGGACACCATCTGGGACATCATCGCCACAGCCGCCGCCGGCCGGGTGATCGGCGCACCGGACCGCCCCTGGATGAGCGGCCCACAGCTTCGCGGCTTGGCGCAGGAGGTGCGGCAGGTGCTGCACGGGGCCGGGATCGACGCCGGCAGCCGCGTTGCCATCGTGCTGTCCAACGGGCCGGAGATGGCGGCCGCCTTCCTCACCGTCGCCGCCACCTGCTGCGCCGCGCCGCTGAACCCGGCCTACAAGGCGGAGGAGTTCGAGTTCTACCTGGCCGACCTGCAGCCTGCCGCCATTGTGCTTGCCGCCGGCGACACCGGCCCGGCCGCCGCCGCCGCCGAGCGCCTGGCCATCCCCGTGCTCACCCTGCATCCGGGCGAGGCGGCCGCCGGCCTGTTCCACCTGCGCACCTTCGCTGGCGCCGTCACGACAGAGCCGGCCCG
>CAXTNN010000084.1:6556-10784 GCA_964245545.1 uncultured Acetobacteraceae bacterium | reverse complement strand
CATCTCAGAGCAGCATCCCTGCATGTGCAGGTGCAGCTGCAGAGGTCACTGCTGCCCAGCAGCTGCTGCTGCAGGAGGATGCCAAGCTGACTCTGAATGAGCAATCTGGCATCACGCCGGCCCGCCTGCCCCAGCCAAGCGACCCGGCGCTGGTGCTGCACACCTCCGGCACCACCGCCCGCCCCAAGATCGTGCCGCTCACCAATGCCAACGTCGCCGCCTCCGCCCGCCACATCGCCCAGTCCCTGGCGCTCAGCCCGGTTGACACCTGCCTGAACATCATGCCGCTGTTCCACATCCACGGCCTGATCGCCGCCGTCACGGCGTCGCTGGCGGCGGGCGCTGCCGTCTGCTGCACCCCGGGCTTCAACGCCTTCAAGTTCGGCGATTGGCTCGCCTCGCAGCACCCAACCTGGTACACCGCCGTGCCCACCATGCACCAGGCGATCCTTATGCGCATGCGCAACAACCATGAGGGGGCGCGCGCCGCCCGGCTGCGCCTGATCCGCTCCTCTTCCGCCTCTCTGCCGCCGCAGGTGATGGCCGAGCTGGAGGACGTGTTCGGCGCCCCCGTCATCGAGGCCTACGGCATGACGGAGGCGGCGCACCAGATGGCCGCCAACCCACTGCCGCCGCGCCCTCGCAAGCCGGGCGCGGTGGGCGTTGCCGCCGGGCCGGAGATCGCCGTCATGGACGAGGGAGGCGCGCTGCTGGCTCAGGGCGCCACCGGCGAGGTGGTGATCCGCGGGCCCAACGTCACACCCGGCTACGCCAACAACCCGGCGGCGAACGCAACCGCTTTCACGGGGGGCTGGTTCCGCACCGGCGACCAGGGCCGGCTCGACGAAGAGGGCTACCTGTTCCTCACCGGCCGCCTGAAGGAGCAGATCAACCGTGGCGGCGAGAAAGTCAGCCCGCTAGAGATCGACGTCGTGCTGCTTGACCACCCGGCCGTCGCGCAGGCTTGCACGTTCGGCGTCCCCCACGACAAGCTGGGCGAGGAGGTGGGCGCCGTCGTGGTGCTCCGCCCCGGCCACAGCGTGACGGAGGCTGAACTGCGCGACTTTGCCGGGTCCAAGCTGGCCGCCTTCAAGGTGCCTCGCCATGTCCTGATCCGCGAGGATATCCCCAAGGGAGCCACCGGCAAGGTGCAGCGCATCGGCCTGGCCGCCAAGCTTGGCTTAGGCGCGTAGATGCCCAGCCTGTGCGTGTTCGGCGCCGGCGCCATCGGCGGCCTGATGGCTGCCAGGCTCGAAGCCGCCGGCACCCCCGTCTCCCTGGTGGCACGCGGCCCGCACTTGGCGGCGATCCAAGAGGATGGCCTGGTGCTGCACTCCGGCGGCGAGCGCATCGTCGCCCGGCCCCGCGCAGTGGCCCATGGCGGCGAGATCGGCCCGCAGGATTACCTGCTCATCACGCTGAAGGCCCATTCGCTCGAACACGCCTTGCCGCAGCTTACCCCATTGATCGGCCCCCACACCACCATCATCGCGGCGGTGAACGGCGTCCCTTGGTGGTACACCTACGGCCTGCCCGCCCCGTTTGCAGACCGCCGCATCCATGCCGTCGACCCGGCGGGTGCGCTGTGGGACGCGCTCCCCCCCGCTCAGACCATCGGCTGCATCATCTATCCCGCCGCCACCATCACCGCCCCTGGCGTGATCCACCACACCTATGGCGACCGCTTCAACCTGGGCGAGCCGGCGGGAGAGCGCTCCGAGCGCATCGCAGCGCTGGCAGACCTGCTGATCGCGGCCGGCTTCAAAGCGCCCGTGCGGCCGCGCATCCGCGACGAGCTCTGGGTCAAGCTCTGGGGCAACATGGCGTTCAACCCGGTCAGCGCGCTCACCACCGCCACGCTCGACGTGATCACGGCAGACCCCGGCACCCGCGCCGTCACCCGCGCGCTGATGCTGGAGGGCCAAGCGGTGGCGGAGGCGCTGGGCGTCCGCTTCACGCTCGACGTGGACAAGCGCATCGCCGGCGCCGCCGAGGTGGGGGCGCACAAGACGTCCATGCTGCAGGATTTGGAGCTGGGCCGTCCGCTGGAGATCGAGGCGATCTTGGGCGCGGTGGTGGAAATGTCGGACTGGGTGGGGGTGCCGATGCCGCTCTCCCGCGCCGTGCTGGCGCTGGTCCGCCAGCGGGCCGCCTGCCGTCCGGCATGAGCAGCAATCCAAACCGGGTTGGCGTGCCAGTCCCGCAATGAGCAATCCGGCGTCGTCGCCAAAGCAGGTGTCTTTGGGCGCCGAGACCGCTGGGCTTCTGATCGCGACGTTCCAGGATATCTACCGGCAGGAGGTTGGTGCCGAAGAGGACGTGCACCGAACACTGCCGTTCTTCGCCAGTGCGCTGGGTTTCGTGATCGCCGCGATCGAATACGCGGTGGGCCAGCTTCCCCGCCTGGACAGCCTGATGAAAGGGGTTCCTTCCGCGGCAAGGCAGCCTTTGAACCATCATGTGCTGGCCCGCATGTGGCCAGTGCTCCTTGCAGCCGTGCTGCTCGCCATTGCTGCTGCCCTCGGCACCGCCGTGCTCGGCTTCCTTGCCGCAGCGACGCGGCGATTGAGCTATCAGCGAGCCGGCCCAGAAACGGCACAGCTACAGCGCGCCGAGGCTCTGCAAGCCTACTACCTGCAGATCGGGCTGGTCGGGGAGGAGCTTGACCGGGCAGTGAGCCTCGACCTGCAGCAGCAGCTCCTTCGAGACTATGCCGAGGTAATCCCATATAATCGTGCGTTAACGCTGCGGCGCTACACCTACCGCGCCTACGCTATCGTCTGCCTATTGCTGAGCTTGCTCTTCGCCCTGCTGGCAACCATGTCGGTGCTTGTGGCAAGCAAGACGGGTCTGTTGCTAGGAGCGATCAAGTGAACGAGCAAGAACCAACAACGAGACCTACCGATCACAACCCCGGCGCCAGCCGTTGCGATGTGGCGGCGGACGGCAAGCCGCTGGCGTCTTCAGCGGTAAAGCCATCAGGTCCCATGATCTACGTGATCCAAAAAGGGGCCAATGTCATTCCATTCCTGCCCAGCAAGGGTAGGCTGGCCGCCAAAGGGTAGCGCACGGATCAGGCCCTGGACTTCTCCGCCACCACGTCTTCCAGTTGCTCGCGGAACGGGAAATAGCCCTTGGTCGCGAAGGGCCAAAGCTGGGCGTCCCAATCCCGCCGCGCCCGCGCCAGCCTTATCCCATCCTCCGCAAGCTCCGCTGCCAGCGTGTCGAGCCAGTCCGCGGTTGGGCCGACGGGGGCATAGGGCGTCCAAACCACGTCCACCCCTGCCTTGGTCGCCGCGGTCCTTACCGCCGCGGCATCCGCCGCCTCCATGCACGCAACATCGCAACCGAACCGATCCCGCAGCCGGCTGGCGCAGTCCGCCGCCGCGCCTTGTAAGAACGCTCCCGCCTTGTCCCCCCAGGGCCAGCCTTCCACCCCGCCGCAAACCACCACACCGTGCACCTCCAGTCCCTCCGGCAGCAGGCTCTCCGGCGACAAATCCTCCCCATGGATCAGCAGCAACACGGGCCCTGGCGCCGCCGCCGTTTCCGGCAAAGCGCGCGGCTTGGGCAGCGGCGCGTCCTCCCGCAGCGCCACCGCGCGTGTCGCCAGCCCAACCGGGTGGAACCGCCCGTCGGTGTAGCGGGCGATGTTGTCCGCCGTCGCCAGGTAGGTCTTGCCCGGCGTCTGCAGCCCCGCCACCCAGCGCCAGGAAAGCGTGTTGGACGCCGGGTCGCCATCCACGAGGTGGCGCAAGAAGAAGTCTGCTCCCAGCGCCCAGGGCAGGCCCAGGGTGAACACCCAAATGGAGGCGAACCACATTCGGGCATGGTTGTGCAGGTAGCCATGCGCCACCAGCTCGCGGGCCCAATCGTCGAACCCCTCGATCCCGGTCACGCCCGCTTCCGCTTCCGCCACCGCCTGCGCCAACCCCGCCCCACGCCCCCGCGCCGCGTCTCGCTCGGCCAGGAACCGCGCCCACACCGCCGGCCGCAGCTCCAGCCAGCCTTTCCAGTAGGTTCGCCAGCCTACCTCCTGCACGAACTTGCCGGCTGCCATCCCGGCGTGCCGCTCTCCCACTGCCGCCACCACCTCCGGCTCGGTGATCAGCCGGTAGCGCAAGTACGGCGACAGCACCGAGACGTTGTCCCGCTGCTCCGGACCTAGGTCGGTGTTGCGGCCGGCCGCGTAATCCCGGCCGGCATGGGGCAGGAACGCCGCGAGCCG
>CAXTNN010000084.1:0-6546 GCA_964245545.1 uncultured Acetobacteraceae bacterium | reverse complement strand
ACTGGCCGCCATCAGTCTTCCATCCACACAAGCATGGCGCTCACATGGGGCCGCGGCGCACGCTGTCAGGCCGCTCATCCCCTCACCTCACGGCGAGACTGTGACCACGTTCGCCTTGCGTTCGAACGGCTGCCCTGGTTAGGGGTGAAGCAGCAGCCACCACGGGGTCCCGATGCAAACCAGCCCGACCAGCGCCGACATCGCGACTGCCGCAGCTTTCTCGCCGGCGGATGCCCCGCCCAGCAAACGCGGCTTCTCCACCGGCCTCGCCCTCACCGCGCTTGGCATCGTCTTCGGCGATATCGGCACCAGCCCGCTCTACACCCTCAAGACCGTGGTCCAACTCGCCGGCGGCCGCCCCGACCCGGCGCTCGCCCTTGGCCTGCTCTCGCTGCTGGTCTGGACGCTGGTTATCGTCACCTGCCTCAAATACGTCGTCTGCGTCATGCGGGTGGACAATGACGGCGAAGGCGGCATCCTCGCGCTGATGTCCCTGCTCGGCGTCAAGCACGCCAAGCGCCCGCTCATCGTCGCCGTGGGCCTGTTCGGCGCCGCCCTCATCTATGGCGATGGCGCCATCACCCCCGCGATCTCCGTGCTGTCCGCGCTGGAAGGGCTGGAACTCGCCGCCCCCAGCATCACCCGCTACATCCTGCCGCTCACGGTCGCCGTGCTGCTCGTGCTGTTCGCCATCCAGCCGCTCGGCACAGCACGGATCGGCAAGCTGTTCGGCCCGGTGATGGCGCTCTGGTTCGTGGCCATCGGCCTGCTCGGCGTGTACGGCGTCGCACTGCATCCGGCCGTGCTCGCCGGGCTCGACCCGCGCTATGCCATCCACGCCCTGCTGTCCGGCGGCAAGGGGGGCTTCCTGCTGCTTGGCGGCGTGTTCCTCTGCGTCACCGGGGCCGAAGCGCTCTATGCCGACATGGGCCATGTCGGCGCCACCCCGATCCGGGTATCCTGGTTCGCCGTGGTGCTGCCCGCGCTGGTGCTGAACTACGCCGGCCAGACCGGTCTGCTGCTCGCCGGCGGCCCGGTCGCGGACAACATCTTCTATCAACTCTGCCCCAAGCCCTTGCTGCTGCCGCTGATCCTGCTGGCCACGGTCGCCACCATCATTGCCAGCCAGTCCATCATCACCGGCGCGTTCTCCATGACCCGGCAGGCCATTCAGCTTGGCTGGTTCCCCCGGCTGCGCATCACCCAGACCTCCAAGGAAGGTTACGGCCAGATCTACGTGGGCGTGGTGAATTGGCTGCTCATGCTGGTCACGGTGGGGCTCGCCCTGGCGTTCCAGAAGTCCGACAACTTGGCCGCGGCCTACGGCATCGCCGTTTCCCTCACCATGCTGCTCACCACCGTGCTGCTGTTCATCGCCATGCGCGAGATCTGGCATTGGAGCCTGCCCTTGGCGGCTGCCGTGGCTGGGTTCTTCTTTGTGGTGGATGCGGGCTTTGTTGCCTCCAACAGCCTGAAAATCCTGGAAGGCGGTTGGGTGCCGCTGGTGCTTGGCGCCTTGGTTTGGGGTGTCATGGACGTGTGGCACCGCGGCAACGCTGCCGTCGCCTCCGCCCTGCGGGAGCGCATGCTGTCGATTGAGCAGTTCCTTGCCAAAGTCGCTGCCGGCGGCGTGCCCCGGGTGCCCGGCACGGCCGTTTTCCTCACCCGCGCCACGCAGGACACCCCGCCGGTCATGGTCTGGCACGTGAAGCATAACCGGGCGTTGCACCAGCACCTGATCGCCGTCACCTGCGTCACCCAGAGCATCCCGTATGTGGAACCGGGCCGCCGGGTCCAACTCACCCAAGCAGCGCCGGACTTCTGGCGTCTGATCGCGCATTACGGCTTCATGGAACGCCCCGACATCCCAAGCCTGCTGGAACAGGCGCGCGTGCATGGCTGCACCCTGCCGCTGGAGGACGTGACGTATTATGTCGGGCACGAGTCGGTGGTCCACCGCGCGCTGGGTCCCGCTTTGCCAGTCTGGCAGGAGCGGCTTTACGCTTTCATGCTCCGCAACGTGCCAAGCGTGGCAAGCTTCGTCCGCCTGCCCCGCAGCGGCGTGGTCGAGATCGGCCGCATCATCGAGATCTGATTTGCGCAGGTTGCGACATTTTATCACAGTTCGGTGATGTAACGCCTGCCGATCTGGCGCATGATGGTTGCACCCCGCACCACTCGCGCAACGGACCAAGGAAGGAGGCGTTACCAACCGCATGTCGGACTTACCCTCGGCCGCTGGCCCGGCCCGCTCTAAGATCCTGATTGTGGAAGATGAATTCCTCATCCGCCTCACGCTCCTGGAGGTGCTGATGGACGAGGGCTACGACGTGCTCGAGGCAGAAAACGGTCACGATGGCCTCGCCCTTATTCAAGACGATCCAGCCATCACCCTCCTGCTCACCGACATCCAGATGCCTGGCGGCATGGATGGCCACGCCGTCGCCGCCCGCGCTCGCGAAGTCCGGCCCACCCTGCCGGTGATCTTCATGACCGGTGCGCCTGATACTGCGGACGTCCGCGGCACCCGCACCATGTACCTCGCCAAGCCCTACTCACCTGCCGACATGTGCGCCGCAGTGAGGCGGATGCTGGCCAGTTAGAAATCCAGGTCTGCGTAATGCGCTGGCGGGCTGATCCCCATCATCCTGTCCGCCAGCAACGGCCGGAACGATGGGCGGGACTTCATCCGTGCGTACCAATCCCGCGCCGCCGGCACCGCGCCCCAGTCCACATCGCCCAAGAAGTCCAGCGTGGACAGGTGCCCGGCGGCCGCCAGGTCGGCCAGCGACATGGCGTTCCCGCCCAGCCACTTCCGCGTTTCCGCCAGCCAGCCGATATAGGCCAAATGGGTCTTTAGGTTGAGAAAGCCCACCCGCAGCGCCGCTGCATCCGGGTGCCCCGCGCCGGCTAGCCGCTTGATCACCTTCTCGCCGTAGAGGTTCCGCGTCACTTCCTGGGCAAACTTGCCGTCGAGCCAGGCGACCAGCCGCCGCACCTCCACCCGCTCGGCCAGCGTGTGGCCCAGCATGGGCGTGTCCGGGTAGGCCTCGTCCAGGTATTCGCAGATCACCGATGAATCCGGTACCGCCAGCCCGTTCTCCTCGACCAGCGTCGGGATTGAGCCCGACGGGTTGAGCTCCAGGTAGGCGGGCCGCCGATCCCACGGCTTCTCCCCCCGCAACTCGAAGCCAAGCCGCTTCTCGGCCAGGGCCAGCCGCACTTTGCGGGCGTATGGGGAAAGCGGCAGGTGGTAGAGCAATCGCATGGCCCGGCGTTATGACACCCACCCCGAGCCGCGCCAACTCACACCCGGCTTGACCCGGCCGCCGCAGGACCGGACTGACGCCCTGAACTCAAGCCCGCCGCTCCTCCGCCTCCAGCGTCAGCGGCGCCTCCAGGTATTTCGCGAACCCCTTCGGCACCACCTGCCAGAACTGCCCCAGCGTGTCCGCCCAGTTGTGCAGCAGCCCGGCGGCAAAGCGGCTCGCGGTCTCGCGCACGTGCGCCTCCACCAGTCCGCGGAGCACCCCCTCCCAATGCGGGTGCGCCACACGCTGCCACTCGATCGTCTCCGGGTTGGTGCGGGCGGCGAATTGGTCCGCCGGGTCGAACACGAACGCCATGCCGCCGGTGAACCCGGCGCCGAAGTTGTCCCCCACCCCGCCCAACACCACCACGCGGCCGCCGGTCATGTACTCGCAGCCATTGGAGCCGCAGCCCTCGATCACCGCGTCCGCCCCCGAGTTGCGCACGGCGAAGCGCTCGCCTGCCTGCCCTGCCGCAAACAACTGCCCCGCCGTGGCGCCATACAGCACCGTGTTGCCGATGATGGTGTTGTGCTGGCTGATCAGCGCCGAGGAGGGCGCCGGCCGCACCACGACCGTGGCGCCCGACAGCCCCTTGCCCACGTAGTCGTTGGCGTCACCCAGCACTTCGAGCTTCAGCCCCTGCACCGCGAACGCCCCCAGCGACTGCCCCGCCGAGCCGCGCAGCCGCACCGTCACATGATCCGGCTGCAGCGCCGCCATGCCGAACTGGCGGGTGATGCGGGAGGAGAACTTGGTGCCGATGGCCCGGTGCGTGTTGCGGATGTTGTATTGGAGCTGCATCTTCTCGCCACGCTCGAACAGCGGCGCCGCATCGGCGATCATCTGCGCGTCGAGCGTCTCCGGCACCTCGTTGCGCCCCTCGGTGCAATAGCGCGCATGCGGCCCCGGATCGGCCTGCACCAGCAACGGGTTGAGGTCGAGGTCGTCCAGCCACTCCGCCCCCCGGCTCACCTGGCGCAGGTAGTCCGTCCGCCCAACCACGTCGAGTAGCCGCTTCACGCCGAGTGTCGCCAGGATGTTGCGCACCTCTTCGGCCACGAACGAGAACAGGTTGATCACCTTCTCCGGCGTGCCCTCGAACTTGGCGCGCAACACCGGGTCCTGGGTGCAGACGCCCACCGGGCAGGTGTTGCTGTGGCACTGGCGCACCATGATGCAGCCCATGGCCACCAGGCTGGTCGTGCCGATGCCGAACTCCTCGGCGCCCAGCATGGCGGCGATTACCACGTCCCGCCCGGTCTTGATGCCGCCATCGGTGCGCAAACGGACCCGGTGGCGCAGCCGGTTCAGCATCAGCACCTGATGCGCCTCCGTCAGCCCCATCTCCCACGGCGCCCCGGCGTATTTCACGCTGGTTTGCGGCGCCGCCCCCGTGCCGCCGGAATGGCCGGATATCAGGATCGCATCCGCCTTCGCCTTCGCCACTCCCGCCGCGATCGTGCCGATCCCCGAGCGCGCCACCAGCTTCACGCAGACATACGCCTCGGGGTTGATCTGCTTGAGGTCGTAGATGAGCTGCGCCAGGTCCTCGATCGAGTAGATGTCGTGGTGCGGCGGCGGGCTGATCAGCGTGACGCCGGGAGTGGCGTGCCGCAGCTTGGCGATCATCTCCGTCACCTTGAAGCCGGGGATTTGGCCGCCCTCGCCCGGCTTGGCCCCCTGCGCCACCTTGATCTCGATCTCGCGGCAGGCGTTCAGATACTCGGCGGTGACGCCAAACCGCCCCGAGGCGATCTGCTTGATGGCCGAGTTCGCGTTGTCGCCGTTCTTGCGCGGGTGAAAGCGGGCGCGGTCCTCGCCACCCTCGCCGCTATCCGACCGCGCGCCGATGCGGTTCATCGCGATCGCCAGCGTCTCATGCGCTTCCGGCCCGAGCGCGCCCAGCGAGATGCCGGGGGCGACCAGGTGCTTGCGGATTTGCGTGATGCTCTCGACCTCGTCCACCGGGATGGGCGTGTGCCCCTCGGTGAAGTCCAGCAGGTCGCGCAGCGCCACGGGTGGCTGGCGGCGCACCGCCTCGCTGTAGCGCATGTAGGTCTGGAAGCTGTCGTTGCTGACGGCAGTTTGCAGCGTATGGATCAAGCTGCCCTCGAAGGCGTGGGTCTCGCCGCGGCGGCGCAGCTTGTAAAGCCCGCCGACCGGCAGCGCGATGGCGTCGCGGTCCCACGCATTTTTGTGTAAAGCCAACACGTTGCGCGCGATCCCTGGGATGCCGATGCCGCTGATGCGCGACTGCATGCCGGGGAAGAACTCCGCCACCAGAGCCCGTGACAGCCCGATTGCCTCGAAGTTGTAGCCGCCGCGGTAGGACGAGATGACGGAGATGCCCATCTTGGACATCACCTTCAGCAAGCCCTTGTCCACCGCCTTCTTGTAGCGCCGGACCGCGTCCCCTGCCGTCATGGCGCCAAACAGCCCGCGCCGCTGCCGGTCGGCGATGCTTTCCTGCGCCAGGTAGGCGTTGATGGTGGTGGCGCCGACGCCGATCAGCACGGCAAAGCAATGCACGTCGACGCACTCGGCCGAGCGGACGTTCAGGCTGGTGAAGGTGCGCAGCGAGGACCGCACCAGGTGGGTGTGGATGGCGGCCGTCGCCAGGATCATCGGCATCCCCACCCGCTCCGGCCCGGCGTTCTCATCGGTGGCGATGACGTGCGTGCAGCCGGCGCGTACCCCCTCCTCCGCCTCGCGCCGGATGCGGTCGATGCCGCCGCGCAGGTCGATGCCGCCATCCACCACGGGAACGGTGCAGTCGATCACGCAGGCATTGTGCCCCATATAGTCCTGCATCGCCGCGAACTCGGCATTGGACAGCACGGGGCTGTCGAGCTGCAGGAGGTCCAACTGCTCGGCCGTCTCGTCCAGCACGTTGCCGAGATTGCCCAGCCGGGTCTTGATCGACATCACCCGGGTCTCGCGCAGGCTGTCGATCGGCGGGTTGGTGACCTGGCTGAACGCCTGGCGGAAATAGTGGTGCAGCCCGCGGTATTTCTCGCTCAGCACCGCGATCGGCGTATCGTCCCCCATGGAGCCGACCGCCTCGGCCGCATCCTCCACCATCGGGTGCAGGATCACTTCCAACTCTTCCAGCGTCATGCCCATCGCCAATTGGCGGCGGCGCAAGCTCTCGCCTTCGAGCAGCGTCGGCTCCGGCGCGTCGGTCTTGATGATCTTGTCGATCGACGTGATGCGCGACACCCAGGCGGCATAGTCG
>CAXTNN010000083.1:0-12782 GCA_964245545.1 uncultured Acetobacteraceae bacterium | reverse complement strand
AAAAGACGCCGCCAACTTATCTCTTCCAATACCGATACAATTGTCAAGGAACAAACACCCAACAAACAAAGCTGCCACCCGCATAACGGGCTCAGCATCCAATTTGCTGGCTGGCGCCTCCTCAGCGCAGGCCGAAGAGTTTACTAGACGCGCGGCGAGGAAGCAAGAGAGTTTCCGTCGCCGGTCGAACCTGATCTAGGCGAACACGCCTGCACGGTCAAGCGCCTCAAACACCTTGGCGACCATAAAACGCATGGCACCACCCCTCGGCAAGCCCCATAACAAAGCCGAGTTCAGCGCCAGCCAAGGACCAACGGATGCGCCATTTCCCCATTTTCATGGACTTGCAGGGCCGCCGCGCCCTCGTGGTAGGGGATGGTGAAGCCGCGCGGCGCAAGGCCGAGGCGCTCGAGCGCTGCGGCGCTGCCGTCGTCTGCTCGCCAGTGTTCACGCCGGGTCTGTTGGATGGCTGTGCTGTGGCGATCGGCGCCGAGGCGGATGCAGCGGAACTGGCAGCGCTGGTGGCGGCCGCCGGAGCGCGGGGCATCCCGGTGAATGTGGTAGACCAGCCGGCGCTCTGCAGCTTCATCCCTCCGGCCGTGGTGGACCGCGATCCAATCACCATTGCAGTCTCGTCGGGGGGCGCTGCACCGGTGCTGGCGCGACTGATCCGGGCCAAGATCGAGGCGGCGGTGTCGCCCGCGTCCGGTCGGCTGGCGGCGCTGGTGGACGAGTTCAAGGCAGAAATCCGCGCCCGCTTTCCCTCCACCGTGCTGCGCCGCCGCATGCTGGAACGCGCCTTGACCGGCCGGGTAAGTGACCTGGTGGCGGCCGGCCAGGAAGACGCGGCTCGGGTGGAGCTGGCACACGAGATCACCGGCACTCCCGACCCGGCGGGCATGGTCTACCTGGTGGGCGCCGGCCCTGGTGCGGCAGACCTGTTGACCTTGCGCGCGCACCGGCTGCTTGGCGAGGCAGACGTGATCGTGCATGACCGGCTGGTGGGCGATGAAGTGCTGGACATGGCCCGCCGCGACGCCGAGCGCATCTATGTCGGCAAGGCGCGGGCCAACCACTGCCTGTCGCAGGAGGGCATCAACGAGCTACTGGTCCGCCTGGCGCGGGAAGGGCGTAAGGTGGTGCGGCTCAAGGGCGGGGACCCGTTCGTGTTCGGCCGCGGCGGCGAGGAAGTGGAGGCGCTGGCGGCGGCCGGAATTGCGTTCGAGGTGGTGCCCGGCGTGACGGCGGCGCTGGCTTGCGCGGCGCAGGCGGCGATCCCGCTCACCCACCGGGACGCGGCGCGAACCGTCACCTTCGCCACCGGGCACACCAAAGATGGGCGGCTGGACCTGGACTTTGCCCAGTTGGCGCGGGGCGGGACAATCGCCGTCTACATGGGCATCGTCACCCTGCCGCTGCTGCGGGATGGGTTGATAGCGGCGGGGCTGGACCGGCTGACGCCCGCGGCACTGATCGAGCGCGGCGGGACGCGAGCACAGCGCTTGCTGGAGGGCACGCTGGACCAGTTGGTGGAAGAAGCGCCGGGTTGGTCGACCGGGGGGCCGACCCTGGTGATGATCGGGGACGTGGTCGGGCGCCGGACAGGTGTTCGGCAAGGGAGGGCGGCTTTGGGCGAAGCTCCTCACCCGGGGCTGTCTGCTCCCCACCCAGCCCTCTCCCACGGGGAGAGGGCTTTGACGGCTTAAAGAGTTAGGCGGCGGTCCAGCCGCCGTCGATGGAAACGGGGGCGCCGGTGATGGTGCTGGCTGCGTCGGAGCAGAGGAAGACAGCAAGGGCGCCGATGCCTTCAGGGCTGGAGAACTTGGCCATCGCCTGCTTCTCGGTCAGGAACGCGTGCGTCACCTCCTCGACGCTGCGGCCTTCACGCTCGGCCCGGGCGTCCAACTGCTTCTCCACCAAGGGCGTGCGCACCCAGCCGGGGCAGATGGCGTTGCAGGTGATGCCGTCATTGGCGAGTTCGAGCGCGGCCACCTTGGTGAGGCCGATGATGCCGTGCTTGGCGGCAACGTAGGCGGACTTCTCCCGGCTCGCCACCAGGCCATGGGCGGAAGCAATGTTGATGATCCGGCCCCACCCGCGCCGCTTCATGCCGGGAATGGCGGCGTGCAGGGTGTGGAAGGCGCTGGACAGGTTGATGGCGATGATGGCGTCCCAGCGTTCGGACGGAAACGCCTCGATGGCAGCGGTGTGCTGGATGCCGGCGTTGTTGACCAGGATGTCAAGCCGGCCGAGCTCCGCCTCGGTGCGGGCCACCATGGCGGCAATCGGGGCGGCCTGGCTGACATCGGCACCGTCGTGCAGCACGCGCACGCCGTGGTCGGACGCCAAGGTGGCGCGAAGCTGCTCGATGGCGGCTGGGTCGCCGAAACCGTTCATCATGATGTCGGCGCCCTCGGCGGCCAGGGCCCGCGCAATGCCCAAGCCGATGCCGCTGGTTGACCCGGTAACCAGTGCCGCCTTGCCCTTCAAACTCATGCCCTGCCCTCCATGGCGCCGGCAGCATCTTGCGACCGGCGCCCCAACGCAGCAACAAGGCACCTGGCTCACCGGTTTGGAGACCGAACGCATGGATGCAGGCCCGCTTCCCAGAACCGATCGGCCGTGGCGCCCCGCCGGGTGCGACCGGGTCAGCCTGCTGCTGCAGGGCGGCGGTGCGCTGGGGGCGTATCAGGGCGGCGTGTACCAAGGGCTGCATGAGGCGGGGCTGGAGCCGGACTGGATTGCCGGCGTGTCGATCGGCGGGGTGAATGCGGCGCTGATCGCGGGCAACGCGCCTGAAGACCGGTTGGCGGCGCTGCAGGAGTTCTGGCGCGTGATCACGCTGCGGCCGGTCTGGGGCTTCCTGCCCGGCGGAGACGACCTGCGCAAGCTGCATAACCTTTGGTCCTCGTTCCTCACCCTATCGCTGGGCCAGCCGGGCATGTTCACGCCCAACATGCCATCGCCCTGGCTGCGCCCGCGTGGGTCGGAGGGTGCGACTGCGTTCTACGACCCGGCGCTGCTGCGGGAAAAACTGCTGCGGCTGGTGGATTTCGGCCGCATCAACAGTGGTGAAATCCGGTTCGCAGTGGGTGCGGTGGATGTGGCGACGGGCAATTTCGCCTATTTCGACAATGCCCGCACCACCATCACGCTGGACCACGTGATAGCCAGCACGTCGCTGCCGCCGGCGTTTCCCATGACGCAGATCGGCACCGACTATTTCTGGGATGGCGGCATCGTGTCCAACACGCCGTTGCAGCATCTGCTCACCCATATCGACGGCGAGAACGCGCTGGTGTTCCAGGTGGACCTGTTCAGCGCACGCGGCACTGTGCCGCGCGATATGGCCGAGGTGCTTGGGCGCTCGAAAGACATCCAGTACTCGTCCCGCACCCGGCTGACCACCGACCACTACCGCGAACTGCATGGGCTGCGGGTGAAAATGCGCTCGCTGCTGAACCGGCTGCCGGACGATCAGCTCAGCGATGAGGAGCGGGCGCTGAAACAGCGGCTCGAGCTGCTGCCGGCGATCAACATTCTCCAGTTGATCTACCAGCAGGCAGCGTTTGAAGGCCAGGCCAAGGATTACGACTTCAGCAAGTCCTCCATGCGCGACCATTGGGCGGCGGGGCTGCGCGACACCCGCACCACGCTAGCGCGGCGCGAGTGGCTGACCATGCCGGTGGGGGAGCATGGCATCGTAACCCATGACATTCATCGGGCACGCGGCTGATCGGTTGGGCCGAACTCCCAGCACTGGGCCGCGTTGTCCGCGCGCAAGAATAGGAGTGTTCCATGGCCAGTGCTTCGCGTCAGAAGATGCCGTCCGACCAGACCGAGGGCGGTGTGCACATGCACCACACCAAGAACAACCAGAACGCCAAAGCGGTGTCGATCGAGCTGTTGCAGGCCCGGCTGGCCGATGCGATCGACATGGCGCTGATCACCAAGCAGGCGCATTGGAACCTGAAAGGGCCGCAGTTCATCGGCGTGCACCTCATGCTCGACAAGTTCCGCGACGAGCAGGACGAGTATGTGGACATGATGGCAGAGCGCATCACCCAGCTTGGCGGCACGGCGCGCGGGACGGTGCAGGAAGTGGGCAAGAAGACGGCGTTGAAGCCCTATCCGGTGGATATCTACCAGGTCAGCGACCACATCCATGCGCTGATTGACCGGTATGCGACGGTGGCCAATGCCATCCGCGACAACATCGACGAGGTGGACGAGGCGGGGGACGCGGACACGGCCGATTTGTTCACCGAGGTGTCGCGCGGGATCGACAAGCAGCTTTGGTTCCTCGAAGCCCATACGCAGGAGCGTTCGGCCAGCGAGACGTTCCCGACCGACCAATAGGCCCGGCGCTCCTCCTCCCCTCCCTCCCTCTGGCTGAAGAGGGAGGGGAGGCTTGCCCGCGACTCCCTCACACCACTAGTGTTCCGGGACACACGGGAACACACCATGAACGATCTCTTCGGCGGTGGGGCCAAGATGGGGCCCAAGCCTAAGCCGGGACCCATCCAAGACGGCTACTCAGCCAAAGACATCGAGGTTCTGGAAGGGCTGGAGCCGGTGCGGCGTCGGCCCGGCATGTATGTCGGGGGCACGGACGACAACGCGCTGCACCACCTCGCCGCGGAAATCCTCGACAACGCCATGGATGAGGCCGTGGCGGGCCATGCCACCGGGATTGACGTTGCGTTGCAGCCAGGCAATTGGCTGAACATTCGCGACAACGGCCGCGGCATCCCAGTCGACCCGCATCCCAAGTTCAAGACACTGAGTGCGCTCGAGGTGATCCTCACCACCCTGCACTCCGGCGGCAAGTTCGGCGGCGACGCCTATGCCACTTCCGGCGGGCTGCATGGCGTCGGCAGCTCGGTGGTGAACGCGCTGAGTGAGCGGTTGGAAGTGGAGGTTGCGCGCGACCGCACGCTGTGGCGCCAAAGCTATGCCCGCGGCAAGCCCGTGACCAAGCTGGTGAACGCCGGGCCGGTGCAGAACCGCCGCGGCACCACCATCCGTTTCAAGCCGGACCCGGAGATTTTTGCCGCGCTGCAGTTCAGCCCGGCCCGGCTCTACCGGCTCTCCCGCTCCAAGGCCTACCTGTTCCGCGGCGTGCAGATCCGCTGGGCGTGTGACCCGGCGTTGCTGGCGGGGCGGGACGACGTGCCGGCCGAAGCGCTGCTGCACTTTCCCGGCGGGCTGCGGGACAGCCTGGCCGAGGATATCGGCGCCACCGCCATGACCATCCCGGAAATCTGGGCCGGCGAGGCGGAACTGCCGGCGCGCGAGGATGGCCGCACCGGCGGGCGGGCGGAATGGGCGCTGACATGGCTCGAGAATGCCGACGGCTTCCTGCATTCCTACTGCAACACGGTGCCGACGCCGCTGGGCGGCACGCACGAGGCCGGGTTCCGCGCGGCGCTGCTGAAGGGCGTGCGTGCCTGGGGAGACCAGCGCAACAACCGCCGTGCCGCGCAGGTCACCGCCGAGGACGTAACCGGCGGCATGGCGGGCAAGCTGTCCGCTTTCGTGCGGGACCCGCAGTTCCAGGGCCAGACCAAGGAGAAGCTCACCAGCCCGGACGCCGCACGCCTGGTAGAGGCCGTGATGCGGGACCGGTTCGACCACTGGCTCGGCGGCAACCCGCAGCAGGCCGACAACCTGCTGACCGCACTGATCGAGCGGGCGGAGGAGCGGCTGCGGCGGCGCGAAAACCGTGACGTGGCGCGCAAGTCCGCCACCAAGCGCCTGCGCCTGCCCGGCAAACTCACCGACTGCACCAGCGAGGTGATGACGGAGACCGAGCTGTTCCTGGTGGAGGGGGACAGCGCGGGCGGGTCGGCCAAGCAGGCGCGGCGGCGGGAAACGCAGGCGGTGCTGCCGTTGCGGGGCAAGATCCTGAACGTGGCCAGCGCCTCGGTGGATAAGCTGCGTCAGAACCAGGAGCTGCGCGACCTGATCGAGGCGCTCGGCTGCAGCGTCGGCGCCCAGTTCGACCTGAAGAAGCTCCGCTATGGCCGCATCATCATCATGACCGACGCCGACGTGGACGGCGCGCACATCGCCAGCCTGCTGATGACGTTCTTCTACCGTGAGCTGCCGGAACTGGTGCGCGCCGGGCATGTGTTCCTGGCGCAACCCCCACTCTACCGCATGACGCAGGGCGCCCGCTCGGTCTACGCGATGGATGACGCCGACCGGGAACGCAAGATGAAGGCATTCAAGCCGGGGGCCAAGGTGGAGGTAAGCCGGTTCAAGGGCCTGGGCGAGATGCCGGCCGCCACGCTGCGCGAGACCACGATGGACCCGGCGCGCCGCACTTTGCTGAAGGTGGTGGCGCTGCCGGAACACCGCAGCCAGACCAGCGAGCTGGTGGAGAGCTTGATGGGGCGCAAACCCGAGCTGCGCTTCCGGTTTATCCAGGAGCATGCGCGGGAGATAGCGGTGGAGGAGGTGGATGTGTGAGGCGAGGTCCTCAGGCGTGCGCCTGCGCCCGGTCACGCGCCAACCTGCTCAGTTGCCGTCTACGCCGCACAGGCCATGGGGGCACGGCCCTGGCTCGACACGCTGGAGTTATCAGCAGTTCGGCATCTGAATGGAGATGCTTGTCACTTCGATGCTCCGTTGACAGTTTGGATGAGAGTTAAGGTCCGGGGGCATGGAAGTTTAGAATGCCAGCCATCATCGTCATCGGGGCGTCGGAAGGGGGAGTGGACGCGATCCGGTCGCTCGCGGCTGGGCTACCACTCGGGTTCCCGGCTGCAATATTTGTCGTGCTGCACATCGGCGCGCATAAAAGTCAGCTCCCCTCCTTGCTCAACTTCTCAAGCCCTTTGCACGCGAGCCACGCCAGGGATGGCGAGCAGATTGAGTCCGGCCATATCTATGTGGCGCCCCCCGACCACCATCTAACGATAGAAAACACCCACATACGGCTGACCCGTGGTCCGCGTGAGAACTGGGCACGCCCCGCCATCGACCCGCTGTTTCGCAGTGCCGCACGCTCCCACGGATCCGAGGTCATCGGGGTTATTCTGACGGGCGGCCTGAACGATGGTACGGCCGGTCTCATTGAGGTGAAGCGATGTGGCGGCACGGTGATCGTGCAAAGCCCGGACGATGCCGTAAACCCGAGCATGCCCCGCAGTGCATTGCAGCATGCCCAGGTGGACCATCAAACAACCCTGAAAGGCTTGCCCGCGTTGCTGATTTCGCTCGTGTCCGACCCGTCGTTGATCGCTCAGGACACAACGTCAACCGTGCCTGGTAGCCGGAGAAGGGAGATGACCGCAGACTACAAATCAGATCATCCCGTCGCGATTAACTGCCCGGATTGCGGGGGCGCCCTGCGCCGGATTGAACTTGGTTCGCTCACCCAATTCTGCTGTCACATCGGCCACATCTACACGGCGGAGGTGATGGTGGCGGCGCAGTTTGCCGCTTTGGAAACCGCGCTGGAAGCTGCGATGCGGTCGCTCAGCGAGCGTGGGGAGCTATGCCGCCAGATGGCCGACAAAACCAGGGCAGCAGGAGGTGAGAAAACCGCCGATCAGTGGACGGCGGCCATGAAGGAAGCCAAGGATCGCACGGGCACTCTCCGCCACCTGCTCGAGAAGGAATGGACGCACCCCGGCGCCATCGAACCATTGACACCCTCAGGCGGATAAAGCAGGCCTTTCTCCTCCTGCCTGCGGCCGTTTGCACATTGCCTCTACCTGCTTCGTCAGCTCCTGAGCTGTAAACGGCTTGGTTAACCGAGGCTGGCCCTGCAAATTCTCTGGCAACGACCAATCGCCGTAACCGCTCGCCAACGCGAACGGGATGCCGCGGGCGCGCAGGCGCTCCGCCACCGGATACACTTTGCCGCCCCGGATCGTGACGTCCAGAACAGCCGCGTCCAGCAGCTCATCGGTCGCCAATTGCAACGCGACCTCCAGCTTGGCTGCGGGGCCGACGATGACACACCCGAAATCACGCAGCGCGTCCTCGATGAACACGGCGATAGCCCAGTCATCCTCGACCACCAGAATACGAAGCCCGGCTAGGCTGGCCACGCCCGTCATGATCCCGCCTTCTCCCCTGGAGAGAACAACCGTCCGAACTCCGCCGTGAGCGGGGCAACGATGGTGCAGCGCAAGCCGGTGGGTGCAAAGTCTCGCCTGACTTCTGCATCGAGCTCATGGGCGAGCGCCCGCTCGATCATGGTGGTCCCAAATCCTCGCCGCGTGGGCGGCGCGACCACGGGACCGCCCGTTTCAGACCAACTCAAGGTCATAAACGGCGTGTCCCCGCCTTTTTCCGCGCGCCACTCGATCGCGAGCTGACCTGCTGCGGTTGACAGCGCACCGTATTTTGCCGCGTTACTCGCAAGCTCATGCACAGCCATCGCCAGCGCCAAGCCCGCTTTCGGTGTCAGCGCCAAATCTCGACCTTCAATGGAGACGTTGCCGCTGTCCTGGTCATAGGGTGCCAACTCGGTTTCAAGAATGGCATGCATGGAGACGGTGCCTTCCCCCGCGGTCGTCAGCAGGCTATGCGCCGCTGCAATCGCGCGGATACGGCCTTCTACCTCAATGACGAAGTGTTCAGGCGACAGACTGGTTTTGAGCGTCTGCGAGACGACAGCCGACACGATTGACAGAATGTTTTTAACCCGATGGTCGAGTTCGCCCAGCAACAAGGCCGCCTTTTCCTCAGCGGCCTTGCGCGCGCGGATATCGCGCGCCACCAGGGAGACGCCAGTGACTTGCCCGTCACTTTCCCGCACGGGCGAAACCGTCACGGCCACCTCGATCGGCTCGCCGGTTTTGGCCGTGCCCGCGCATTCAACCACGGAAAGCCGCTCGCCCCGCTCCAGCATGTCCAGCATGTCCGCCCAGTCCCAAGGCAGGCCGTCTTTCACCAACTCTGGCAGCGGCCGGCCCACGACATCGGCCGCTTGGATGCCAAACAGCCGCTCCGCCCCGGCATTCCAACTCACCACCGTGCCATGCAAATCGTTGCCCACGATCGCGTCCTGCGAAGACTCCACGATTGCCGCCAGCCGTGACCGAGCCTGCTCGTGCCGCTTGCGCTCAGACAGGTCTACAAAGGTGATCACCGCCCCGTCGATGACGTTGTTTAGGTCGCGGTAGGGGCGTACCTGCATCAGGAAGCTCATCCCATCCGCAATCGTCACCTCCCGCTCGCGCGCCACAAGCGTCCGCAAAACATGGTGAACGTCATCCCCGAGGCCGTCCTGGCTGAGGCTTGTCACGATATCTGAGATCGGCCGCCCTTCGTCGCCCTCCCGAAGGCTGAACAAGTCCAGCAGCCGGGGCGTGAACCGGCGGATGCGTAGGTCCCGATCAAGGAACAGCGTTGCAATGGACGTGCTGTCGAACAGGTTGGCCAGATCGCTGTTCGAGCGCACCAAGCTTTCGTTGCGGGTATTCAGCTCCGCGTTGATTGTTTGCAGCTCTTCATTGAGCGATTGCAGCTCCTCCTTCGAGGTCTCCAGCTCCTCATTGGCCGATTGCAGCTCTTCGTTGACAGACAGATACTCTTCATTGGAGGACTGCAGCTCCTCGTTGGTCGCTTCCAACTCCTCGGATAGAGTCCGAACGCGCTCCCTGGCGGCAGCCAAGTCGCGGCTTAGTGCGTCGAAGGTGTCCGTGTCGGTTGATGCCGCTGCCAGTGCCGGCGCATGGCTCGGCGCGCTTAGGGCCGCTTCTTGAAACACGATCACGAACAATCCGGCTTCGCCGCTGCCCGCTAACGGCTCAATGATCAGGTTTACCGGTTCATCCCGGTCCCCAACCTGAATACTGACGGTCTCGTTGACGACACGCTCGCCAGTCGCAGTTGCTTCCCGCAGCGCCGTTCTCACCAAACCACGTAAATCGGGGTGAAGAATGCTGAACAGATGCAAACTCGCAACCCCCGTCGCGGGCTGCAGAAATCTCGCAGTGTCCCCAGAGAACCGCAGAATATCGGATTGCCGGTTCACCACCATGAAGGCCGGCGCATACCGAGCCATCGTTCGGGCGGCGCGACGATCAATCTCCCCCGCTGGCGAGGCCTGGGACCGCCGCGGCGCAAGCTGGTCAGACGAGTTTGGCACCGAGAAGGCAGGGAGCTTGGCCGCCGTATCGCGCCTGGCATACAGCCGGTGATGCTTGTCGATCGGCTCGAAGAGCTGTGTCTGGGACGCTATGCTTTCAGAGCGTCCCAAAAAAAGATAGCGATTTGGTTTAAGCGCATAATGGAATGTCGAGATCACATCCTGCTGGAGTGGCGGCCCAAAGTAGATCATGAGATTTCGGCACGATATGAGGTCAATGCGCGAAAACGGCGGGTCTTTTACCAGGTCGTGCACCGAGAACAGACACATTTCGCGTATCTCTTTAGCAACGCGATAGCTGCCATCTTCTCTCACGAAATTCTTCTCTAGTCGCTCAGGCGCGATATCCGCTGCAATCGTGCCTGGATAGAGACCGGCACGGGCGACAGCGATGGCGCGGTCGTCCACGTCCGTGGCAAAAATCTGCACTCGGCGGTGAAGGTCGGACCGGAACAGTGCTTCATGCAGGAGAATGGCGATAGAGTAGGATTCCTCGCCGGTGGCGCAGCCTGCAATCCACAGCCTTATCGTGTCGTTGCTTTCCGTGCTGGCAAGGAGTTCGGGGATAACTCTTGCCTCAAGCACGTCAAATGTTTCATGGTCGCGAAAAAACCGTGTGACGCTGATCAGCAATTCGCGAAACAGGTCCTCCGCCTCGTGCGGCAAAGAACGCAATTGATGGACGTAGTCTGCCACCTCGTCGGTTTGAAGCACATGCATCCGCCGCTGGATACGGCGCATCAATGTTCCCGTCTTGTAGTTGCTGAAATCCCGCCCAAGCCGGGAATGCAGCACCGCGCAAATCGTTGCCAGGAAACTCGGCAGGTCCTCGCGCACGCCGTCCGGGCCTTTGTGCGAGTCGCAAATCGCCCGGTGATTCCGGTAGTCAAGCAGGGCTTGCGGCATGTCCTCCACCGCCAGCACATGGTCCACAAAACCGGACGATGCGGCGCTTTGCGGCATGCCGCGCTTGGCTTGGTGATCAAATTCAGCCTGGCTGAGCGTCAGCCCGCCATGCTCCTTGATCGCTGCCATACCCAGCGCTCCATCGCTGCCGAAGCCGGACAGGATGATGCCGACGGCATTTTCTCGTTGGTCTTCGGCAAGCGAAACCAGAAATGTGTTCACGGACACGCGGCGCGCGGGTGCAGGCGCGGGACTGCGCAAACGCAGCCGTCCATCCTTGATCGTAAGGATCGTATCCGGCGGTATGACAAAAATGCGGTTTGAGGCGACCAACTCTCCCTCTTGCGCTACCTGCGCCGGCAGAGCCGAACACCCGTTGATGATCGACGGCAACGCGCTCTCATAGGTTGGGTCGAGATGCTGCACGACCACGAAGGCCATGCCGATATCGGTCGAAACCTTCGCAAAGAACGTCTTTAGAGCGTCGATGCCTCCCGCTGAGGCTCCAATGCCGACGATCAGGTTTGTTCTCTGGGCAGCGTCGCCACTGGCAAAGTCCGGTTTGGCGCCCGATGACCCGGTGTCATCAACCTTAGCTGATTCGGATTGAGACGGCTCAGCCATCCGACTGACCTGCAAACTTCATGGCGCCGACCCTTTCTAGGTCATCCTCTGTGCAGCTTGGGTGACCTGAATTGTATTCGTGCCACGGCTATGAACTACTAACTCAGTTAGTCCAGTAAGTTTCGTGTGCGTGGCGCGACGGCGTTTGCCGCGTCCGGTGGTTGTCCCCTGCGGAATGGACCTCTGCGGCCGCAAAAGCCCTCTCCCGCAAGCGGGAGAGGGTGAGGGAAGCCACTTTGACCGACCCAGCCTTGTGGCACTCCCGTTTGAGAGTACCGTGAGAGGGCTAGATCCCGCTGTTTGCCGGGCCGGCAGGGAGCCGGTCGGTGCTCAGGCTGCCGCCGCCGGTGAGGATGGCGGGGCCGCCGGGCAGGCGGCGGGTGACCCCCGTGGTGTTGAGCAACGGGAACAGCAGCTCGGCCGTGCGGTAGCATTCCTCCAAATGCGGGAAGCCGCTGCCGATCACCGTGTCGATGCCCAATGCCTGGTATTCGCGGATGCGCGCCGCCACCGTCTCCGGATCGCCGACCAAGGCCGTGCCAGCGCCGCCGCGGACGAGGCCGACGCCGGCCCACAGGTTCGGCGCCACTTCCAGCCGCTCGCGCGAGCCGCCATGCAGGGCCAGCATGCGGTGCTGCCCCTCGCTGTCCGACCCGGCGGCGAGCTTGGCCTGGGCGCTGGCGATGGTGTCATCCGACAGATGGCTGATCAGCTTGCGGGCGGCGTCCCATGCCTCGCCCTCGGTCTCGCGCACGATGAAGTGCAGGCGGATGCCGTAGCGCAGCCTCCGCCGCACCAGGGAGGCGCGGCGGCGCACGTCCTCCAGCTTCTCGGCCACCATCGCGGGCGGCTCGCCCCAGGTGAGATAAACGTCGCACTGCTCGGCCGCCAATTGCCGCGCGGGGGCCGAGGAGCCGCCGAAGTAGAGCGGCGGATAGGGTGACTGCACCGGCGGAAACACCAGGCTGCCGCGCGTGCTGGAAAGGTACTTGCCGGTGAAGTTGACCGTCTCGCCGCCCATGAAGCCACGGAAGATGCGCAAGAACTCGGCCGCCTGCTCGTAACGCTCGTCATGGCCAAGGCTGATGCCGTCCCCTGCCAGGTCGCCTGGCGAGCCGCCGGCCACCACGTTGAGCATCAG